>JBKJTT010000002.1:0-20308 GCA_046590205.1 Kapaibacterium sp. (SeqCode)
GCTTAACCTGCCACTGACCGCGGAAGAGCGCAACCTCGTTGATATACTCCCATACCATATCAAGAATCCAAAGCTCACGAAGCTCAACACCCCAAAAAGGTGGTGTAGGGATATCCGTCAACCGAGCAACTCCCAACTCCTCAATATTTTTAACTTTTAAATTTTCACTTTTAACTTTACCCCCGACAAGCCACGGCAATGCACGCTCGGCAAGTGCCATCTTTGCTTCGAGGCCTGTTGCGCTATCAAGTTCTTCTTCGCGTGAGTCAAGCCATTGGCGGATACGCTCGCTGTGCTCTTCTTCATGAGCGTAGGTAAAATATGGAAGCCAGTTCTTTGCTGCAGGTATTTTGTCCTTACGCAAGAATGCGTCTTCTGTAAGTCCTTCAAGTTCACTCACAAGAGCTTCACGGACGCGAAGCATTTCATCGAGTATCTCTTCTTTAGAGTGCAGCGGGCTGTCGGCTACGAACCGAGCGTTCCACTGGTCGGCATCGGTGCTCTCGATCGCTTCCGGGGTACTGCCTATCTTAAGAATAGCAACGCGTTCAGCTGCGATCTCTTCCCACCCTATCATGTGAACAAGCACATCGCGAAGTGACCATTTATTAAATGTGTTCGGAAGTTCGAGATCAGTATTTTCAAGAGGTTCGATAAGTCGCAGAAGCTCGCCGCGTGAACGCGACATTGCCGCAATCATCTCTGCAATGGTCTCCGGCTTCTTCTCTTCGACTACATTCATTACTCCGCCTGCCGCGCCCTTGAGCTGCTCCATAAAACGCAGACCATCGAAGGCATCTTGTGCATAGTTGAGTGGACCGCTATAAATTTCGCGCAGATCTTTCTCCACAAATTTCCTCGTGAGTGCCGCACCGCCAAGCACGACAGGGACACTTATCCCGCGACCAGCCATCACTTCAAGGTTCTCTTTCATGATTGCCGTTGACTTCACAAGCAAGCCCGACATACCGATAGCGTCTGCTTTCCGGCGCTCGAACTCTTCGAGCATCGGTTCAAGCGCAACCTTGATACCAAGATTATAAACGGTGTAGCCGTTATTTGTGAGAATAATATCGACGAGGTTCTTCCCAATGTCATGCACATCGCCTTTGACCGTTGCAAGTACCATCTTGCCCTTGGACCCGTCACCATCGGCTTTATCCATGTACGGCTCAAGATATTTTACCGCTGTCTTCATCGTCTCCGCAGATTGCAGGACGAACGGAAGCTGCATCTCGCCCGAGCCAAAAAGCTCGCCGACGACCTTCATGCCGCCGAGCAAAATATCATTGATGATCTCAAGCGCTTTATAGGACTTCAACGCTTCGGTTAGATCAACATCGATCGCTATCTTATCACCATCTATGATGCGCTTTTTCAGCCGCTCCTCGACCGTCATTCCTTCGTACGACGAAATAGTGCTCGAAGTGGACTTCGCATCTGCGTAGTGCGCCATGAATTCCTTCAGCGGATCATAGACACAGTTGAGTTCTTGGTTGGTTTGGCTCATAATAAAAATACCCCGACGCTTTGTACTGCGTCGGGGTAAGCAAAAACTTCTTCGCTTTACGGCGGCGCTTTAGCTCTTTCTTTTACGTGGCGGCAAGCTATCGGTCAAAGCACCACGGGTTACATGGTTGTAAACGGGATGAGGCGATGGAGAGTTCGTTACTTCTTCTTCTTCTCTGGAAATAGCTTTGCCCAGTTATTTAAATACTGTGTTGCAATTAAACTGTTGTCAATAATAATCACATTTTCTGCGTTATTTTCCTCTGCATTACTTGTGTAATTGTAGCTTCCGGTAATAACTCTCATTGAGTCAATTATGATAACCTTATCATGAGCCTTTCCAGGTACAATATCAGTTCGAACAGTAATTCCACCTTCTCTTAGCTTTCTTCTCTTGAACTTCTTTGATTTTGCCTCTTTCCTATCAATCAGCAACACAATCTCCACATTAGGTGAACGGCATTTCTTTTTAAGCAGCGCGTCCATTATCTCCTTAGATGTAAAGCTATAGGCTTGTACAAGTACTTGCACTTGAGCAGAATCAATCGAACGAATGATTGCCTCTCGAATCCCACCTTTAGGACTAAAGAATGTTTGCCACTGGAGTTGGGATAATAGTAAAAGTGTTAGTATCTTCATAGCACAAATATACAAAAATATTACTGGTAACGAAGAACAGATTAAAAGACATCATATATTATGTTGAAAGCAATACTTGTCACAGCATCTAACAATCATACAGGTACGTGAAGGATTAATGAAATCCGGGTTATAACTTCGCACCTACCCACTTCAGCTCCGTTAGGAGCGGCACGTCGGTAGCGCAGGGCACGCCACCGGCGAGCCCCTACGGGAGGTGCCTATGGAAATTGGCGAAAGCGGAGCGGAAACGGTAATTTTAGAGATATCCAAAGATTATCTTGTTGATTTTTAATGGGTTAGATGGTATTTTGTCCGAGCATCTTGCAGGAGGTGGGTCGGATTTCGTATATTTGCATGGGGAAGTTCGGTACTTCCTATGAGTCCTTTATTTATGTGTGAATTTTCATCCCGAACGAATGCGAGGGATCCGGAAGTCTAAGTAGGCGCGCTGCTTGTCCCAGATTCCTCGTCGCTTCGCTCTGTCGGGATGACAAACCTCAACTGACCGCCTAAACCCCTAAACATCCATTTCAAATGTGTACATTTACAGCACCACCGAATTCCCTACCCTTTACGCTTTAAGTTTTAGCTCTGAGCTTCCGCCAAAAGCGGTGTGGTGCACAGTGATAATGTTGATTTATATATGACTTACAAGGCAAAATTGCGCGAATTTAAAACCTATGGGCTCCGAAACATTGTACTACAATACACGAAAAATCACTATAGAAGACAAGACAAATGTACATCATGATAAAGGCATTACTTATAACCGCTCTTATCGCAGGATCAGCAGTTGCACTGACCTACTTCCGCGGTTCAGATAACTTCAAAAAGACCACAAGCAGAATTGGCACTAAGAAGGGCACGCAGATTGCTACCTTCGGGGCAGGATGCTTTTGGGGTGTGGAAGCGGATTTCAGGATGATTAAGGGAGTCACCGCAACGCGCGTCGGGTATGCCGGCGGCAAGAAGGATAACCCCACCTATAAAGATGTATGCTCTGATAATACGGGACATGCCGAGGTCGTGGAAGTGGAGTTCGACCCGAACGAGGTCAGCTATGACGAACTACTAAAAGTGTTTTGGGATAACCACAACCCGACAACGCTCAATAGTCAAGGACCTGATCACGGCGAGCAGTACCGCTCGGTTATTTTCTATTCAAACGAAATGCAAAAACAAGCCGCGATAAAGTCAAAAGAAGCGTTAGCAAAAAGCGGAAAGTGGAAGAACCCTATCGTTACGTTCGTCGAACCAGCGAAGAAATTCTGGGCAGCGGAAGATTATCACCAGCAGTACCTCGAGAAGAGGGGGATGTCTAGTTGCCATACGAAATGACGGAATTCTGAGCGGAGTGAAACGAAGCGAAGAATCTGATGCTTCGGTTTACATACTAGCATCAGATTCTTCGTCGCCTTCGGCTCCTCAGAATTAGTTCAAGTCAAAGAGTAAAAACTCCGAGTCCTCATTTGCACTAATAGCAATCGATGCTTCTTGCGTCAAGCCGATGCCGTCGCTTGTCACAAGTTTTTCACCGTTGACAGTAAGGTCACCGCTAATGACTTGCAACCACGCCGAACGTCCTTCAGCAAGCGGTAGATCAAGCTTCTCCCCTGTTTCAAGTTTGCTACGATAGAGTTTTACGTCTTGCCCGATGGTAACAGAACCCTTCGCGCCGTCAGGTGATGCAACGAGCATCAACTGGTTCTTTGCGGTATCGAGGTCGAACTTCGTCTGCTCATAGCTCGGTGTTACTCCATGTTTCTCGGGCAGTATCCATATTTGATATAGATGGACGGGTTCATCAGAAGTCGGATTGAACTCGCTGTGGGTTACGCCAGTCCCGGCACTCATGCGCTGCACTTCACCCGGCAGGATAACGGCAGTATTTCCCATACTGTCCTTGTGCTGCAGCTTGCCTGATAGGACGATGGTAACAATCTCCATATCGCGATGCGGATGTGTCCCAAAGCCCATGCCTTCGGCGACGCGGTCTTCGTTCATGACGCGGAGGTTGCGGAAACTGACCCACTGGTCATCGTAGTAGGACGAAAAAGAAAATGTATGATAGGTATCAAGCCATCCCATATCAAAATGACCTCTATCCGATGCTTTGCGTAACTTCAACATATCAGTAAAAAATAAATTAGTTTGAACTTGAAGTATTATACTAAAAACAACTCTTATTGTTCCATTGCAGCAGTACCCATTTTCTTCAGGAGCGATGCAAGCTGCTTCTGCTCGGCTTGTGTTAGCCCTGATGAGAGCTTTGCGATGAGCTTCGCATGTTGAGGGAATACCTTCTTGACAAGCGACTTGCCTGTTGCCGTCAGACGAATAATGATGGCACGCCGATCGTCTGCCTTAGGGATACGCTCGACAAGACCGTCACGTACGAGGTTATCAATGACGACCGTCATATTGCCGCCGGAGACAAGTTGCTTTTTACATAGCTCGCCGATTGTCATCTCACCTTTATGGAAGAGCACTTCCAGTACACCGAACTGCGGCAACGTAATATCATGGCGGAGTATATCTTCGGATGCGCTGCGATTGAAAACAGTGAATGACCTCGCCAACTTCACCCAAAGGTTAAGAGCCTGCTCTTCTTTTATACCGTATTGTTTGGTTTGTTGCACTTGCGATTATTTAAGATGGAATATATTCAGATGAGGGTAACTACGCGGGAGGATTGAAATATGTTTCCTAAAAATAAGGAGGGATGCTTACAGTGAGCTGGCTTCGTATTCCACTCACTACAAGCATCCCTCGGATGAGAATTAAATGTATCCGGAAGGTCACTTGAGGTATAAGCATTGCTTACCGGATACCTTGGCTGCGCCCTCGTTGCGCAGTCATATATAAGAACTTGCTTACGCCGATTTTGTTACACTTGGTCGCCTATAATCTATATGAAAATGTATTCATTGAACGAACGTCGGACATATCATTTCTTATTGATATTATTACTCTTAGTAGGAGTTGGCTCTTGCAAAAAAGAAGTACAGACACTGCCTCCGCAAACCGCGAATCCTCCACAACCTGCCACAGAAGTACCATCGTACACCTATGAAGTTGTTAACACCTTCCCCCATGACCCAAATGCCTTCACGCAAGGTCTGCAGGTTGTCGGCGATTATTTTATCGAGGGGACAGGACTCGAAGGAAAGTCAGACCTTCGCAAGGTGGATATTAAGACAGGAAAAGTATTAAAGATCGTTAAGCTCGCTGACTATTATTTCGGTGAAGGTATTACAGTCCTTAATGGAAAGATCTATCAGCTTACCTATACATCAGGCATCGGCTTTGTCTATGACCTCACCACGTTCGCAAAGATCGATTCTTTCCGCTATCAAGGTGATGGATGGGGATTAACGAATGACGGGACAAATCTTATCATGAGTAACGGAAGCGATACGATTCTTTTCATCGACCCAAATACAAAACAGACTCTTAGAACTATACAAGTACGAGAAAGTGGATACAAAATAGAGAACATAAATGAGTTAGAGTATATTAACGGTGAGATATTCGCAAACATTTGGCAGACTGAACGCATCATTCGCATCGACCCACAAACCGGCAACATAACAAGCGCAATCAATCTCTTCGGTATTCTTCCGCCGCAAGATAGAACCAGTGAGACAGATGTACTCAACGGCATTGCTTATGATGCAAAGAATGACCGGATGTTTGTCACCGGAAAGTACTGGTCAAAAGTATTTGAGATAAAGATCAAAAAGAAAGGCGCATAACCTGTGATGATGAACGATGAATATATATCACTCGTCTTTGATGTATCGCTTGACGAGGAAGACGCTCTGCAGGGATATTTTTTGATGCACTTTGATGTGCAAGGTTTTGAAGAAAGTCCGACCGGTGAGATGGTCATCCATATTAATAAGAGCGAATGGACACCTGAAGCAGAATCTGCGCTAAAAGAATTTACTGCTACATATCCCGAAGGTAGTATCACACTTGATGAAGTTCTTACACATAAGAACACCGATTGGAATGCACAGTGGGAAGCAGACATCGAGCCGCTTCAAATAAGCGAGTCGCTTGTCATCGCGCCAAGCTGGCGGCTTGAAGAAGCAAAGGTATTTAATCCAACACACCTCATAGTCATCGACCCAAAGATGAGCTTCGGTACAGGACATCATGAGACGACACGGCTATGCCTAAAGATGCTTGAGGGAATTGATTGCAACGGGAAGAACATCCTCGACCTCGGCTCCGGCACAGGTATCCTTGCAATGTATGCGATGATGTTGGGTGGTAGTCATGCCATTGCTATTGACACCGACGAGTGGGCTTATCATAACTCGATAGAAAATATTGAGCGCAATGGATATTCACCTGATAGGATAGAGATTCGTCTCGGCGACCTGACAACTGCAACAAAACCGGAAGACATGTTCGATCTTCTCATCGCCAACATCCATCGCAATGTATTACTTGCTATTGAGAATGAGATAGCTACACATCAAGAGAGTGGCGGAATACTACTTCTTTCGGGTATTCTTGAGTGGGATAAAGATGAGATAGTCGCTGCATACGAAAAAGCAGGATACACCCTCAAACGAACGATGCAAGAGAATGAATGGATAGGTCTGGAGCTGGCGCGCAATTGAGAGTAGCCGCACTTGATATTGGTACGAATACCTGTCTGATGCTCATTGGTGAGTTAGATGAATCTGGGCAATTCAATATAATCCGTGATGAACATGCCATCATCCGGCTCGGTGAGAATGTCGATAAAACGCGAAAGATAACTGATGAAGCATACGAAAGATTATCTTCGACGCTCACTAAGTACAAGTCAATCATCGATGAATTAAAAGTTACCGACATCGCCGCCTGCGGAACAAGCGCATTACGCGATGCTCTCGACAGAGATGAGATACTCGCAAGAGTTAAGAATGACTTTGATATAAACATCTCGATCATTGAAGGGGATAGAGAAGCAGAACTCACCTATCTTGGCGCAACATTTGATCTCTCTGCGGTTGAAGGGGTAACTGCCGTGATCGATATAGGCGGTGGCAGTACGGAGATAGCTATCGGAAAAAATGGCAAGTATCAATATGGGGAAAGTATTGATATTGGTGCAGTACGATTAACCGAGCAAGGCATCAGTAGCAACGGTATCCGAGCTGCATTTGAGGCGACATTTTCAAGGATAGAGATACCTTTGCAAGTAATAGCTGTAGCAGGGACTCCAACCACACTTGCTGCGATGAAGATTGGGCTTATGGAATTTGACCGAGAGAAGGTCAATCATTGTAAACTCACCTTAGAGGAAGTCAAGGCATACCTTGATATACTCACCTCTCAACCGACATCAACTATCTTAGAAATATATCCTGTTATACCACAAGGCCGGGTAGATATACTTCCTGCCGGGGCTACTATTCTTTATGAAGCGATGAAGTTTTTGAAGGTCGAAAGCGTCAGTGTGTCAACGGGCGGATTGCGTTACGGAATTGCCCTTGACGCTTTAAATACTTTATCAGGATAATATTTTTTGAAGCGTCGCAAGAAAAGCATCAAGGTCTTGGGTGCTGTTGTTGTTTGAAAGAGACACACGAATTGATTTCCGAGCTACTTCCTCGCCTTTGCCCATTGCAAGCAAAACATGAGATGGCTGCAACGCGCCGGATGTACATGCCGAGCCGTTCGAGACAGCAATGCCGTCCAGATCAAACCGAATGATGAGTGCATCACCTTCTACTTTTGCAAGTACTTCAGGCGTGAATGTGATATTGATGATATTATCAACTGACTTACCACTGGGAGGAGAGTTAATTACTACACCATCGATCTCATTGAGCCGCCGCATTAAATAAGAATTAAGCAAGTGAACATGTTCTCTTCTTGCTTCCTTCTCTTGCATTACAATCTCCGCTGCTTTCGCAAAACCTACTGCAAGTGCAACTGCTTCCGTCCCGCCGCGGCGGTTTCTTTCCTGTGCACCGCCATGGAGGAGCGGTTCTATCATTACGGTGCGGCGAACATAAAGGGCACCGATACCTTTCGGACCAGATATCTTATGCGCTGAAAGAGAGAGTAGATCAACGCCCCACTCTTTAACATTGATGTCTATCTTGCCGAGTGCTTGAATAGCATCAGTATGAATAAGTGATTGCGGCGATAATTCTCGAGTGAGCGAAGCAATGTCTTTGATAGGATTAATACTTCCCGTCTCATTATTTACACTCATGACGGAGACAAGAGATGTATTCTTTGAGAGTGATGAATGAAAGGCATTTGTATCAACGATACCGTCTGAATCAACTCCGATGCGATGTACCTCCACACCAAGCTTCTCGACGAACTCCGCCGGCTCAAGGACAGCATGATGTTCAACTTGAGAGACAGAAATAGATTGTTCTTTGAAATTTCTACCCGCGATCTGTGCGGCAAAGACTGCTCCTTGTATTGCATGGTTATTGGCTTCGGTGCCGCCGGAGGTAAAGACTATCTCGCTTTCTTCAGCACCAATACTTGATGCAACAGTTGCTCTTGCATCTTCAAGCGCAATACGCGCTGATCTGCCGAGTTCGTAGATGCTCGACGCATTGCCAAATCCATCTCGTAGATACGGCTGCATCGCGTCTAAGACACGTTCATCGAGCGGAGTCGTTGCGCTGTTATCGAGATAGATCATTTGGTTATACTGATAAAAAAAAGCTCATACCAAAGATATGAGCTTATAACCGGTCGCAGCGAACTGCGACACAATTGACGTAGAGGAGTACCGAGATATTATCCCTGCTCTTCTTGGATGCGTAGCTGACGGCGCGATGCGCGCTGGAGCATCATCTTGTTCTTAATAGACGGCTTTTCGTAAGCTGTACGTCTGCGGAACTCACGCAATATACCTGCACGCTCATATTTCTTCTTGAAGCGGCGCAGTGCGCGATCGATCGGCTCTCCCTCTTGTACGATTATTCCTACCACGAGTATTTATCCCTCCTTCAAAGGTGATTGTTGTTGAAAAAATTAAACCGTAAAATTCTCTAAAAGTTTTTTCTCGCCTGTCTTATCAAAATGGATGATAATTGCGTGACGGCCTGAGCCGGTTACTTCTTTGGACATCACTGTCCCGATGTCATCCCAATCCTTATGATAGACCGCTTCGCCGATAGCGTAAATACGCTGGGGCGTATAAAGCGTACACTCTGATGCTGACATCCCGACATGCGACTTCGGCTTGTCATCAAGCATCGCCGTTAAGTTGACGAGCATCGTGTTATGACACTTCGTACAGCGAACCCAGAGGTTATCTGTCTTGCGTTCTCCGGTGATTGGATCAATCGGCTGCGGCTCTTCGCCTGCTGCCTGTGTCAATGCCTCACCTACGATCTCCTTGCGTGCCGTCTTTGTACAATCGGAGCAGAGGATAAGCCCTGTAATATATTTCATCCGACGGCGCGTTCTGCCGCGGGTCGTACGTTTTGCTTTGGTCTCTGTTGCTGCTTTTGCCACTGCCATCTCCAAAATTGTTTATATTTGTTCTCCGAACTTTGCGGCTTCTCGCCGAAAATGACCTGTTTTCCACAAAAAACGGGAAAAGATGTCATTGCCCAGCGGTTTTATCCACAAGCGAAGACTACAAATATACGAAGAAATTTCCCTTAACCAACTGAAAACAGTAAAAATGGCGTTTTCGTGCCGGGAAAAGGAATATTTGAAATGACCTATGGGTAAGGGTACTTTGTCCTCATAATTCTGGATGCCTTAACAAACATTAAGGAAAACCCAGGAAAGTATTCGTAATAGACATACTCATTTTCCCACTCCCAACACCTATTTACAATGTCCTGGTGCATAGTTGTGTCCTTTCGACATTCTGTAGAGGGACCAAAGGTTTTCTCTAAAAGTTGTACGCAAGATTCCAAAACGTTAGAATTGACTTCCAACGACCAACCGTAAAGCACACTTTTATCGTTAGGGTCAAAAAGATAAAAGGATGTCAAAGCAGGAATTCCAAAAATCGTATCCTTAATACTTACTCTCCTGTACATACTATCAAACGCCCATTCAAGAGTGCTACCATATAGCATTTCTTTATTCTCTAGTATCGTACTCGCATTAATCTTTTTCAAGTCAGATAGTTTCTGATATAGACGCTCTCTAATGTTCATGGTGTCTAGCATTACAGAACGACATTGATAATCATAGTTAGCTCTGTCAAGAGGCGCGACAGAACCTTTAGTAATATTTATAGATTTATTGGCAGCTAAATACCGAATTGTAATACCATCTTTCTTCCAATAAATGATCTCTTCTCCATTACAATTTATAGCTTCTGGTTTGCCAAGTTTTTCGCTAAATTTAGTGCGTAATAATTCAAAATCTCTGTTATATCCGTGTCGCATTATGCCAATGTCATGCATCTCAAACTCGTCAATCCACATAGCAACACTATCCATATACCAATCATATCTAGCCACTTTACCTCGAACGGAGTGTACAGCTAATACACCGTTTAAGCCATATACCTGCACTGGTGCAAATCGAATTACCTTTTCATTTTCTCTTCTCTCTCTCAAAAAATAGTTTGTATCAGTGGCATAGTATTTTTTTTTAAGTTTTTGTAGTACTTCCTTGTCTGTTTGGTAGATATGCAGGTCATCGAAGAAAGTATTAGTTGCTGACTTCACACTGCCATTGCAGATAATAAAAAAGAGAAGGGAAAATAATCTAGCCATAAAATCTTCTATCGTCGATTAATTATCTACAAAAATAGTACAAAACCATCAAATGTCTTTATTGGGAAATAAATTTAGCTCCCCCAATCCCTTGGGTAGCGGAAATCGGTGTTGATGGTGCGGTTGCTAAGTTTTGCGATAACAGGTGGGAGGCGTTTGAACTGGGTGCGTATCACCATCTTCTGAATGCGTTTGATATATTCGGGGTCGTATCCGCGCTTTATGAGTTCTTCGTTAGACTCGCGCTGATCAATCATGTAATAAAGGAGCAGGTCAACGTCGCGATAGCTGATTCCCATTTCCTGTTCGTCGGTTTGTCCCGTCCATAGATCTGCACTCGGAGCTTTCTCTAAAATACTTTTTGGTACACCGACTGCTTCGCTTAATTGCCAGACCTGCGTCTTGTAAAGATCGCCTATCGGATTCAACGCACTTGCATTATCACCGAACTGTGTCGTGTAGCCGAGCAATGCTTCGGTCTTATTCGATGTCCCGAGAACAAGCGCGCTAAGTTTTGCGGAGCGGTCATAAAGAACGATCATTCGCTGCCGCGCCATGACATTGCCGCGTCGGAGATTTGTCATGTCGGGATTCGCCGCAAAGTACGGCTCGCACATCGGAGTTATCTCAACTACTTCATGTGAGACACCGAGGTCTTCGACTACCTTCATTGCATCGGATAGTGAATCGGGACTTGAAGTTATATATGGCATCAAAACACAGTGGACATTCTCTGCGCCGATAGCACGGGCTGCGAGGTAGGTTGAGAGAGCGGAGTCCACACCGCCGGAAAGACCAATAACAGCTTTCCCAAATCCGACACGCCCAAGCTCATCACGTAGGAATATCTCAAGTACTTTGAGAGTTTGTGGGATGTTGAGGTGTAGTGGATTCACAGGATATTATGATAATGATGCAAGTCCCCTCTTGAGTCGCTCGACGCCTTCACGAATATCATCCTTCGATGCTGCGAAGGAGAGTCGGACGTAACTGCTATCACCAAAACTTGTACCCGATACAAGCGCAATGCCAAATGTCTCTAAGAGCATGACGCAAAGCTCGTCTGCTGTATGAACTATCGTGCCATCAGGCATTGACTTGCCGAGATAGTATGATACATTGAAGAACACATAGAACGCGCCTTCAGCTTTTGTGAAGGAGATTTGCGGTACAGTTTGCATGAGTTCT
The DNA here is from genome assembly GCA_046590205.1 of Kapaibacterium sp. (SeqCode). Classification (GTDB taxonomy): domain Bacteria; phylum Bacteroidota; class Ignavibacteria; order Palsa-1295; family Palsa-1295; genus DATDEW01. Next base: position 12,057 of record JBKJTT010000002.1, read on the forward strand.
GTCACAAGGTCGCGACGCTCCTCGAATGCCTTGCGCATCATCTCCACAGAATCCTGCGGACCGGTCAATGCTTCCATCGCAGCGCGCTGGCTTATCGCCGATGGATGCGACACTGCCTGGCTTTGCAAACGAGCCATCGCATAGATCGCCCACTTTGGCCCTGTAGCAAAACCTAAACGCCAACCCGTCATGGCATACGCCTTCGAGAGACCATTGACAGTGATAACTTGATCAGCAATTTCTGCTACCGAGCCGAGCGAAAAATGTTTGACGCCGTCAAACGTAAGCTTCTCGTAAAGCTCATCAACCAACACAAGAATACCCGACTCTTTAATGATAGGAACAAGCGCACGAAGTTCTTCTTCGGTATAAACAACACTCGTGGGGTTGACAGGTGTATTGAGCATCAGCATACGCGAACGGTCGGTTATCGCATCAGCCAACTTTTGCGGCGTAAGTTTCCAGTTCTCTTCTTGCGTTGTCTCGATGATAACAGGTGTTGCCTCCGAGATAGATGCGATCGCTGAATAGCTTGCCCAAAACGGAGATGGCATAATTATCTCATCGCCTGTTTCGCAAAGCGTTATGAGTGCATTGCCAAGCGCATGTTTACCCCCTGAAGTAATGATGACTCTATCGGCAGCACTATCAATGCCATTATCTCGCATGAACTTCTCTGCTACTATAGCGCGAAGCTCGGGCATACCATTAGCGGCAGTATATTTTGTAAAGTTCTCGGTGATGGCTTTGATGCCTGCCTGCTTAACGTTCTCCGGTGTCGGGAAATCAGGTTCGCCTGTCGAGAGCGAAACAATAGAGCGGCCCTGCTTGCGAAGTTCTTGTGCACGAGCTGCGATAAGCAGCGTCGGTGAATCTTCGCAATGCTCCATACGAGCGGCTACTCTTTCAATAGATGTTTCTATCATCATTCTTCTTACGATTTATTGTTGAGCGCATCTACGACGCACTTGGGTACAAAGCTCGTGATATCACCGTTATACTTAGCGAGTTCACGAACGATGGTCGAGTTGAGATACGTATAGCGTTCATGCGGCATCAAAAAGACAGTTGTAATGTCGCTAAGCTTGCGGTTCATAAGTGCCATCTGAAATTCATACTCAAAATCCGAAAGCGCACGAAGCCCACGAACTATCGCCGTTGCACTTTTTGCTTTTGCATAGTCAACAAGTAAGCCCGTGAAATTCTCTACCGTGATATTGTTCTGGTTCGGAAGGACCTCGGCTATTGCCTGCTTTACAGTATCTCGACGTTCTTGTTCAGAAAAAAGCGGTGACTTCCCACTTGCTGTCGATACTGCGACCACTACCTCGTCAAATGTCTCAGCGGCACGAGCGAGAACGTCAAGATGCCCAAATGTAATTGGGTCGAACGTCCCTGGGTATATTGCTCGGCGAATTGCCATTAACCGGTTGCTGGTTTTCTTTTGAGTAGTGTAAACTGCGCCTCACCGACCGTAACTTCTCTCAATATAGCCACTTGCGGTGGCGCAATTACAGAGCTTCCGGCGCGATGCTCGCATATAACAATTGAATCCGGCAATAAAAGCCCTGACGAAAAGAGAATCTCCGGCAGTGTTTTTAAGGTTTTGTCATCATCATACGGAGGGTCTGCGAAAATGAGATTATACGCTCCTGATGCGCGTGAAAGCCATTTATAGACATCTAATTTTACTACTGAGACAACCGATTCTGCCTCAAAGGCATTGATATTCGCTGTAATTGCTTCAAGCGCATTCCTATCATTCTCAACAAATGTTATGTGGCTTGCACCTCTACTTAATGCCTCAAACCCAAACGCGCCGGAGCCGGCAAAAAGATCAAGAACACTTACTCCTTCAAGATCAAAGTTATGAGAGAGGATATTAAAAAGCGACTCACGTGCGCGGTCAGTCGTCGGACGGGTCGCGTCACCTTTGGGAGTGATGATTGTTCGTGAGCGATATGTACCTGCTATGATTCGCACTTAATTGAGCTTCAAATACGGCTTCATCTTTTCAAATTTCTTTTCTCCGATACCTTCAACATTCATAAGTTCTTCAAGCTGACGGAAGCTGCCACGCTTGGAGCGGTATGAAAGAATCCTATCTGACATCACTTCACCGACACCGGGCAATCTCATTAACTCTTGCTTTGATCCTATATTAACTGAAATAGATGATGGTTCTAATCCTTCTGTCTTGGAGCTTTTACGTGGTGTTGGCTCATTTGTATCTGATGGGTTTGGCGGTGCCCAAAACTTAAGCGAGTCTTCGGGAATACGTGCGGCACTCAATGCCTGAAAGATACTGTCTTGTGCTCGTTGGTTGGCAACGTACGAATTCGGTGCGACGGGCGGAACAAGGACATACCATAATTCCTTTCCGCCGCGATAGAGTAACACCACAAATCCTATGCCAAGAAAAAGCAATACTGCTTTATACTCCTTTGGCGTCAGGAGCTTGAGCGCAATGTCATCGGCTTTGGTCTTGATGCGTGAGATGAACTCCGCGAGCGTCATTTTTTTATGAGAACATGTTCTTCAAGTTCTCAAAAATACCTGATTCTTCAGCTTGTGGCTCGGAATCTGTATTTTCTGCTTTATGGAATTGCCCTTGACTCTTTTTAAAGTGCTCCATGCCTGCGAGCTTCTCGATGAGAGCTTTCTCTTCTTTGTTCAGCTTTGTCGGGGTAACGATATTGATACGCACAAGCTGATCACCCTTCGAGTTGCGGTTCAAGTGCTGAATACCCTTATCTCGCATCCGAAGTATATGCCCTGCCTTTGTGCCTGATTGTATCTTCAAGAGTGCCTGACCTGAAAGCGTCGGGACTTGTATCTCGCCGCCAAGCGCAGCTTGCGGGAATGTGAGGTCGAGATCAAGAATAACATCGTCACCATCACGGATAAAGACCTCATGCTCAAGTTCTTGAATGACAACAAGCGCATCACCAGCTGCTCCACCGCGACGACCAACATGACCTTGACTTTGAAGCGTTAGATAATTTCCGTCGTTCACTCCGGCAGGTATCTTTACCTTCAAGGTGCTTTCTTCTTGAAGTCGTCCTTCGCCGGAACATGCCGTGCATTTGTCTTTGATAGTAGTACCTGCACCTTGACAAGATGGACACGTAGTTACATTGACAAACTGACCAAAGCCCATTGACCGAACTTGGCGTACTTGTCCCTGTCCGCCACACGTCGTACATGATTGCACACCGCCGGTGCCTTTCGCCCCTGTGCCACTGCATGTGCCACACCTGCGATAGTGTTTTACTTTAACTGTCTTTTCTACGCCGACTGCAATCTCTTCGAGCTTAATCGGAATGCGTAGTTGGATATCGGCTCCGCGTTCGGGTCCAGCTTGTCGTTGCTGTTGCCCACCACCAAAGAATGAATCAAAGATGCTGCCGCCACCGCTAAAACCGGAGAAGATATCAGAGAACTGCGAGAAGACATCGTTCGCATTTGAATACTGATGATAATCATTGCTGCGCATACCTTGATGACCAAAGCGGTCGTAGCGAGCGCGTTTATCACCATCACTTAAGACTTCATATGCCTCGGCTGCAACTTTGAATTTTTCTTCTGCTTCCTTATTGCCTTGATTTCGGTCAGGGTGATACTGCATCGCCATTTTGCGATACGCTTTCTTTATATCATCCTCGGAAGCACCCTTCTCTATCCCTAAAACCTCGTAATAATCTTGCTTCATATTTCTTTATGCTTCCGCTTGTTTTGCGACAATAACTTTTGCGTGACGAATAACCGTCTCATTCAACATATATCCTTTTTGTACTTCAGTAGTGATAGTACCTGGCTCAAGATCTTCTCGTACTTCCTCCATGAGCGCATCATGAAAATGAACATCAAAGTGTTTGCCAACTGACTCGATAACTTTCACGCCGTACGATTCTAATACCTTCTGACAGTTCTTATAGACAAGTTCAACGCCTGTAGCAAGATGATTCTTCTCTTCGGGCTTGACAAATGATAGCGTACGCTCAAGATCATCGAGCGTCGAGAGAAGATCTGTAACAAGTCTCTTGTTTGCTTCAAAGATAAGCTGAATGCGTTCGCCATCATGGCGACGACGCATGTTATCCATCTCTGCCGTTCGGCGCAAGAGTTGATCCTTCACATCCGAAAGCTCTGCCTCAATTGCTGCGAGATGCTCTTCGGGAGAACTAACCTGCTCTTCTTCTATTGTTTCTACTTCTTCTTTGTCTTTCTTAAACATATTATCTAAAACACCCATACTTTTATTTAATAAATGTGTGTGACATTGAACGTGCCACATAATCAACGAGCGGGGCGATACGCGCATAATCCATTCGTTTCGGGCCGATGACGGCTATCGTGCCACGCTGTTCGCCGATCTGATATTTTGTTGAGATAACGCTATAATTGAGCATTCTCTCATCATCTAATTCACTGCCTATACGGATTTTCACTCCGTCTGTTCCCAAATCATTTACGGCGGAGATCATTCCGGAACGTTCGAGCACATGGATCACTACCTCCTGGTTTTCCATAAGTTCAATAATGCTTTGGAATTCCTCATCCGAGTAACTAACCTTTTTTTGAAATTCGGGCTGGGAAAATATATTATTTGCGCCGGCAAGTTTTACTTTCTCTGTCCCTGGATCTTCGAAAAGTCGCTCAGGTGAATTAATGAACACTCGTAGTATTGCCTTATCTTCTTCTTTGAGGTCTTGAACACTATCTCGGAAGATAGCACGAACTTCACGAATTGATCGCCCTGATAAACGCTGATTTAAGATAGAGGTTAGTTCATCTATTCTGGTACGGGCAATGTCTGTATCAGTCTCAAGAGTCAGCGTTCGTACTCGTCCACCTGATACAGATAAAACGACAAGAATGCGGGATGACGATAGCTGGACTATCTCTACACGCTCAAGAACACCTTCATCAAGAACTGGCAATACCAATAGCGAGAGCTGCTTCGAGAGGGTGGCAAGAATACCTGTAGATTCACGTAGAATGTCTTCAGGCGTTAAGGCTACCCCGAGGGTATTCTCGACTGCCTTACGCTCTGCTGCGCTAAGGGTTTGTGAGCTCATGAGCGTATCCACATACATCCGGTAGCCCTTATCAGTGGGCATACGCCCTGCACTCGTATGAGGATGGTCAATGTAGCCGAGATACTCCAGATCTGACATTACGTTGCGAAGCGTGGCATCTGAAAGCCCCAAAGCGCTAATACGGGAGATATACCGAGAACCGACGGGATTTGCTGTCAGGACGTACTGCTGAATGATTAGGCGCAATATATCACGCTGTCTCTCGGAGAGCGGCTCTGAACCATCAGCGATATGTAGCTTCTGCTTTGCCATAGCTTCGTACAAACAATGACCGGTTTTAGAGAGGTTTCCTCTTAACTGACTATTTAAAAAAGAACTGCCCCGCTCATTTAAGAGCAGGGCAGTTCGGAATGTTCTATTTGAACAGATGATTACTTCTTAAGAGTCATCGTCTTCGTAACGCGCTGTGTTTCGCCAGCAGCATTTGTGAAGCTAAGCTCATAGACGTATGTTCCTGTTGCGAGGTTCACATTCGAGAAGGTGACCTGCTGTGGACCTGCTGTAAGCTCAGAAGCTGTAGCGAGGTTTGCAACGACCTTACCTGTCATATCCATTACGCGGATAGAGACAGTACCATTCTCTGGAAGTGTGTACTGAATCTCCGTAGAACCCGTGAACGGATTCGGGAAGTTCTGCTCAAGTGACAAGCCTAAACCATCTGCGTTACGACCGAACGTAACTGCAGGGCTAGAGCTACGTGCACCATCGAGATCAACGTTCGTGACACGGTAGGTGAAGTTCTTCACCTCGAATGCACTTGCGCTGTTATCAATGAAGCTGTAGTTCTTCGTGCTTGATGCTTTTACATCACCTACGAAGTTCCAGTTATCACCATTAAGTACTTCAACCTCATAACGGTCAACATCTTTTTGAGCTGCGACCTGCCATGTGATCTCATTACCTGTTGCTGTAGCAGTACCCTTCACGTTGACGAATTCAACAGGAAGAACTGTACCTCTGAAGCTCTGGATGAAATCAAGAGCGCCGCGCATAAAGCGTGTGGTACCACTTGTGAGCGTACCTGCTTCTGTCAGCGGAAGTGTCGGGATTGCATCTGCCCAGTCAAAACCGTAGAATACGATGTTGAAGTTAGGGCTTGTAAATGCTGTACCTGCACCACTATCAAGCGGAGTTGCCGGATGCGTGTTGTAGTTGTAAGCATAACGTGATACCTCTGTGCCAACAGTAGCTGTAAGAGGATATACAGTGAGTACATCCGGTGAGGCAGCACTGATGCTATCATTAAAGACAAAGTATATGCCCGTACCCTTGAGTAAGCCACGATGCATCGTTGGTGTAATAACCGGGTAGTTCAAACCAGGATGAGCTGCTTTGTAGCGTGTGTGCATCCATTGATCCATGAACTCACGATCTGTTACAATATTATTTAACTGCGCGAGTCCTGAAGAAGGATCGTTATACTGGGCAATATTCTGTCCAGCAATGACGAATGACTTCTTCGCATAGTTCTGACCTGCACGTAGATAGTTAATAATCTCCTCTGTCTCCTTCAAGCTTACTGCACCAACACCAAGGCGTGTACCAGGTGCTGTTACGTTATTGTAAGCAATTGTCGGATCACCGGTTGACCAAATGAGTGTCCACCATGGAGCATAATCAATGAAGTTTGCACCATAAGAAGCACGATCAAGTGAATCGAACTTAACTCCAAGTCTGCGAAGTGCGCGTGTTACGCTATCTTTATTTGCAAGACCCTTTGCTGTAGTTGATTCATAGCTAACGAGAACAGCTTGTCTCTTAAGTGTCAATGTAAATATCTTTGACAGAGAATTGTTTGCGTTATTCTGATCATTACCTACCCATACCGTTACACGATAGAGTGTGTTCGGTTGTGGGACAATGTTTGCACCTGCAAAGTCAACAACTTTGCTTTCAGCAACCTCGAAATCATATTCGTTCGGAGCAGCTGTGTAGATATTTACCCAGTTAACACCGTTCGTCCTTGATGTATCGATCTTTGCCCATACCTTACGGTCAAGAGCTTGGATAGAACCAAGGTTCTTTACGATCGCCTGAATGTTGAGTGGATTATCATCGGTTACAGTAATTGAACCTGAACCGTCGGTAAGACCTGACGGCTGTGTGATAACCTGAACTGCGAGATCGTTTGTCCATTGGAATCCTTCAAATTCATCAGCACCTATATCAGGTGTGCCGCTTGCCAAAAGGCGCTCGTCACCATCAATATCAAAACGCTGTGAACCTGAATTAAGCCATTTACCTGCGTTTGAAGCCGGGCTAAATACATAGCTCGTTGCTTCAGGTAAATGAAGTGAATCCATCGTGAAACGTGCATCACCGGTTAGAGAATTAATATCCTGACCTGTAAGTGTACGCCAATCATTGAGCGACACGATATTGCGCGTTTGAATATCTAACCCAGTTGCACGGTCATATTCCCTTACTGTTGCAAAGCGACCACTGTTGAGTAAGTTGAAGAGGTTGTAGTCTGAACTGATATTCTTCTGCCATGGGCGTGGAACTGCCAATTCATATGCAACCGCTGTCGGGCTAAGTGCCTGATTCTGATTTCCAACGATGTTGTTCCAAAGGAACGGACGCTGTGAACGAGACACAGTGATCATGCTCTCAGAGTTTGCAACTGCGACCGAGTTATTGAATACAGAATCATTCTCTGTTGTATAGAGTGCCGATGCTGTGTTGAAGTAGATCGGATTAATTCTTGCTGTACCATTACGGAGATCATAAATGAAGTTGCTTGCTACGACATTATTTGTCTTGACAGGCAAGGTTGATGTTCTCGCAGTCGGTCCTGAGCCTACAACATAAATAGTAGCTGCTTGCTCAATAAATATACCCGATGATACTGCTCCTCCACCGATATTATGTATCTTATTACCAATGATCGAGGAGTTAACAGAATTACCTCTGTCTGAGAATAACAAGTCAGTAGGTTGGTGAGAGATGCCGGCACTATATGCACCACCACCGGAACCAACATACGATATTTCATTTTGATGAATTTTCAACCCGTCTTCATTGAGGAAGTTTATTCCAATCAGACCGATCCGACGACTTTGACTTCCTATAGTATTACGGACGAACTTATTGTTATTGTTTCTTCTGTCTTCAAAGACAGCTTTCCCAATATTAAAGAGCGGGATCGTA
>JBKJTT010000029.1:0-31931 GCA_046590205.1 Kapaibacterium sp. (SeqCode)
CAAACATCGGGTTGGTTATGGATGCGGTTCTCCATCCATACCATGTGGATATTATCTTTGGTATCAAGTACAAATTGAGCCGTGCGCTGGAAGTTTGCGTTTATCTTTCCTGACATGGTTACCCGTACCGGAGTCATGAAGGTACTGCCTTTATCAGCGGAGCGCGTAAAGTAAATATCACCATCGGCGCCTCCTTTAAGATATGCAATATAGATACCGCCGTCTCTTCCGAGTTGCATGATCGGTGTACGCTCTGACGTGCCTGAAGGATCAGGGTTCACGCGGGTAATACCATAAAACGATTGCGCGAATGCTTGCGATGCCACGAAAGTCAGCAACGCAGCAATCAGATATGAGGATACTGTTTTTCTCATAAAAAATGTAATGTTATATGAGATAAACACCAAACCAAACCCATAGTTACATAATAGATACCACTCCGAGTTGTTGATACGCTCGGATATAGTGACACTTACTACTTCTTTTTTTTACAGCTTCACGAACTCGACCCTACGGTTATTTGCTTTGCCTTCGGCACTTGTGTTCGGTGAAGCCGACTCTGCTTCGCCTTTACCGTCTGTTTCCATTCCTGCGCCGTCGATACCAAACTCATTTATTAGTGAATTTTTCACTGCCGCAGCGCGCTTTTTGGAGAGTTCAAGATTTTGTTTGTCGTCACCGTCGCTATCGGTATGTCCGATGATCTTGATGCGAACCGAAGGATTTTCTTTGAGTACTGTCGCAATTGATTTGAGCGTTCCGTAACTTTCAGGTTTGATCTTATCCGAGCCGACATCAAATAAGATACCACGCGTAACAAGTTTACCATCTGTTATCAGCTTAGAGCGCATATCCGGCGCACCGACTGCGATACGGAAATTACTGAAGTATTTTGGATTCTCCCATATAGCACTAAGCTTACAATAGTTTATAACTACCCCTGACGGAATTGCTTTTGGCAAATCATAAACTTTACGTTCATTGAGATAGAGTCGGACGCGCTGCTTTTGTACCCAAATAGAAACTTTCATCTTTTTGCCGAATTGCTCTTCGAGTCCGTCAATGCTCTGGTTATCAAAACTAGTTGGGTTTCCTCCTGCGCTCCAATTATTGGCGCTATAGACTTTGTTGTAAAAATGTAACCCTAACCCGCCATTCCCTTCATCATCTTTGATATTGTCTTGGTTGGCAACAGATAACAAATGGGTAGTAAAACCACCGAATGTTTGTGCTTCATTTTCTTCGCAGATAAAGTCATACTCTACCGTAAAATTATCAGGGTATGCAATGTTCGGCTCTGGTCCAAACGAAACTAATTTATCGATCTTTAGCCATTTGCCGGGAAGCGAATTTATCGTAACAATCTCTCCTGACCCACTGCTGTTCCATTTCGCAGGAAAATCACCAACGGCATCTTGAGAAAAATCATCATAGAAGATTACATTCTCACCGGGCACAAAATCATACTTTGAATAAGTCTTGAATGATGGTTGTGCAGGCGTTGCAGTGGCACTCGAAGAAGAAGTGGTTGCAGGTTCATCTGCTGTCTTTGCTGCTTCCTTATCGGCTTCTTCTTTTTTTACTTTTTCCTCGTCTTCCAATGCCTTATCTATTGCTTCGTCAGTTTTCTGTTCTATCTTCTCTTCAACTTTTCCGAGAATATCAAATTGCGCAGTTGCGCTGGATACAAATGCGAATACAAGAAAGAGCAAAATGAGATGTTTCATACGAGATATGTGATTAGGTGAATAATACGATCGCAAGTTTACTATGCAATATACTAAAAAAAATGTATCCGCAAATGAAAATGCAGATATGAGGAGCAGGTATTCAATGCGGAAACGATTTTCCGAAAATTGGCATTTATAATATGGTCAAGATTATCGGAAGGTAGTCTTGGTTGTTTCATATTGATGGTGATGATGATATACAAAGCCGCACATGGTCCCCGTGCGGTTTTGTTTTTTAGCAGCGCAGGTTTCCAACCTGCATCTGTTGATAGGTGCCTAAATTATTAAATCTTTCATTTCTGGCTTGCATTTATGTTTTTTATGTAGTATATTATTTCCTTTTTAATAGGCACCTCTTATAGAAAGGAAATACTCATGAAACCTCTACGACCAATCAACCATGTTCAGCCGCAAACGGCACAGATAGCGAAGCTCGTCCCATCCGAACAGATACTCGGCAAAGGGAAAGTACCCATAAACATTGATACTGAAGCAGAAGCACTTGCCTACGACGCGAAGTACAACCCTCCGCGTGAGTTGGCTACGTTTGGCGAGTTGAAGTTCATGTCTGAATCTATCTACCTTGTCTCGAATGACGGATGGAAGGGACATTCGCTTGATGTCTCGATGCGTTTGGCGCATCACTTAGCGTATGTAAGCAAGAAGAAGACGCTCTATGTTAATAGTATCATTAATAAAGTCGCGCTCGGGCGGAAGTTCGGCTCGCTTGTCGGGAAGAAGCATGTGCCTAACGGTCTGCTTCAGCTTGCAACCGTTGTGCATGGCGCGGCGGGCGAGGGGATAAACTCGCTTATCGGGGCGATCCGCGAATCGAAGTATGAAGTGCTCATACTCAACTCATGGGAGTGGGCGGCGTTCACTACAAAACAAAAACGTCAACTTTTTGAGGCGATAGACTATCTTGTTGAGATAACACGCATCACTCTTATCATATTTACATCAGCAAAGGCGGAACAGATCACTCCCGGATTTTATCGTCATGGTAAGCTCGGTATGTTGAGCGATCTTGCGGACGGTGTCATTGATCTGCGTAAAGAGAATGCACTCTTGCCGACGCTCTATAATGATGATCTTGCTATCCCGAGCGAGGAAGTGAAGCCGATATATCGGACAAGCACCAAAGAGAAAAAGGATGAAAAGAAACATACTCAAGTTATAGAAATCAATAACTTAGAGGAAGTCATGGGCACCTCTTTTGTCTCGAATGGGCACTTGGTGCCTGCCTAAGCGGGGGAAGGGTTTTTCAGCGAAGGAACGAAGGGCACTAAGGACGCAAAGTCAGAAAATGTTCGTATATTCGTAGGGCTTACTTAAGCAATTTTTCACTAAACTAACCTACGTATTATGAGAACACGAATCGTTTTATTAATGCTTGCTGCAGCGTTTATCTCGAGCTGCGGTAAGAATGACGGCGCGCATGACGGACACAATGCGAAAGCCGATTCGATGAAAACAGCATACACCGCGCTTGTCGCTGCGATGGATGCTGCTGCAGTTGATGAACTTGGCAAGTACGTTGCTGAAACTGCTGTTGACCATAATGCAATGCCGGGACAAAAGCCGGGACTTGCAGGTCTTAAACAGATGGTCACTGATTGGAAGGTAGCATTCTCCGACGTCAAGACGACTGTAGAGAAGATGTATGTTGACGGCGATGTACTCATCGCGCACTTACGTTGGCAAGGAAAAAATACCGGTCCTATGATGGGTATGCCTGCAACGAACAAGTCAGTTGATAACTATGGTATTGACTGGACACGTTGGGAGAACGGTAAGTTCGTCGAGCGCTGGGGTGCCTTCGAGGAAAGCAAGATGATGCAACAACTCGGACTGATGCCACCTGCTGGAGGAGCACCTGCCCCTGCTGATTCTACAAAAAAATAATTTTCACTAACGCAAAAGACTACCAATATGAAAGTATATAAAATTTTGATACTCACAGCGGCACTTGCTATTGTAAGCTGCGGCAAACAGGACGGAGCACCTACTGCAAACAACGGACAAGCTGACTCAATGAGAGCTGCCGGCAAAGCTATCTACGCTGCAATGGAAGCAGGCAATGCCGATGAGGCGGGCAAGTATATGTCCGAAGACATGAAGGAAAATACTCCTTCACCGGGACAGAAGCCCGGACTAGCTGGATTTAAGGAATGGGTTGTTGCCAATAAAGCAGCATTCCCTGATCTCAAATTCGTGATAGAGGATATGCGAGTTGATGGTGATATGGCATTCGCACGTGTGCGTATGCAGGGCACCAACACAGGTTCTATGATGGGTATGCCTGCGACGGGCAAGAAGGTTGATGTTATGTTCATTGACATGGTACGCTGGAGTAACGGCAAGTTCGTCGAGCATTGGGGCTACGGTGAAGAGATGAAGATGATGACGCAGCTTGGCTTGATGCCTCCGATGGGAGAGGCACCACCGGCCGAAACAGGAGCACCTGCTGCTGAGAAAAAGTAGTACATACTTTACAACGAAGAATAAAAAAAGTCCGCCTTTCGGCGGACTTTTTCGTTTATCGTAAACATGGCATGGGGTCACTTAACATTACCGTTCGATAACCATCAATATCGATACGACTGAGTTTAAAAACGAGTATCGAACATTATAGATTCCGCTTGGAAAAGATTTTACAGAAAAATCGACATCTGGTATACCAACTTGATAATGGGCAGTCGGAATAGAAAGTACTTCTACTCCTTTTGTATCAAAGACAGAGATGCTTATAGTCGTTGGCTCACTAAGAGTGATACGAGATGTTACGTAGTCCTTTGCAGGATTAGGGTAGAGAGATATAGCCGTTACAGAAGTAGGAAGTTCTTTGACATCATTAACAGCAACTTCACCACGGAGTATGACCTTAACATTGTTATTGGGTTCTATGGCATTGCTTGTCAAGTATAAAGAGTCTCTGTATGAGCCGGCGGCAGTTGGGCTGAAGCGTAGCTTTACCATTGCCGACATACCTGAATCAATTGTCAGTGAGCCACCACCTGAATCAACCGTAAAGACTGACATCGTAGGCAGACCGACAGTAACAAGAACAGGTTTGTTAACAATAGAGCTATTGCGGATAGTGATATATCTTGTGGCAGATGCACCGGATGTGAGGTTACCGAAGTTCACACCACCACCACCTCCACCACCGGTGCCTGTGACCGTCATTCGAGGTAGAGTATCACTTCCGGGCGGGGTGCCTGTAGCAGTAAAATAGACCTTCCGAATCGAATTGGCACTATCAGCATTACTTGTGATCATAACAGAGTCAAAGAATGCCCCAACTGCTGTTGGAGTAAAGTCAATGAAGACTCGTATCGTATCATAGCTCGCAAGTGAGAACGGTGAGCCGCCAGGTACTAATGAAAACGGCGGCTTCAGTGGTGCGATGGTGCCATTCAACTGACGGATAGTATCAGTCGTGTTTTGAATGCGGAAGCTACGCTGTGCACTTTTGCCGACTTCAACACTACCGAATTGGAAGAAACCCGATTGGATGCCCATTCTTGCGAAGGTATCGGATGCAACGCCGGTACCATTAAGGTTTATGGTGCTTGGTGTTTTGACCGATGTCGTATCACCATTATGCGTGAAGAATAGAGTATCACGAATTTGACCGAGTGCACTCGGTGAGTATTCAACGGTGAAGTTATGAATCCCGCCGATCTCGATAGTGAATTGGGTATCACCAATGATGCTATACTGTGGGTTTCGAGGATAGGTACACATCACCGTTACCGCAGCCGTAGCAGTCGAGTCAACACGAAACTGGGTAAAGAGTTGATTGGTTTTGCCGACAACGACGTTGCCAAAGTTCAAATTCCGTGAGCCGGTAGAGAACTTCGGACGTGGCTGCTGTGCGTATGATACTGCTGTCAGCATCATCAGGAGTAACACAACAATCTTCTTCATAGGGGTATCTAAATAAAGTGAATAAGCTAATGAGTGACACAAAAATACAACATTTGTTTAATGATATGGTAAAAAGAGGAGTTGGAGGGAGGCACTTCAACTATAAAACTATTCAACTTGTTGAGCACCACATGGCAGATACGAAAGAATACATCCTCGGCATTAATGAAGAAGAACTTGAACGGCTACGCTTTCAACATGGAGTCTGGAAGAAGGCAACTGATGACTTCTTTGATAGAATAGGTGTAAGTGATGGTTGGAAATGTCTTGATGTCGGCGCCGGTCCGGGCTTTGTCTCGATGGATCTGCGGAAGCGAGTTGGTGAGAGCGGTTCTATAACTGCTCTTGAACCTGCAGAGTATTATCTTGATTATCTTGACGAGCAAGCTAAATCAAAGGGATGGACTAACATCACTTGCAAACAGGGAACAGCCGAGACAGCTGAACTATCTGAAGGCAGCTATGACCTCATCTTTGTTCGATGGGTTATCGGCTTCGTGCCTGATGCCGAGGGGTTCATCGCAAACTTAGTGCCTGCTCTTAAGCAGGGCGGCACCATTGCTATTCAAGATTATCTCTATTCGGGTTTAGGTCTTTACCCAAAAGGCGGTGCCTTTGATAATGCGCTTGAGACGGTGATACGTCATTGGGGCGCAGGCGGCGGTGATGCATTCATTGCTTCGAAGATACCTGCTATCTTCCGAAAGAACGGACTTGAACTGACAGACTACTCACCGCATTGTTTAGCAGGTGGACCCGATAGCGATGTTATCGAATGGGCACATAAGTTTTTTACCAAGCACATGCACCTGATGGTTGAATCAGGTGCCACTACACAAGCGATGGGTGATGCCATGCTAGAAGATTGGTACGCTCACCGTAAGAACCCCGACACGATTTTCTGCTCGCCGATAGTGGTTGATATGGCAGGAAGGAAGTAGTTCTTAGTCGTTAGTCGTTAGCATCGAATTAACACTACCGACTACAGACTAAAAACTAACGACTACCAATTTATCGCTCGATAACGAAACGACCGACTACTGCTTCGGATGAATTTGATAGTGGACTAATTGCGAAGTGATATGTACCTGATGCGAGTGAGCTAACATCAAGTTCAAGAGAGTTCTCACCATTAGTTGCTTCGGTTGTCATTGTCTTTACAACTTTGCCAAGAACATCAACGATGACAAGACGAATACTCTGCTTCGATGATGACGTGAAAGGAAGTGTTGCCTTGAAGTCTGTCCGCGAAGTGATTGGGTTCGGGAATGACGGAGCAATGCGAAGGCCGATGACATTACCGCTACGCATGAACTCGCGGAGCGTTGAATCACCGCAGAGCAATGTAAGCTCTGCCGATGTTTGCGCGGTGATAAGCCCGAGTGTACAACGAGCATAGTTCGAATCATTACTATTGAGAGTAATATCGCTTAAGAAAAGGGGAGTCGTTGTTGTATCTGTAAGCGTAACGATAAATGTAAACTCAGCGATAGGTTCACCAGTGATGAACGTTAAGAACGGGGAACCCTGGAAGATATAAGTCTGTGTTTCAAGTTTCGCAGGTAGTATACGACGCGATCCGCCCGGGAGTATTGCCATACCTGCAATAAGTGAACGAGGAGTTGATACCGTAAGCAGATCACCGTTGAAGTTTAAGCCAAAAGTAATATTCCGAAGCCCGAACGTGGTTGGCACATCTGATTCCGGTATAATCTGAACAGTTATCGTATCACCAACATAAAACGGAGTACTAACCGGAGCAAGCCGCAAGCGGACGGTATCGGTTGGGATGATCGTTGCCGTAATATTCGTCGCTATCGGATTCGTTGAATCTGAAGTAGAAGTAAGCGTAATATTTCCCGTCATACTACCCGCCCCTACTGGAGCATAACGAACTCGAACGCTTGTTGTATCACCCGGCGGTAGTTTCACACGCGGCATATAAAGCGGCGAGAGGGCATCTATGTTTGCACTGATCGTCGTACTTGTTATATCAAGTGTATCGCAGCCCATGTTGCGAAGCGTTATCGAGGTATCAATGATGTTACATAGACGGAACGTGCCGAGATCAATACTTGTGGGTTGAATAGATAATACTCTCGTGCCATATCCTACCGATAGTGAGTAATAGAGAATCGTATCACGTTCAATGTCGCCTTCGATCTGATAACGTATATATATCGTACCACTATACGAACCAAGTGTTGTTGGTGATACTTGTACTGATGCTATGACATTCTGATTGTTAGAAATGTCTATTGGAAGAGTAGCCGTTAATGTGCGAGATACATTTTCTATTGGCGCTCCGAGTATTGTTATTTCGCGGAGGTTGAGTTTATTGCATCCCGGATTTGAGATGGTGATTGGGAATGTCTGCGGCGCGTCGCAGCGAGTCATCGTAAGTGCGAAGAGTGTATCAACAGCAGGAGTCATTATAAAGAATGCTTCGCCTGTTGTACCTTCGCCGCGAAGGACTATCTTGATTGTAAGTAGTTGGTCGAGTGTCGAAAACGTTAGCGTCAACGTATCACTTAACGAACCAAGTGTGTTCGGTTGTAATCGTATCTTGAGTTTAGAGCTGCTATCAGGCGAGATGTCTTCGGGGAGATTGGTTATAGGCAATGAGAAGTCTGTGCCAAACTTGAGCGTCGCAGATGAGAGAAGCAATGTGTCACATCCGAGGTTTCGCAGATTGATAAGTGAATCAAGGTTACTGCATACTGATACTTTCCCCATATCAATGATAGTCGGAGCGTCGAACGAACCGATCGGTGATACTGATGCTGATACGACAACAGTTGTATCACGTTGTTTGCCTTGATGTTGAAGTCTGAATGTTATGGTTGAAGTATATGCACCGGCTTTATCGAGATAGAGTGATAGCTTGTACGTGAATGAAGCTCCGGGTGATAAGTAGATTGGATAAGCAATTGCACTGCCAAACTCATCTGTTATCAAATAGAGGACAGGCGCGCTTCCGTTGCCGCTTACGATAGTAAGTGTATCACAGCCAGTATTGGTAAATGTAAAAAGCGAATCATGCGATTGGCAAAAATTGACCTGACCAAATCCGAGAGATGGCGGTGTTACTGACGCTGTCGGCAGGTCGCCTATCGCCTTTGCATTAATGGTGATGACTGTGTCAAATATCGTACCGATAGCTCTATTATAGTAGGTGATTCGTACTTGTACAGAAGCAGTAGTATCTCTATCGAAGAGTTTACCGGGATCCCAGTTGAACATAACCGAGTCTGTTGTGCTTTCACCGACTATCTTTGGCAATGAAGAAGCGCCTGTTATAGATAGAGCACCGCTTGTGACGATGGCACTGGTTGGGTCAATGAATGCTACATCTTTAATGACAAGGTCAGCGCAGTATTCGTTGCGGATACGTATGGCAGCACTTTGCATTTCGCAGATGCGGCTGTTGAAGTTTATCGGCAAACCGGAGAACAGAGGTGCTGGGTCTGGCTCGATGATGCTACCATCACCTCCGTTACGAGTTTTCCAGACATTGCCTGCTTTATCAAATGCATAGACAATACCACCTCGGCAACCTGTTACAACGAAGCGTCTATCACGGTCATGTTTAGGACCTCCTACAGAATGCCAAGTAAACCCGGCATCATCACTTCGCCATAGACCAGTATAAGCAACATTGTCAATGTTATTGTCTTCAACCTGAACATATAAGGTACTCAAGCCAAACCCACATATCTGACCGGTAGAGCGGAATGGAAGTGTCGCTATTTGCTGCCAAGAAATACCAAGATCTGTGGAGCGAAAAACGGGCGAACCACCGGTTCTAATATCAGGATCACCCTCGGGTATGTTGTAAAATATCCTAGTCAACTTATTTGCATAGACGCTCCAACTTTCGTCATTGAATGCAGGAGTTATCCATTGCCACGAAACACCTCCGTCAACAGTCCTCAACGATCGAGACCCTTCATATCCTGTTGCAACTCCATATTGGTTGTCTATAAAATCAGTATCGTTAGTTGAATCCGGTAATGAATTGGTAAACGTGTTTCCATTATCAGTAGAAACCACTCCGCTTGCATTTGGTCTTCGAGTGGTTACTATCAGAGCTGAGGGGGTTTTATAGACACTTGTACCATCGCCGAAACCTTGTCCACCTTGTAAGCCAGGCACAATCATCCACGTTAATCCACCATCTGATGTCCGTAAGAGACGTGTTGTAGCATGTTCAGTTGATGCCCATCCATTTAATGTATCAGAAAAGAAAAATTCAGTAACATTGCAACGTCCAAATGATTGTATCGGGACAAGTACAGGGACAGTTGTCTCTATCCATGTCTTCCCGCCATTTGTTGTCTTATATATAGGGGTATTCTTGGTTCCAATTTGAGAGAGTTGTGTTTCATTGTCACATCCAACAAAACCGACCATTTCATTAAAGAAGTATCCACTGTGAACTTCGCTAGTGAAGCGACCAGTAACACTCCACTGCGAAGCAGCTCGTGCAAGCGGCAGCAGCATGAGGAGGACCACAAAAACCGTTCGTATGTGCCTATTGAAGGCGGGTATCATAGTTGGTTTCGCTTTATAATACGTACTACTAATAAAACTCTCTTAAAAGGGAATAGTTACAGGACTTATGCACAAATAGGTGAATTATTTGTAACCCAGTTTGAATCGAAACTTAGATGCTGAAAATGGGTTATACTATCCATCTTCATATGTCACCACACGTTAGACAGATACGGTTTAATAATATTGTCAAAGAGCTGACGAAACTCTATCCCGAAGCGCATTGTGCGCTGGACTTCACGAATGCTTTTGAGCTTTTAACCGCGACGATACTCTCTGCTCAATGTACTGACGCCAGAGTCAACATCGTTATGAAGGATGTTCGCAGATCTTTCCCAAACCCCAAAGCATTATCACAAGCAGAGCTCGAAGATATTGAAGATGTCATTCGCACGACAGGTTTCTTCCGTCAGAAAGCGAAGTCGTTGAAGTCAATGGCTACTGACATCGTCGAGAAGTTCGGAGGGGAAGTACCGCAGACGATGGATGAACTGACGACGCTTCGCGGTGTCGGACGAAAGACGGCGAATGTTGTACTTGGGAATGCTTTTGGCAAAGCAGAAGGTATTGCAGTAGATACTCATGTAACGCGACTCACTAACCTCCTGAAACTAACCAAACATACTGACGCCGAAAAGATAGAGCAAGACCTCATGCAACTTTCACCTAAGGAAGACTGGACGATGCTGACACATCTATTGATCTCACACGGCAGAGCTATTTGTATAGCACGCAGACCGAAGTGCGGAGAGTGTCGGATAGCGGAGTACTGCCCGTCGGCGTTGATAGTTAATAGTTAAGAAAAAGCCCATTCAATATGAACGGGCTTCGTAAACTTATCTAACGACTAAAGACTACCGAATCACTTGGAATGGTATAGCATCGCTGCCACCGCCATTGAACTTCACGCGCAGGAGGTAACTTCCGGTTACTAATCCATCGAGAGAGGTTATCTCTACGGTGTTATCACCGATCATAAGCTGTTGGCGTGTTGAACCGAATGCAGCTTCTCTGCCGAGATTATCAAAGATCGTATAAGAGTATCCTGCACTTTGCGGAGCAGTGAGTTTTACTCTCAACGAACTACCTGATACAAGCGGAGAAGGATAAACAGACTGGATCTTAAAATTTGTGTTTGTATTTGACGTGCCGACTGATTCAAGCGGCTTTGCTTTTGCTACGAGGAAGAAACCTACGGAATCTTCATTGGTCGTATTGATCGCCTGGATTCGGATATAAGCACTCATCGAATCATTTGCACCTTCAGGTGCATAGACCGCTAACTTAAACTCTGCTTCTGCTTTGGCAGGGAAGTCATAATACTCGATGTTACCCCATGGAAGTGAATCCACGAAGTAGATATAGCAAGCATCGCCGAAGCATACACTTGAATTCCAATCGCTATTCGGAAGTGTCTGCCAGCGACGGAAGACAAGACGCAATGTGCTGTCGGTATTATTAACAAGATGTGCCTTCACATTTCCGTTGGTACCGCCTGTAAACTCAATACTTTTACTATCAAAATGGATAGAGAATGACTTATCTGCGTCATGATGAGCAGGTGTTTGGAGATTGCGGTCTTTATCAAGAAGCACAGGTCCATTATTACAGCCTGCTGTTCCAATAGTAAAATCAACCGAATGATACCAACGCTGGTCGCTTTGTTTATCGAGACGGTTGGGGTTAATGGGTACGCTTGGCGTTTCATCAAGATATATCACTTGGGCGAGCGAAGCTGTTGCACAGACTGCAAGAAGGAGGAGCGAAAGTAGAGTTTTCATACGACGTATCTGTTTCGAGACAATAATACTCTAATAATAACACAAAATGGGGAAAAGTGTTTCGGGAAGTCCGGTGTCCGGTGTCTGGAGTCCGGAGTCGGTAAATAATTGACTCCGGACTTCGGACGCTGGACTCTCGACATCCCCATGTAACTTTCGTATCTTTGCATTATGGAGAAGATCAAAGTTGCCTTAATTGGCTGCGGAAATATCGGGCAGGTCGTTCACTTGCCGAACTTAAAGAAGATGCCGGATGTCGAAGTCGTCGCGGTCTGTGACCCTGACCTTCGCAAAGCAAAAGCTATTGCTGACAAGTACGGCATTGGCTCTGCCTACAAGAATATCGATGACTTACTCTCTTCACCGCTTGGCTCCGAAGTACGAGCGGCAGTTATTTGCACTCCGACCGATTCCCATAAATCCAATGCCATTGCCGCACTTGAAGCAGGCGTTGATATTTTGGTCGAGAAGCCAATTGCCCGTACCGCAAAAGAAGCGCAGGAGATCGTTACTGTTGCTGATAAATATAAACGAAAGTTGATGGTCGGGATGAACAATCGTTTTCGTCCTGATGTGATGATCTTGAAGTCATTCATCGAAAATGGCGAACTCGGGAAGATATTTTATATTAAGTCGGGCTGGCTTAAGCAGCAATCATCGGCGGCGGCATGGCAGCGACAGAGCGAAAAGTCCGGCGGTGGCGTATTCCTCGATCTCGGCATCGTCATGCTCGATATGGGGCTGTGGCTCTTGAATTATCCCGAAGTAATATCCGTCAGCGGCACTGCATACTATCAGCATACGAAGAAGGTTGAAGATTCATCGGCTGTCTTTATCCGCTTGGCAAACAATGTAACCCTTACGATTGAATCAAGCTGGACTTTCCACCGCGAAGGCGACTTCTTCTATAATAATGTATTTGGTGATGGCGGTTCTGCATTCATCAATCCACTCCGTGTTTACAAAAGTATGGCAGGCAACCTCGTGAACCTCACGCCTGCAAAGAACGAATCGCAGGTTGGGCTTTACAAAAAATCCTACGAGAACGAACTGCGCCAGTTCATCAATTCGGTGAAGGGTATTGTGCCTCTTATCAGTTCCGGTCACGAAGCAGTCCAGCGAATGAAGGTAGTAGATGCGTACTATCAATCCGCCGCGAAGGGGAAAGAGATAGTGATTGCGAAGAAGTAGTGCGACAACTGCTATACATCTTAGCATTATTGTTTTTTCCTGCTTTTATAGCAGCACAATCTCAAGATACTTTGATTCGAATTCAAGACAAAGAAGTTATTTCTGATACCTCTTTTCGTAGTCCATCTGTTCCAATTCAGATTGTTGCCGGTTCTGCAACATTTGTGGGGTGTTTCTACGCATTAGGTGGTAAGGAGTTGTTTGACCCTAACTCATCTTCTACGTTCAGTTGGTACCCAGTGGCGATGCCAGTATTTGTAGGTGGTATTGTTGGCGGTATAGGTGAATTAACCAGTCAACGGAGTGGTACTTATTTGGCAAGCATTGGAGGTGCTTTGCTTGGACAATTTATCGGATTGGGATTTTATCATCTTACAAAAAAAGCTGGTGCTGGTGATATACTAGCATACCCTGCGTATGCTTTCCCGCCACTTTTCTTGTCTATATTTTTCTTTAATAATTCTCTATCACCGTCTAAATCAGACACAGAAACGTCTTTGCTATGTTTTCCTGTGGTATCAGAGGATAACATAAGTATGAATATTCTTGTACAATTTTAGCAAGAAGGTTGCAATTTCCTCGGAATTTTATACCTTCAAAACTCGTTTACTTCGGGCTGTAAAGCGGATAAATTCTCCTATCTGGCACAAACATCGAGGATCAAACTCAACCTGTTGCCGAGTATAGAAGCGTTCATCACCTCTGGGAACCTCATTTTTGTGGTTTTTAGAGATTAACAAAAAAGTTGGATATACTCTTGTTCGCACTATCAGGATCGCAGCGTGGACACGTATTTTTTCCGTCCGTCGCTTTCTCTTTAATAGAAACGAGTTTTCGCTTCTTTGCCTAAGCAAAGAGGTATGACCCTTCATGCTCTGCATGTGGGGTATTCTGCATTTGTGCCAAGCAAGAACAATTTGAAAAGCATCATATAATAGTTATGGCAAAAAAGACCAACGCACCGCTCCTTAATGGCGCTCATATAGCCGAGAACGGTCGCATTTCCTTCTCTAAGATACCGAAGAACTACGAAATTCCGAACTTGCTCGATGTGCAGGTCAAGAGTTTCGGCGAATTCCTACAGGCAGGAATCCCTATCACCGAACGTATTGATAGAGGGCTTCAGTCGGTATTCAATCTGAATTTTCCGATCGTAGATTCACGCGAGACCTTCGAGCTTACCTATCTCGATTACCGTCTCGAAAAGCCGCGCTACGGCATTCAAGAATGTTTGGATCGCGGTCTTACCTATAGTGTACCGCTCAAGGCGCGTCTTCGTCTTTCCTCGAAGAATGCCGAAGAGGGTACGGAAGATTTCGTAGAGACGATCGAGCAGGAAGTCTTCCTCGGTAACTTACCGATGATGACAGAGAAGGGTACCTTCATTATTAACGGCGCCGAGCGCGTCGTGGTAACGCAGCTTCACCGTTCGCCGGGTGTGTTCTTCTCGGAGAGCCAACATCCGAACGGCACGACCATTTTTAGCGGTCGTATTATCCCGTTCCGCGGAAGCTGGGTAGAGTTTACGACAGATATTAATAACGTTCTTTGGGCATACATTGACCGTAAGAAGAAATTCCCGGTTACGATGCTTCTTCGCGCTCTCGGCTTCTCGAGCGATGAAGAGATATTTGATCTCTTCGGCGCAATGGAAGAGCTTGAGGTCAAGAAGACTAACATGGAAGACTATGTCGGTCGTATCATCGGCTCTGATGTTATTGATATGTCAACGGGTGAAATTTTCCTTTCGAAAGATTCGGAATTCAAGGAAGATCATCTTGAGCGCATCAAGAAGTCCGGTGTTACAAAGATGAAGTTCTTGAATCTCGAAGAGACAGGCGGAGCTATCATCAAGAACACGATCGTAAAAGACCCGTCACGCTCAACAGATGATGCTTTCGAGCATATCTACCGCATCATGCGCGCAACAGAAGCGCCGGATATGGAAACAGCAAAAGGTCTTCTCGAAAAATTATTCTTCACGCAGAAAAGATATGACCTCGGTATCGTCGGTCGTATGCGTTTGAATGATCGTCTTGGTTTAGATGTAGCGCATGAGATAACCACACTCACGAACGAAGACATCGTTGAAATTCTTCGCTATATCATCCGCTTCCAACTTGGTAAGGTCGGACCTGATGATATCGATCACTTGGGTAATCGCCGCGTCCGCACGGTTGGCGAACAGTTAGCGCAGCAATTTAATATCGGTCTATCACGTATGGCTCGTACCATCCGTGAGCGTATGTCTATCCATGATGAGAAGGTCGGTCCTGCTGATCTTGTCAATGCGCGTACTATCACGAGCGTAATCAATACGTTCTTTGGTACGAACCAACTTTCACAGTTCATGGATCAAACCAATCCGCTTGCAGAGATGACGCATAAGCGTCGTATGTCTGCTCTCGGACCTGGTGGTCTGACCCGCGAACGCGCCGGCTTTGAAGTCCGTGACGTTCACTATACGCACTATGGTCGTCTCTGTCCTATCGAGACTCCTGAAGGACCCAACATCGGTCTTATTTCATCGCTTGCAGTTTTTGCACGTATCAATAAGTACGGCTTCCTTGAGACACCGTACCGCGTTGTAAAGAACGGCAAGATAACGGCAGAGATCGTCTATCTTTCTGCTGATGAAGAGAAAGAGAAGATCATTGCACAAGCAAACGAATCGGTTGAGAAGAGTCATTTTAAGAATGAACGTGTAAGTTGTCGTATTGATGGTGACTTCGTTTTCCGTACGCCGGAAGAAGTAGAGTATATGGACGTTGCACCGAGCCAGATCGTATCTGCTGCTGCTGCGCTCATCCCATTCCTTGAGCATGATGATGCGAACCGCGCACTCATGGGCTCGAACATGCAACGCCAAGCCGTGCCGCTTGTTCGCCCGGAAGCTCCGCTTGTCGGAACGGGTATGGAAGGCAAGATCGCAAAAGACAGCCGCGCACTCATCCTTGCTGAGCGTGACGGAGTCGTTGAGTATGTTGATGCTGAACGCATCGTGATGATCTATGATGATGAAGGTTCACGTGATGAGATCGCCGCAAGCTTCGATGATCGCCG
Organism: Kapaibacterium sp. (SeqCode); assembly: GCA_046590205.1. Taxonomy (GTDB): domain Bacteria; phylum Bacteroidota; class Ignavibacteria; order Palsa-1295; family Palsa-1295; genus DATDEW01. The sequence continues at coordinate 16,253 of JBKJTT010000029.1, forward strand.
TCGCCGTGAATATAAACTTGTAAAGTTCTTCCGTACCAACCAGGACACCTGTATCAATCAGCGTCCTATCGTTGCAACCGGAGACCGTGTTGTCAAAGGTGATGCACTCGTTGATTCATCTTCGACCGAAGGCGGTGAGCTTGCACTCGGACGTAACGTGCTTGTGGCATTCATGCCTTGGCGCGGATATAACTTCGAGGATGCTATCGTTATTTCAGAGCGAGTTGTATCAGAAGATATTTATACTTCTATCCATATTGAAGAGTTCGAGCTTCACGTTCGCGATACTAAACGCGGTGAAGAAGAGCTTACCCGCGAAATACCGAACGTCTCTGAAGAGTCAACAAAAGACCTCGATGAGAATGGTATCATTCGAACCGGAGCAGAGATCAAAGAAGGTGATATCCTTATCGGGAAGATCACACCAAAAGGTGAGACAGATCCGACACCTGAAGAAAAGCTTTTACGTGCTATCTTCGGTGACAAAGCAGGCGACGTGAAAGATGCATCGCTCAAGGCACCTCCGGGTATCAAGGGTGTTGTCGTCGAGACAAAACTTTTCAGCCGTAAGGCATCAAAGAAGGAAGGCGACGAGAAACGCGAAGAGAAGAAGAGAGTTGATGCTATCGACAAGTTCTTCAAAGATTCACTCTATGAGATCAACACAAAGCTTGCAGAGAAACTTGAGAAGGTGCTCGATGGTGAAACATCAGCAGGTGTAAAAAATCTCGATGGCTCGACTGTTGTTCGAGGCGGCTCAACGTTCAAACATGATACGTTCTTCTCACGTCTTGACGAGTTAGAACTCCTCTCGGTCGGTAATGACTGGGTTGAAGATCGTCGCAAGTCTAATCTCGTTCGTAAAATTTACGAAGGATATTGGACAAAGCGTGAAGACATCGAAGCAGAAGTCCGCAAAGAAAAGTCAAAGGTTGGTCTCGGTGACGAGTTGCAGCCGGGTATCATGCAGATGGCAAAGGTCTATGTAGCTAAGAAGCGCAAGCTTTCTGTCGGTGATAAGATGGCAGGACGACATGGTAATAAGGGCGTTGTTGCGAACATCGTACCGCAGGAGGATATGCCGTTCTTAGCAAACGGAACTCCGGTGGACATCGTACTTAATCCGCTCGGCGTACCAAGCCGTATGAATATCGGGCAGCTTTATGAAACAGCTCTCGGTTTTGCTGCAAAGCAGCTTGGTGTTAAGTTCGAGACACCTATCTTCGACGGCGCGCACTGGGATGATGTCTATAATTATCTCGGAGAAGCAGGGCTTGACCAAGAAGCACGCACAGTGCTTTATGACGGAAGAACAGGTGATCCATTCGATCAGAAGGTTACGGTAGGGCAGATCTATATGATGAAGCTCTCCCACTTGGTCGATGATAAGATCCATGCTCGCTCGATCGGACCATATTCACTTATCACACAGCAGCCGCTTGGTGGTAAAGCGCAGTTCGGTGGTCAACGTTTTGGAGAGATGGAAGTATGGGCGCTCGAAGCATACGGCGCGGCTCATGCACTCCAAGAGATATTGACGGTAAAATCCGATGACGTGCCTGGACGTTCACGCGTCTATGAAGCGATCGTCAAGGGTGATAATATGCCGGAGCCGAGCGTACCGGAATCATTCAGCGTACTTGTTCGCGAGCTTCAGGGCTTGGCGCTTGAAGTACTTATTGATTAATTCGTGAATCGTTGGTCGTGGTTCGTCCTTCGTGACGAATCACGACCTGCGAAAGACGAACGACAAAAGATTTTAGAACATTAAAAGTATAAGGGAATAATATGGCATACATGCTTCCAATGGAATCGCCGTTCAAGAACTTCTCACGTATCACGATCAGTCTTGCAAGTACTGATGCAATACTCGGCAGAAGCTACGGTGAGATCACCAAGCCGGAGACGATCAACTACCGCTCATATCGTCCGGAAAAAGACGGTCTTTTTTGCGAGAAGATATTCGGACCTACCCGTGATTGGGAATGCTTTTGCGGTAAGTACAAGCGTATCCGTTACAAAGGTATTATCTGCGATCGCTGCGGAGTTGAAGTAACCACGAAGTCTGTTCGCCGCGAGCGTTTCGGACATATCGCACTTGCAGTGCCTGTTGTTCATATTTGGTACTTCCGTTCGCTTCCAAACAAGATCGGTCACTTATTAGGTATTCCGTCTAAGGACCTTGAGAAGATCATCTACTACGAATCATACGTAGTGGTTAATTCAGGACCGACAGGGTTGCCTATTAAGCATCTTCTGACCGAAGAAGAGTACTTCCGTATTCTCGATACACTTCCTGCCGGCAATCAAGACCTTGATCATGATAGCCCCAAGAAGTTTTTGGCTCTTATCGGTGGTGTGGCTGTACGTGAGCTTCTTCGTCGTTCAGATATTGAAGCACTTTCATTTGAGCTTCGCCGCGCTGCACGCGAAGAGACATCACAGCTTAAACGTCAAGAAGCACTCAAGCGTCTTCGTACGGTTGAGGCATTCCGTGATGAAGAAAAAGTAAAAGTTGAGAACCGTCCTGAATGGATGGTGCTTGAAGTAATTCCTGTCATCCCGCCGGAGCTTCGTCCGCTTGTGCCACTCGAAGGTGGTCGTTTTGCAACGTCCGATCTTAATGATCTCTATCGCCGCGTTATTATTCGTAATAACCGCTTAAAACGTTTGATGGATATCAAAGCTCCTGAAGTTATCTTGCGTAACGAAAAGCGTATGCTTCAGGAAGCAGTAGACTCGCTCTTTGATAATTCTCGTCGTGCATCTGCGGTAAAAGCAGATACATCTCGCGCATTGAAATCACTCTCTGATACCCTTAAGGGTAAGCAGGGTCGCTTCCGTCAGAACTTGCTCGGAAAGCGTGTTGATTATTCCGGTCGTTCGGTTATCGTCGTCGGACCTGAAATGCGTTTGCATGAGTGCGGACTCCCTAAAGAAATGGCTATTGAATTATTTAAGCCATTTATCATCCGTAAACTTATTGAACGCGGATTTACAAAGACAGTGAAGTCTGCAAAGAAGTTGGTTGAGAAAAAAACCAATGAAGTGTGGGATATTCTCGAATCTATCATTGATGGGCATCCTGTCATGCTTAACCGTGCACCAACGCTGCACAGGTTAGGTATTCAGGCATTCCAGCCGCGTCTTGTTGAAGGTCGTGCTATCCGTATCCATCCGCTCGTCTGTACAGCATTTAACGCTGACTTTGACGGTGATCAGATGGCTGTTCACGTACCGCTTTCATTCGAAGCCCAGCTTGAAGCATCAACGCTCATGCTCTCGGCTCACAATATCATCTCTCCGCAGAACGGAGAGCCGATCGCTGTTCCTTCGCAGGACATGGTTCTTGGACCATATTACCTTACAAAGCATCGTAACGGTGTTCATGGTGAAGGTATGTCGTTCGGAAGCGGACAAGAAGCTATCATAGCCTACAACTTGAATCGTATCCATCTTCATGCAAAGGTTAAAGTCCGCATGAAAGGAAAGGCGATCGAGACGACCGTTGGCAGAGTTATCTTCAATCAGATCGTCCCCGAAGAGATGGGCTATTTGAACGAGCTGCTCTCAAAAAAAGGACTTCGTAAGATCATTTCGCAGACCTTCCGTAAAGTCGGTACTCTCAAGACTGTTAAGTTCTTAGATGATCTTAAAGATCTTGGTTTTGCGTATGCTACTCGTGGCGGTGTATCGGTAAGTCTTACTGATATTATTATTCCTAAAGAGAAGGATGAAGTTATCGGAAAGGCACAGACGCAGGTTGATAACGTTCATGAGCAGTATCAGAACGGTTTTATAACTTCCGGCGAACGATATAATAAAGTTATTGATATCTGGACACGTGCTACTAACCGTGTAGCGGATAAACTTTTTGAAGTTCTTGCACATGACCGCGACGGTTTCAACCCGCTCTATATGATGGTAGACTCCGGAGCCCGCGGCTCGAAAGAACAGGTTCGTCAGCTTGCAGGTATGCGCGGTCTTATGGCGAAACCGCAGAAATCACTCTCAGGACAAACCGGCGAGCTTATCGAGAATCCAATTATCTCCAACTTCCATGAAGGTCTCTCGATCTTAGAGTACTTCATCTCGACGCACGGTGCTCGTAAGGGTCTTGCTGATACAGCGCTCAAGACGGCTGATGCCGGATACCTTACTCGTCGTCTCATTGATGCGGCACAAGATGCTATTATTAAGGAGTATGACTGTGGTACAATTCGTGGACTTGAAACAACTGCTCTCAAAGAGGGAGATGATGTAAAGGAAACGCTTGCAGAACGTATCTTAGGGCGAGTTGCACAAGAGGATGTTATTGACCCGCTCACGAAGAAGGTCATTGTGAAGTCAGGAAAAATGATAGATGAAGAAGTTGCTTCGCGTGTAGCGGAAACATCTATTGAATCTGTAACTACGCGCTCAGCACTCACATGCGAAGCACGTCGCGGCGTATGTGCGCTTTGTTACGGTCGTAACCTCGCTACACACAAGCTCGTTGAGATGGGTGAAGCAGTTGGTATCATTGCTGCGCAATCTATTGGTGAACCGGGTACACAACTTACGCTTCGTACATTCCATACCGGTGGTACGGCTTCGCTTATCGCTAGCCAGTCACAGGTTACCTCGAAGTTTGAGGGTACTGTTCAGTTCGAAGGTATGAAGGTCATACCAAATGCAGAAGGTGAGATGGTTGTACTTTCTCGTTCGGGTATTATTAATATACTTGATGAGGATAATCGTGCAACAGGTAAGTATGATGTAGCGTACGGTTCAATAATGTCAGTATCTAACGGGTCAAAGGTCAAGAAGGGCGACCTTCTATTTGAATCTGATCCGTACAACTCTGTCATCATTTCTGAACATGCAGGTAAGATCAAATTCCGCGAATTTGTTGAGAACATCACATTCCGTCATGAGCCGGATGAACTTACCGGTCACATTCAAACACGTACTATCGACTCTCGCGACCGTTCAAAGTCTCCGACGATCGACGTTCTTGATAAAGGCGGTCATAAGATCATCAACTATATTATTCCTTCCGGGGCTACGCTCCAGATCGAAGATGGTGATGAGATATCGGCTGGTGCGGTACTTGTGAAGATCCATAAATCCTCCGGTAAGACACGTGACATTACAGGCGGATTGCCACGAGTTACAGAGCTCTTTGAAGCTCGTTCTCCGGGTGACCCTGCGACAGTCTCTGAAATTGACGGAATTGTCCATTTTGAAAAACCTCGTCGTGGCTCTCGCGTCATCGTTGTTACCTCGCATGATGGTACCGATCGTCGCGAATATACGATCGCATTTGGTAAACATGTTCTTGTTCAAGAGGGCGATGTAGTCCGTTCGGGCGAACGTTTATCAGATGGCTCTATTGATCCGCATGACATCTTGAAGATACAAGGTCCTTCTGCAGTTCAGCAGTACCTTGTAAATGAAATTCAGGAAGTCTATCGTATGCAGGGTGTGAAAATCTCTGATAAGCACATCGAGATCATTGTCCGCCAGATGCTTGGCAAAGTAATGGTTACAAGCTCGGGTGATTCGCTCATGCTTGAGAATGATGAGATAGATAAAGTGAAAGTGTCGGAAGAAAATGAGATACTTCGCAACTCTATTTTTGTCACCAAGCGCGGTGACTCAAAGTTCAAGATCGACCAAATGGTTGATAAAAAGCGCTTCAAAGAAGTTGTCGCCGAGCTCAAGAAGAAGGACAAAACCCCTCCAGAAGGACGTCAGGCAGACCCGGTTCTTTCTGAGCCGGTACTTCTTGGTATTACACAATCAGCGTTACAGACAGAGAGCTTTATCTCTGCTGCAAGCTTCCAGGAGACCACAAAGGTACTCACCGAAGCCTCTATCCACGCAAAGGTTGATCATCTCTTAGGGCTTAAGGAGAATGTTATCGTTGGGCATCTAATCCCCGCCGGTACTGGACTTCCGAAGTTCAAAGAACTGCTCGTTATTCCAAAGTCACTTCTCGAAGGACAGGAACAGATGGTCAGCGTCGGCGAAGCAAAGGGCACACGAGTCCGCATCGGATAAACAAGTATATTCTTGTATAAAGAAGCACGCTCCGTTTGGGGCGTGCTTTTTTGCGTAATGCACTTTATCTTGACCAATGAACGAAGATAGAATGCCGCTCGTTTATCAAAGAGAAATATGCAAATAGCAGGTAACTCCAGTCGTTCTATTCCCGTTGTAGCGGTACTTCTGCTCCTGCCGATTCTTATTTCCTCCTGCACATTTTACCGCAATACCACTACATACTTCAACGTGTATTATGATGCACAGCGTCATATAGATATGTATGAAGATAAGTTGGAGCAAACGCAGAGCACAGAAACCGGAGCTATTGCCGCAGTTACTACGCATCGGTGGCTTGACGAAGAGTATGAATCACGACGTGCACTCCGACTAAGAGGTACTGTCCCACCTCCGGTCAAACTTTTTTACCAGTCAACAGAATTAACAACCAGGTCTGGTGATGTTAAGCATCTTGACTCCGCAATTATTCTCGGGTCGAAGATACTTGCAGATAAGAATCCTACTAAATATATAGAGGGAGCGCTCTTTCTTACGGGCAAAGCTCTTTACTATAAGAATGATTATAGTGCAGCTCGTCGCAAGTTCAATGAGTTGCTCTTTAAATATCCCAGTACAGAATTTGTACCCGAAGTTGGTCGTCTTCTGACAAAGACACTTATCATTACCCGCCAGTTCGATACTGCAACGACAGCGATCATTGCCTCGATATCACGTCTGGAGGCATCCGGTGAAAAAGAAGAAATCGCTGACTCACGAAAGATGTACGCAGAAGTTATCTTAATGAGAGGTGCCGAGAATATAGGGCTTGCCGCAGAGCAGCTTGAGCTTGCAGAAGCAAACTTAGGTAAAGAGGAAGCGGCACGGATCGCTTATGAACGAGGTGCATTACGGTATATTGAAGGGAATTGGGTAGAGGCAGAAAAAGCATTTGCCAAAACTATTGCAGGTGCTCCTGATGTCTTTACGATCGGTGAAGCAATGATCGGTCATGCTCTTGCATTACGCCGCTTGGGCAGATTTGCAGAAGCAAAACAAGAACTTGAAGATATCCTTAGTAAGGTTCGCTTTAGTGCATCACACCCTGCCGCAAATTATGAACTTGCTGTTACTAACGAAGAAGAATCACGAGATAAAGCTAAAGGTAGGTTTAGGGATGTAAATTATACACAACATCTCTATCCAAGTGTTAGGCAAGCATACTATGTGCTTGATACCACTTACCGAAATGTGAGCCAAGCGATAATGGCACGTTCACGCTTTCGTCAGGCAGAGCTTTTCCGTGCAATGGGCGAGTATGACTCTGCTGCAAGAATAGCGAATATCATCATTGGCACAAAGGACTTTTCCTCTCAGGAAATAAATGACTATGTCAATGAGAGGATGCGCGCTCTTCAACGCTTTGCCCAACAGAAAAACCTCCTTGAGCGTACTCATAAACTTGAACGACTCTTAGAGAGAGCTCGTCAGGGCGGGACAAATATAGCTGCTACTATACAACGCGAAATTCGTACGTTAGCCGAGCGCCAAATACTTGGTGGGCGATGGAGACCGGATGGTCCAAATACGATAACTATTGAAGAAGAAAAACTCGTCGTTGAGGCGGAGGCACGTATCAAGAAAGAGCGCGAATCGGCAGGCGAACCTGTCTCTATGCTTCGTATCGCTGATACGAATAGGTTTGTAGATAGTATTAAATTCGTTTCTGCAAAAGCACACTTCGAGATAGGACGTGCGTATGAGATATTCGGCGAGCAACAGAATGCTGCCATTGAGTATGCTGATGCTCTCGAGAAGAGTTATACTACCATAGATACTTCAAAGACAAACTTTACTGCACGAACTATCTTTTCATGGGTCGAGCTTGAGCACCAACGGAAGAACTATGTTATTCGTGATTCACTCATAGCCTTGCTAACAACAAAGTATGGTGAATCACAGTATGCCTCGGCAGCATCTCGGCTCTATACAAGTACCAGTTCCAATGAATCATCCGGGGAAAAAGCGTATGCGGTCGTTATAGCAAATATCAAATCACTTGGGTTCGAGATTCAAAAGCCAAAACTCTTAGAGATAAGCAATTCCTTTAACCATGAAGATGTTGCTCCGCGTTCATTGTATGCGATTGGTGTACACTTTGAGGAAGCTTCTCGATACGATAGCGCAGTATATTACTACAACCGTGTAGTACGTGAGTATCCATTCTCGCGCTACGCGGAAGATGTACGTCCGCGTTTAGCAATTGCTGGCAAAACACAAACCGTTATCATGAATCCTGATCCTGAAATTACCCCGGAAGCAATACCTGTGCAAATGGAGCAAGTTGACCCAAATCGTACCGTACCGCAAAGTGACCCGGTGACAACGCCGTTAGATGCTCAATCTCCAGTTGGGGTAGGGTTAAATTCGCAAGTAAAGAAAGCACCGAAGAAGTAAATGATCAGTGAGAAACGAAATGTATCGGAAGTAACTGCCAACCGTGCGCTCACGGATACTCTCTCGGTTCTTCGCTTTTCGTTTCCTCTTGCCGCTGCAACTTCCAAGCCAGGGCAGTTCGTCAATGTACTACCAAAGATTGGCTTTACTGACCCTATACTACGCCGACCGTTTAGTATCTATAATGTGATAGGGGATGAAATTGAGATCATTATACAACGTCACGGACGTGGGACAGATATTCTTGCCGATACGAAGGTTGGTGATGTGATAGATGTATTAGGACCGCTCGGAAGTCCATGGCACTTTGATTCTAATGACTTTGAGACTGCTCTATTACTGATCGGTGGTGTAGGCGTTGCATCAATGCCTTTACTTACAAAGCATTTTCAAGAATTAGATAGACCATTCTTTTCGTATTACGGTGCACGGACAGCAAATATGTTGGCCGATGAGTATCTCGCTAATGTGGTCTATGCAACCGATGATGGCTCAAAAGGGTACAAAGGGACTATCATTGAGAAGCTGCGCAATGACTTGAAAGAAGGTGCATTTAAAACTCCGAAGCTCTTTGTCTGCGGACCAACTCCGATGATGAAGGCAGCTATTGCTCTAAGCGAAGAATTCGGTATCCCCTGCGAAGTAAGTTTAGAAACAGAGATGGCGTGTGGTATAGGTATTTGTCAAGGATGTCCAGTGCCGACAACAGAAGCAGAAGCAGCAAAAAGCGGGAAGAAGTTCTACCTTGTCTGTACACAAGGACCTTCATTCACGAAAGAAAGCATTATATTATAAGTTTGGAAACGCAATCACATATTGATCTATCGGTATCGCTCGGCGGAGTGAAGTTCAAGAATCCATTCCTTGTTGCAAGCGGTACATTTGGTTACGGAGCAGAAGCAAGCGAATACTGCGATATTAATGGGCTTGGCGGTATTGTTACTAAATCGGTAAGTTGGAAACCACGTCCGGGTAACTATCCACGCCGCATCGTCGAGACTCCTTCGGGAATGCTAAACTCTATTGGTCTGGCAAATGTCGGCGTTCATAACTTCGTTGAAGAGAAACTGCCATTCCTTGCCGAGTTTGATACGAATATCATCGCAAACATTGCGGCATCAAGTATAGAAGAGTATTGCGATGTTTTGAAGCTCATTGAGGCAAATGCGACGAAGAACATGGTCGGCTATGAGATTAACGTGAGCTGCCCGAACGTCAAAGACGGCGGCTTGATGTTTGGTACAAGCCCTGATCTTGTTGATGAACTTACCAGAGCACTCCGAAAACTTACAGAGAAACTCCTCATCATAAAACTCACTCCGAATGTTACGAGTGTGGCACCATTTGCAAAGGTATGCGAGGCGGCAGGGGCAGATGCTATCAGCTTGATAAATACTGTGGTTGGGATGTCTGTAGATGTCTATACTGGGAAGCCGAGACTCTCGACGGTAACAGGTGGATTATCAGGACCGGCAATTCGTCCTGTGGCTGTAGCAAAATGCTACGAAGCGCGTAAGAGTAGTAAGATACCGATCATCGGTATCGGTGGGATTGCTTCGGCAATGGATGCGATGGAGTTCTTTATTGTAGGAGCACAGCTCGTACAAGTCGGAACATCGAACTTTGTTGACCCGAATGCCGCAAATGATTACAAAGATGAACTTGTAACGCTCTTAGAAAAGAAAAAAGTATCTAAGTTTACCGATGTAGTCGGTACACTCAATATTGAAGAAGTAACGAAAGCACTTGGTTGGTAAATGGTACCTAAAAACAAACATACTATCCGTTTCTTTGGAGTTGCTCTCTTGGTGGGTTTAGTACCACTTGTGTATTCATTCCTATCGAGCAGTGATGACCGTAGTGTATCAAATGGCTCGTTACGAGCCGATGAAAAAGACGTAAAAGTTGCTGATTACCATCGCAATATTACGTTAATTAAACCGCCGGAAACCCTCGAGTTATTTGGCAAACGTATTCCTTTAGAGCATTGGGATATTCGCGAACGATTCGACCGTGAGTTCTACTATAACTACACCAATCCCGATCAGCTTGTTCTCTGGACAAAACGGCTAAAGCGTTGGGAGCCATACGTGGATTCATCGCTCAAAGCGAGCGGATTGCATCCGGACTTTAAGTACTTGATGGTTGCCGAGAGCGGTGTACGGAACGTACAATCTCCGGCAAAGGCACATGGCTTTTGGCAGTTCATTCCACCAACTGCAGAGCGATACGGTCTGAAGGTTGATGATAACGTTGACGAGCGTCTTGACCCGATAAAGGCAACACCCGCAGCGATTGCATTCCTCAAACAACTCAAGGCACAGTTCGGCGATGAGCTGCTTATGGCTGCCGCCTATAATATGGGCGAGTACGGTTTGCAAGCAGCAATGGATAACCAAAAGCGCAGCAATTACTGGAATTTATACCTCAACGAGGAAACCATGCGTTACGGTATGCGTATTGCAGTAATAAAGGAGCTTATGTCTCGCGGCGAACTCTATGGATTCAACTTCGATCGTCTTGAGCCATACTATCCTATGCAGTCACAGGAGATTTCGGTAAAAGGTCCTATTGCAAGCGTAGCGAACTGGGCATTAGGTCAAGGATATACATACAAAGACGTGAGAATGTATAATCCATGGATAGTAGGCAAGTCGCTCCCCTCCGGCTACTACGATATACGATTACCACTATCGGAGAAAGACCGAACAACTGTTGATGGCAATTAAGAATGGAATGACAGGATTCCCGTTAGTGTTTTAAGAACAGAACTTAGAAAACGAATGAACTTATCACAATATAATCCGCGCCGTTTGGCGACCATTGGTCTTCTGCTTATCGTATCGAGTGGTTTCCTCGGCTCTCGAATTGAAGAAGCATTTTCACAAGATAATAACATGGGCGAGGAGCTTAAAAAGTACTCCGATGTTATGACACTTGTCCAAAGGTATTACGTCGATAAGCCGAATCTTGGCGAGTTGAACGATGCTGCTATTGTCGGTATGCTCTCGAAGCTTGACCCCCATTCTGTCTATATGCCTCCGAAGAATGTTGAGCAATCTGCGGAACAATTTTCGGGTAAATTCGAAGGGATTGGCGTGCAGTTTATGATGGGGAAGAATGATACCGTCTTGATAGATGCAATCATTCCCGGCGGCCCCAGTGATATGCTCGGCATCATTGCAGGTGATAAGATCATAGCCATCAATGGTCGTCGAACATTGAAGTTTACTGAAGATTCGGTTCGTAATAATCTTCGTGGACCAAAAGGGACGAAGGTTAATGTCTCTATTGTGCGCTCTGGTCAACCAGCCCCGCTTGAGTTTAGCATAACCCGCGATATCATACCAATCGTCAGTGTGATGGCGAGCTTTATGGTTGATGAAAAAACCGGATACTTGAACATTGGTCGTTTTGGCGAACAGACCCATGATGAGATGATGGTTGCTTTAACGGATCTTTCAAGTCAAGGTATGAAACAGCTTGTACTTGACCTTCGCGGCAATCCGGGAGGATATCTTGAGCAGGCAGTTCGTATCGCCGATGAATTTATTGGTGGTACAAAGACGATCGTCTCGACAAAAGGAAGAGTATCGAGTTTTGACGATGTTGATGTTTCCTCACCAGGCAATAAGTACGAGAAGATACCTCTTGTAGTATTAATAGATCGCGGTAGTGCTAGCGCAAGCGAGATTGTAAGCGGTGCAGTACAGGATCTTGATAGGGCAGTTGTTGTTGGTATTCCTTCTTTCGGGAAAGGGCTTGTTCAGCGTCAATTTCCGCTTGGTAATGATAAGAGTGCGATCCGTTTGACAATCTCTCGTTACTATACGCCTCTTGGTCGTTCTATACAGAAAAAGTATGAAGGTGCTAAGTATGCCGGTGGCGATGAGCTTGAGATAACAGAGTCCGAAGAAGCAAACTTCGATCACACAAAAGATGTCCATGACTCAACAAAGCCGAAATATACAACTGCGTCCGGACGTACTGTCTATGGCGGCGGCGGTATTACCCCCGACTATATTGTAAAGTCAGACACGATCACCCGTTCGACATGGCGTTTGTTTGCAGGGTCACTCTTTTTTGATTGGGTAAAAGATTACATATCGAGTAATGCGCCTACTCTAAAGAAGAAATATACCGCGGAAACATTTGTCAAAACGTATGTTGTGCCAGAAGAAGCATTCACTTCTGCGTTGGATAAAGCAAAAGAGAAAAAGATCGAGTACGACATAAAAGAATTTGATATTGATAAGGCTTGGATCAGTACATGGATAAAAGCTGAAGTAGGAAGACAGCTCTTTAGCAATAACGTTCGAACACGTATGCTACTTGAAAAGGACAAACAATATCAGAAAGCATACTCGCTTCTTGGCGAAGCCGCGAAGATGGCATTGACGATGAAATAATTTAACAAAAGAAGGAGGGCATTGCCCTCCTTCTTTTATAGACTCTCTATCTCTTCAGATAACTGCGACCAGTCATTGTAAAGTGATTCCAATCTCGCAGCGATATGATTCATCTCTAAACCTTCTCGCTTGACTTTTGCGGCATCCTCATAGTATTCAGGGAAAGCCATCGCATCCTCGATTTCCTTCTTTCTCTTTTCAGAGACTGCCATTTCTGCTTCTATCTTTTTGAGTTTATCACGCAATGGCTTTTCGTTTTTTGTCTTTGCGTTGCGCTTTTCGGCTTCGAGACGTTTACGATTCTTCTTCTCGTCGGGTGTTTCTGCCGGTTTTGAAGTATCACTATCTTTTTGAAACGGCTTCTTCTTGAGTGCCTCTAATTCACGGTTATGAAGGTCAGTTAAGTATGTTTCGAGAGGACTGTAATTCTCTTTTACCGTGCCTGATTCAAAGACGATAATTCTATCAACAAGGTCGTCAAGAAAGTCTCTATCATGGCTTATGACAATGACGGTACCCTCGAAGGCAAGAATTGCTTGCTTCAAGACTTCTTTCGAGCGCATATCAAGATGGTTCGTCGGTTCATCAAGGACGAGCGTATTGACCGGTTCGAGAAGCATCTTCGCAAGAGCAAGGCGTGATTTTTCTCCACCTGATAAGACGCCTACTCGTTTATGTACATCATCACCTTTGAAAAGGAATGCGCCGAGCAATGTACGAAGTTGTGTTTCAGAATAATTAATGCTATTGGTACCACCTCGATAGAACATAGATTTAGCAAGCTCTTCAACAGTTGCATATACTGACTTCTTCGGGTCAAGCGAATCTGCCTGATGCTGGGCATAGTAACCAATGGTTACATTGAATCCCGTCTTGATGGTACCGGCTGTTATAAGTTCTTCACCGACAAGAATCTTACCGAGCGTAGTTTTTCCTTGACCGTTCTTACCAACAAATGCAATGCGGTCGCCGCGCTCGATCATTAGTTCGCACCCGGAGAAAATATCTTTTACTCCGTCGTATGACTTTGCAGCTTTTTCAATTTCAAAGACAGTTCTCCCTGATTGTTGCGAAGTAGGGAAGGAGAAATGCACCGATGGCGCATCAGATGCAAGCTCGACTCGCTCCATACGTTCAAGCATCTTTATACGTGATTGCGCCTGACGTGCCTTTGATGCTTTATAGCGGAAGCGGTCAACGAAGCTCGATATTTCCTTGCGTCGTTTATCAAGTGATGCAGCAAGTGCTTCGCGCTGTGCCTCGCGCATTGCCTTCGTTGTCTCGTAGTAGTCGTAGTTACCTGCGAACGACTCTAATCTACCATCAAAGGTGACTTCGATAGTCCTCGTTGTGATCGCATTGAGGAATGACCTATCATGCGAGATGATAAGCAACGCTCCTGAATATGCTTTGATAAAATCTTCAAGCCAGAACAAGCTTTCAAGGTCAAGATGATTTGTCGGCTCATCGAGAAGGAGAACATCGGGATTTAAGATAAGTAGCTTGGCAAGCTCAAGGCGCATCTGCCATCCGCCGGAGAACTCATTGACATCTCGGCTCATATCTTCGGCTGAAAACCCAAGTCCGTCAAGTATTCGAGCTGACTGTGCTTCGATAGTAAATCCGCCTGCTGTTTCGTACTTGTGTTGAAGGTCGGTAAATTCCTCTATCGTCGCGAAGTATTCATTGGAGTGATGGTCTTCATCAGAAGACATCTTCTCCTGCAGTACATCCATCCTCTCTTTATAGGAAAGCAAGTCTTTGCGTACTGCACATGCTTCTTCAAGCAAGTTACGACCTGCATCGTAATTTAGGTTTGGCTCTTGCGGAAGGTAACCGATAGAAAAGCTTTTGGGAAGGTTGATCGAGCCATCATCTGGCTGCTGAACACCTGCGATGATACGAAAGAGCGTGGATTTACCTGCGCCGTTAGGACCAACGATACCGACGCGTTCGCCGGGACCGATAGTAAAGGTTACATCGCGAAAGAGATACCGTCCGCCAAATTGGATGGATAAATGTTCTACTGCAAGCATGAATTATTTTTTTGAGGATAATTTGTCTTTACCTACAACGGATATAGATCCGTCGGTTTCAAGTATTGCCAGTGCGGCATCAGATGTATCAGCATATCCGGCTCTACGAACGGCTTCTTCAACCTCTTCGCGCGAAAGCCCTTCCTGATCCATTATCTTCTTTAATATCTTACCATCTCGAAGGAGAAGTTTTGGTTCACCTTCGACTATCTTACTGATGACCTTGTTCTTGACCGCCAATTTTGTAATGATGATATTAATACCAATAAGTGTAAGTGCGGCAATGATAGCACCGCCGAGAGAAGAATCCTCGCCTACCATCCCGTTTTGCACTGCATTGGAGACAAGAAGCAAAAGGATAAAATCAATAAGCGATAATTGAGCAAAGTGTCGTTTACCGGCTAAACGAAATACAATTATCAGCGTGGCGTAGATCGCACCTGAACGGATAACTATATCTATTATGGTTTCTATTGATTCGGGCACTTATGCTTTTACTACTTTCTTTTTTGAAGCACGCTTTTTAGGGAGGGCAGTGTCGGCTAATAACTCTGTCGGAGCATCAGCCCATAGTCGCTCAAGGGCATAAAAGTCACGCGCTTCTTCGTGGAAAATATGTACGACAAAATCAACATAATCAACGATGATCCACTTGCGAGTATCCCAGCCCTCACTCTTCCATGGGGCAACACCATGCTTCTCACGCATTTCACCTAAGATATGGTCAGCAATAGCTTTAACCTGAATATCACT
>JBKJTT010000097.1:0-10239 GCA_046590205.1 Kapaibacterium sp. (SeqCode)
TATCCCAAAGAAAGTTTGTCGCATTTTCTTTTAAGAATCCGTCAGCACCACCGAACGGGACAGCTCCGGTCGTCGAAGCACCAAAGCGTGTTTTGCCGGCAAGTACTAAAATCTTACCTATTGTCGCATCACTGGTGGCAATAAAGCCAATCGGATTTGTAAAGTTGGGCTGCGAAGGGCGAGTAGTTGTCACTGCCCCTGCTGTTGTTGCCGAGACATAGATTGTCGCACCCGCAGTAAACGCAGAGGTATTGAGTTGATTCACCAGACCAAATGCGGTGACATATCCTATGCTGTTATTGGCAATGGTTTCAGTAGTAATACCAATCGCATCGGCAGTCGCCAAGATATCAGCTTTTGCCAGAGCGATGGTTGGAAGACCTGTCGTTACATCACCACCATTGATATAGACTGCTTGTCCGTTTAAGATTGAAGCACCAGAGACATTGCGTACACGTATCCAGTTCTCCTGCCCAATATTCATGGTTACGCCATTATGGTCGTTATAATAGGCAAGAGTTTTTGCCGTTGTATCATAAAAAACTCTGCCTTCAGAATAGGTGGGGTTACCTGAGGTAGCCCTCATCTGGAGAGAGTGATTATATATCTCTCCGCTGATAGTCATAAGTGAGACAGGAGTTGTTGTCCCGAGCAGAAACTCGCCTGCTGCTGTTAATCGCGCACGTTCGAGGTTATTGGTATAAAGACCAATATATTGTGGGGTAGTAGTATTCGTTGTTGCAAGTATGAGGGGCTGTGTATTGGTTGTACCGATGAAGCTGCCTGTTGTTCCGTTATATGCGCTTACGATGCTATTACCCGAAAGTGCCCATCCCGCTGAACCTATGGTTGCCGGATCTACCCATTGGGGAAATCCGCTTACAAGCGAAAGGATGTAGCCGTTGGTGCTAGCTGCTAGCCAATCAAGTTGAGACGCTGTGCCTGTCATATACATGAGAGACCCCGCGCCTCCAAGAGATGCAGGAAGACGGAGAGTATAGTTTGTACTAAATCCGGTGGAAGGTCCTCGTAGTGTCAGAACATTTCCGCCTGCAGTTTGCTGGAGTCTTAGACCAAGCAGCGATTGCTGTGCATACACAGATGATTGCATGATAGCTGCAATAATGATTATTGAGATACACAGAACGCATTTACATTTATACGGTAGCATAATAACGTAAAAAAATTCTATACTAAACCCAAGCGCGGGTGAAACCCGCACTTGGTCCATACTCATCAGTATCTATCTCTTAATTATGGAATGATACCAATGCTTCGCTTGCAGCGGTCGGATAGCCGGAGATCACAAAATCAAATGTGTTCGCTCCGGTATTAATCGCAGATACTGTTGCCGTGATCGGGAATCCGCCTGCTTCAAGAACAGTGACATTTATCACTGATGTTGCAGTCAGAGTAAATCCAGCCGGTGGGGTTTGTGCAGCATAGCTGACTGCCGCCGCACTTAAAGCGATACGTTTGATACTTGATATATTCGCTAAGTTCGCAGCAATCGTAATCGAACCTGCGGCGTTGGTGATCGTAACACCTGTACCTGCAGTAAGAGTAGCTGCTACAGGAGCAGCGCCTGTCGAGCCGATAAGAATCTGTCCGTTCGTAAGTGCAGTTGAGACAAATCCTGTTCCTGCCGCATTGACAGAAAGCACTCCGTTACCCGTAAGTGATGCTACTCCCGTACCACCGTTTGCAACGGGCAGAATACCTGTTACATCAGCAGTACTAAGACCAACGGCACTATAAGTGAGGTCACCAGTTCCGGCTGCAAAGTTCGAGATCTTGACAACGCCGTTACCTGTCGGCTGTGTCCAGGAAAGTGTCGGACTTGCAGTGAACGTTTGTTTTGATTTAAGCGTAAGCCCAAACGATGGATCAGTTGCTCCGCCTTGTTGGAGTTTGATACCGCTTGCAAACGGAGCTTGTGCAGATGCTGTCGTTGTCGCAAGCAAAAGAGCTGCGCCAAATACCGCTTTAATGAGTGTTGTTGTTTTCATGATGAGTTATTATTGATAAAGAAATAAATAAATAAAAAATTAGTTAATAACTAAGTAGTTAAGTGTCCCTGTGGTTGTCGGGTAAAAACCCGAGAACATCACCGAAAACCCTACACCTACGTTTATGCCTGTCACTGAAACTTGTGCGGTCTGCCCGCTCGGATCAACGACCGATACAAGTACGATCGATGATGCAAGAATATCCGAATATGAGATATTGATGCTAATTGCATTGAGTGGTATTGTCACAGTACCGGAAAATTTATCGAGCCCCGAACCGGTAAGTCCGTTGGCTATTACTTTTCCTGTACCTGAAGGTTGAATGGTCGCACCGTTACCTACATCAATGATTGTACCTGAGGGCAGTGTGCCGGAGCCAATCTGCGAAGCAGGTACCATGATAGCAGACGGAATCGTTGTACTCCATACTGGTTGGAGTGACGGGTCAAGCATAAAGATAGAGCCAGCAGTGCCTGGGGAAAGTGGCACTGCAACGCTCGAGGAATTTCCTACCCAGATATTCCCCGGAGCTAACGGGGGAAGTGGATTATCGGTCCATGTTACAATGCCTGCGGGGTCAACGCGAAAATAATTTATACCGTAAGGTGGCGGAATCGCTGGTAGTTGAAGCGTGTAGGAAGCAGATAAGCCAGATGCTGCACTTACTGCAATAGCGTTTCCGTTATTATCTAAACGCAGTTCACGCGCACCTAAAGCGCGTTGGGAGAAGGCATCCGATCCTTGCAAGATAAGTGCAATGAATAGAATAGCCGGAACGAAGGTCCTGACGATTACCATGAACACGTTATAGCAAACTGAAAATTGAACGCGTTATCCTTACGGAAAAACAGGCTCACATATTACGAGCAAATAGTGGGATGCTCAGGAAATTAACAATAAAGCTTAGTGGGAAACGGCTTTTAAAAAATGATATAGCTTATAACGCAAGACCGAACTAGTCATCAAGGTAAATAGTTCCTATTCTTCGGAAAAATATTTTGTTGAGGGCAAACTATCGTTTTTAAGTGCTCCCTGCGGGACTCGAACCCGCGACCCAATGATTAAGAGTCATTTGCTCTACCAACTGAGCTAAGGAAGCGAGGTGAAAATGCTTTTTCGGTGAGGGTAGTTCCGAAGACACCTGAGAAAAAAGAGGGCGTATATAGATTAGCGTATGTGTTAGTACACTCGCTATATTTAAGAGGTACACACCATGTTCACAGCATTCATACTTTTCACACTTGTCGCTGTTGCGGCGCTTATTGCTCGTTCACGCGTGAGCGTCACGGCAAATACCCAATATGATCTACCAAAGATACTTAGTATTACATCAATGGCATCAATCGCGCTTGCTGTCATTTTTCTTACAATGGCATCGGTTACGGTCATCCCTGCCGGGAATGTCGGCGTGCAGGTTCTCTTCGGGAGCGTAGAGGACGAAGCATTAGAGAACGGATTCCATGTCATCAACCCGCTTTTTAATATTCGCGAGATGGATGTACGCACACAAGCATATACGATGAGCGGAACCCACGGCGAAGGTCAGGTCAAAGGTGATGATGCTATCGAGGTGCTCACAAGCGATGGGCTTACACTCAGGCTTGAGATGACCGTTCAGTACCGGCTGCTTCCGACTGCTGCGCCTATGGTCTATCGAACGATCGGAGATGATTATGTAGAAAAGATCGTCCGCCCGGAAATACGTTCAGCATTGCGTGATAAAGCAGTGAATTATCTTAGTACCGATCTCTATTCGGTGAAACGTGAGGACTTTGTAAGCAAGGTCCAGGTACTTTTAGATGGGGGTTTTAAAAAACGCGGACTTGTCTTAGAGGGTGTTCTGCTTCGTGATGTTGCTCTGCCTGCTGCTGTGCAACAATCTATCAATGCTAAAATATCAGCACAGCAAGATGCGCAGAAGATGGAGTTCGTCTTGCAGAAAGAAAAACAAGAAGCCGACCGCAAGCGCATTGAAGCGCAAGGTATTCAGGATTTCCAACGCATCATAGCGATGGGCTTATCACAGCAGATCCTTGAATGGAAGGGCATAGAAGCCACACAGAAACTTGCCGAATCACCAAACACAAAAATAGTTGTGGTCGGAAATCCGAAGAACGGGTTGCCTCTTATTCTCGGCGGGCAGTAATTATTCGACTACTACGCGCTTTGTGATGCTACTGCCTTCTGCTTCGAGGCGGTAGATATATACTCCTGCGGGCAATGCGCCGCGAGTGAAGGGCACTTCGTTCTTGCCCATTTGCATCAATTTAGAATCAATGATCGTAAGCACATTGCGACCTAAAATATCAAGGACGGTCAACGTGACATTCATTGGCTTGCTCAAGACGAAACCGATAGTTGCGCTTTCTTTTACAGGGTTCGGATAAACGTCATCAAACTCGACAGTGAGGTTGCTTTCAAGTTTGGAAGAAAGGGAGCCGATGGTAAACCTTCTAGATGATGAATACTCGCTTGCATTCCCACCATTATTTGCCATTACTCGCCAATAGTACGTTGTGTTGGTAGGAAGTTTATTGACAATGATATTAGAATCAATTTGACGAACACTGCTATCTGCAACGATTTGTGTAAATGCCTCATCTTTTGCGACCTGCAAACGGTAGAGCATTGCATCTGAGACTTTTCTCCAACGAAGTGTTGCTCTCGGTGCTGCCATGAGTATTGAATCATTTACAGGCGAGACAAGCTGGGGTACTGCGGTCACGCTGTCATTCGAGCCAGTGCGTGTGATGAACATGGATATTTTATCGAGGGGATTATCATTAGCATCAGTTTCTGAATTGACGATTGAATCGGCTACATTCATTCCACTGACAACTTTCCCATAGACTGTGTACTGTCTATCAAGATGAGTGGGGTTTGCAATACAGATAAAAAACTGGCTTGTTGCGGAATTCGGATCGGGCGTACGTGCCGCAGAGAGGATACCTCTTCGATGTGAGACCGAATTGAACTCGGCATCAATGGGTACTTGGCTATCATCTCCAAAACCCCACGTCTCTCTCTCACCACTTCTTGAGTTTGGGTCGCCGCCTTGGATCATAAACCCGGGGATGACACGGTGGAATGCTATCGAGTCGAAGAACTTCATCGTAACGAGCGAATCCCAGTTGCGTACATGGTTCGGCGCGATGGCAGGGAACATCTCAACGACGATGTTTCCCATGAGCGTATCGGCGCGTTTGACCACGATCGTATATTGCGGTTTGCCCGTGAATTGGGCGAATGAACTTGTGCATATAAAAATAGCAACAATCAGAAGCGTTGAGTAGATAATATTTTTCATAGCGATATCAAAGAAGTGTAAATATCCGGTTCGAACAAAGCGACAGAAGTGATGGGACAATGCTAATTGAAAAACTGTGGTTCCGCAGATCCATTTTGACAGATTTTGTTGTATCTTTGTAGTCACATACACTACTACTACTATGACAGAAAAAGGATATCTCGTTCTTGCCGATATTTCCGGATATACTGCATATCTCGCTTCAACAGAGATAGAGCACTCGCAGGAAATACTCAAAGCACTTATCGATACAATTATTGATTCGATGGAATCGGTATTTAAAGTCGCTGAAGTCGAGGGCGACGCCGTCTTTGCATACGGACCACGTGATGGGATAACACGTGCGGAATCTGTAATAGAGAACATCGAAACGACCTATGCAAAGTTCATTAAGCACCGCGAGGTGATGAAGTATGAGGTCAAGTGTGATTGCAGAGCATGCAGCGAAGTAGGTACTCTTGATCTGAAGATCATTTCTCATTATGGCGAATATGCTTTGCAGGATTTTGGCAAGGTCCCGAAACCCTTCGGCTCTGATGTGAACCTTGCTCACCGTCTGCTAAAGAACTCCGTGAGGAATGCAACCGGATGGCGCGGGTATGCTCTCTTTAGCACTACATGCACCGAACTTCCGCTTCCGCCTGATGATAAGATACTGCGGCTGAAAGAACACTATGATGATTTCAACGAACTTGAAACGCTTTCCTATGACCTATCCGGCACATATGATGCATATATAAACACTCACCGGAGGTTCATCAGCGATGCGGATGCTGACTATTACTTTACGATAGTGCTTGAGATACCAATAGGCACTGCATGGGAGTGGCTTGTCGAGCCAGATAAACGCAATCTCTGGATGACTGATGTGAAGTGGTCGGAAGGTAAACGGGTCACCGGTAGAACGGCAGTAGGCTCATCGAACCACTGTGCTCACGGAAAAGGGAAGAATACGGAGACCATCATTGACTGGAAGCCGTTCGAGTATATGACGGTTGAATCAGTAGAAAAAAAAGATGTTGCCTATTTTACCTACAGCATAAAGGAAGAAGGTGAGAAGACGCGTGTTACATTTGCAGTGAAGATGGAGATGAAGCTCCCCGCATTCATAAAGAAACGCCTCATCACATTTATGATGAATAAGAAATACAGAATGCCCGAGATAATTCGCTCGATAGAGAAACTTGCAAAAGAACATGCTCTATCATAAGTAAAATACTTTTAAACAAGAATAGGGCATGTATCCAAAGCAGATACATGCCCTATACTGTTGCAGGTCCTTTAGACCTGCGCGCTGCATTAACGAACGATCATAAAACGTGATTCCATTAATGCACCCGGAACTCGTGTGGCGATAAAGTAAGCGCCCACGGGTAACTCTTTGGTATCAAAGGATACCGAATGAATACCAGCATCTTTTTTGCCGGAAAAGAACGAGCAGTGTATTCGCTTGTGCGCCTCCACTTGTAGAGGCACCAAAACCACCAACAGCATTTGCTGCAAGATCGGCGGTAAGCGAATTCAAAGAAGAACTTAGTTGAATACGCGGTGAAAGTTCTAACTCACCATCAACTGAAATACCGATCTTATAATCGGTGTTCGCATTTACGGTGAATGTCGATCCGCCATCACCTGTCCCGCCGATCATTGCATCAAAAAATCCGCCGACTGTCATTATTCTGGTATAAGTTAATAAAACTTTTTTCCAGAAAATAGAAAATAATAAATGAGGGAAAGGACCGTCCTAAGCTGTGGGAGAATCAGAAAGCAACTTTACCTGAATGCAAAATTACCCAAAAATATGAAAAAAACTTTATGGAATCTTGAGAAATGTTTACAGCTATTTCAGAAACAAAGCGATGCGATATCATCCACCAAAAATCTCGCAGCCGATAGGATGAATATTTTATACTTCGGAGTGAATGATGCGGCCAAGAGCGGCATCAAAACGGGTTTCGGCACAAAAGGAAAACGCGAAGAAGGGTGAGAGTTGTCTTCTTCGCGTGCTTTGCCATATTTATCTTACCCAAATTGTTTTTTATAGATTCGTGCTTACCAGCCCGCTGGTTCGTGCATTTGATTCCAATTCAATACCATTTCCTTTACTGCGAGCCTCTGTTGTATCTACTGCCGGCTCATCATTTGTCTCGAGATCAGCATGATCGTTTACATCTGTCGTATCAGCTTCTTCATCGTCTTTTTTATAATAATCACCGCCCTGATCGCCGATTTTTGCTCCGCGCTTATCACCGGGTTTTGGTGAGCCATGAATATCATGTGCTTCGCCGGTCTTTTTATTTACTTCTGGCACTGTCATTTTTTTAAGGATGTATTTAGTATCTTCATACTAAGAATAAAAAATGAGTGCGAGAATCGGGAGGACTCTCACTTTTCCCGCACTCTGTCTTTACATTATCATGCCCAACAAAGGATTATCGGCTTCCGCCAGATCCGCCTTTGTTATCCTCGTCTTTACGCTGTTCTTTGCTTCCGCCTTGATTATCATTTGTGCGGTTTCCACCTTGCTGATTCTGTCCCTGACCTGAGCCACGGTTAGAATCATTCTGGTCTAAGCCATCTTGCTTGCGTGCTTTGTCACCGCCACCTTGCATAGTCTCTGCAAATGGGGTTTCGGTTGTCTCACGTTCTTGTGTGTTGTTTTCTGTTTCCGGATTCATGTTCGTAATGTTTATTTAAGTACTTAAAAATAGTAAGTACGAAGATAAAGATGATGACGAAAATTTAGCTTTTCACTTCCTCTTCGTCATCTTCATTCTCATCCTCATCTTCATCTTCATCATCGTTCACGTCTGATGCGGTGACAGCATCGCTATTGATTCTATCTTCCGCGATTTCTGTCAATGCATCATCCGCTTCTTTTTCTTCTTCAAGGGTTTCCCCTAAAAGCTCTGCTGCATTATCGAAGCCGAGCGCGAGTGCAAACGCGCGAAGCGTGCCATAGGAAGCAATCTCGTAATGCTCTACCTTCTGTGCTGCAGCAATAATGCCTGCATCACGAACGTAATCATTGTCAGCTTCTTCCATGATCTCTTCTGCTTCTTTGATAAGTCCTTGCATTGCAGCGCATTCTTTTGCCTGCGGCTTAAGACCAATCGATGCAAATACGTCTTCAAGACGTGTAACCTGTAACTTTGTAATTTCTAAATGACCGCCGATAGCATCAACGAGCACTTCGTTTGAGGCATTCTTCATCATTTTCGGGAGTGCTTTTACTAATGCTTTTTCTGCCCAGTAAATATCTTTTAGTGAATCTTTGAAAAGCTCTCCAAGCCCTTCGGCTGTTGAGCTTTTCTTTGCTGTTGCAAATCCGTTGTTCGTTGCATGTCCGTTCGATGTACCGTTTACAGAAGATTTACCGTTAACGGCGGTTTTCTTGCGTGTTGGGGGTGCTGTTTTCGTTGCCATAAAATTTTTTGTAGTTAGAGATGAAGCATGTTTGATTGGAGTGCAAAAATACAATAAACAGTCTATTTATACTTACACAATTAGCAGATACACTATGCAATTTTTCATAATTCACTAATTTAAAAAAAATATTTGGATTTGGCTAGAAAATGTAGTATATTCGTATTGATGGTGACTCACCTTTAGGACTTCAGTCTCGCCATGTGGCAGCACATGATGGTTAACTGCCCCATGTCATGTTTACGATAAACGAAAAAACCCGCGCCACCAGGCACGGGTTTTTTTTATTCCACATTGAAAATAGATCAGAGGAGAGTATTGAATATCAGGTCACTCAATAACCGTTAACTTTTGCAGACTTATACGTTTGCCGCCATTATAAATAACAAGTTGATACGAACCACTCGGAATCTCTTGAAGATCAATTGGTTGATTTTGATGAATAGTAATCGTCTTTACCAGTTTTCCGCTAATAGAATACACGTGAGCTAGCAGGTTTTGGCCTATTGGGAGTTTCATTGCTTCCCAATTGACATCCATAACTCCGGTACTTGGGTTTGGAAAGACTCGTAACTCATTATTTTCGTCCCCAAAGTTATCTACAGATGTAGCCGATTGGTATTTTCCAAAATAAATGTCACCGTTGTCGCGGCTATTGTCTTGCCAGACTATATTTGTTTTGCCGTCGGGACCCAAAATAACTCTACAGAACTCTTGAGTTTTTCCCGTCGGATTAACTTCTATGCCCGGTGCCACACCATCATCTGAGACAAGAGGCACAAACTGAATGGGTTTCAATGGTACTTGATAAACAGCGATAACTCGTGAACCATCAGGCGATGTCGTTACATCCGGCCACTTTGGCGATTCATTCGGACGATTTAACCTCTGGTTTGGTGTTGCTTGACGTGAATTCTTTGGTAATCGAGAATAATATGCATGTACTTTTCCCGCAGAGTCATCGCGGGCATCAGCCCAGACAACATGAAGATCTTCTTTAGCGTCGAGTGCTATGTTAGGTCCCGAGACCGGACATGCTTGGATAGTCCAGACGCCGTTTTGAATAAGAATGATCTCTTCAAATGTATTTCCTTTATCAGTCGAACGTGCAACCCAGATGTCGCGTCTGTTATTGATGTTCGAGCGGAATGCGATATAAACATTCCCTTCGGGGCTGACGGCAATATCCTGTTTGCAGCACTCGCACGTTCCGCCGATACCCGCAGGCATAACATTTGTTTTAGTATTGACTGACCATGAGTTACCGCCATTAGTCGAACGTGAGAGGTAAAGCTGTGCAAACATCGAGGTCTTACGCTGTTCCTCCCGAAAGTCGAGGAAGGAGACATACAAATTATCACTCGAATCAACAGCTATCGAACAGAAGTCCTGAACGTATTTTGTAGAGTCGTCCGAATCAAGAACAGAAATGGGCGTGGTCCATGTCATTCCTTTATTTGTGGAGCGGACATACCAAACATCGGGTTGGTTATGGAT
>JBKJTT010000039.1:0-15490 GCA_046590205.1 Kapaibacterium sp. (SeqCode)
TTGAATTTCTTAACTTCGAGCCAAGAAATCAAGACCAGGATCATGCTTTGCATGGTTGCCAGGCAAAGCATGATCCTGGTCTTGATTTCTTGGCTCGAAGTTAAGAAATTCAATACCGGCTGCTAAAAACGGTACGAACTGCTGCGTCGGGAAGAAGTTTCCCGAGAGCATCGCTTGCCATCCACCATGACGTATAACATTGTTGTCATTACGCTGGATCTCATCTGCTGGTACAGTATTTGGATAGAACGGGTCAGTCAGTCCGCCAAAGTATTGGGGGTATGCTCTGACATTTCTATCGCCTGCTTTGATGCGAATCTGTCCGCCGTTATACGCGGCATGGAGTGAAAGCCAGTCCAACATGTTCCAACGAATAAATGCATCGCCGGAGAATGCGAACTGATTATCGGTGAAATCACCGTAGTACTTATTACCACCCCCATGAATACCAAAGGCTATTCTGTTGATGATACTTTGAGCATTTGCGCTCACACAACCAATACTAAGCATGAACATGCATAGTCCGGTTGTAAGGATGCGTCTTGATCTCTTTGAAAGAGACATTAGAAGCGTTTGTATCGCTCCTGGTTTATTATTTGTGTTCTTCATAATACATTATTCGTTAATTAATGGATATAAAACAATGATATAAAACCTTCTGTACAAATTTACTGCCAGTATCCTCGTTTCTATTTACACAAATCACATTTTGTGTTGTAGATTTTAAAACTGTCAAAAGGAATGCCTTAGCTCAAATAAGACTTCGGCCACTGATCAGTCGCAAGAGCACAGCAATGATCGCTATGACAAGCAGAATATGTATTATCCCACTTGTTTGAAAGACGAAGAATCCTAATGCCCAGCCAATCACTAGTACGATTGCAACGATGTAAAGTAGTCCGCTCATATTGTTGACTATAGAATGTGAAAGAAAATTACTTTATGATATACCACCATTATATTGCGACAAAGGTGTAATGCAAAGTTACCCTAATTGAAGTAGTATATTGTTACAAAATTTTCAGATTATCTTGTAAAATTCTACCTAATTTTTAAAATCCGAGTGTTTTCTGCTACAATAATGCATAAATAGCGTTCACGAGGGCTGGGAAATCAATAAGAACGGGTATTCGATGGCAATTGCGTATATTTGTATAGTAACCATTAAGCCAAGAATGAAAATTTTTGTTAAATACTCTGTTCATAAGCTATGGAAGCAAGTAGTACGAGATCACCTTGAAAAATTGTCTCATGATTTTTCATTCGGCGAGCTTGGTGAACTTACTATCACGGAACAACTTTCGGCAGAAGAGATAGCCACATTGCAGTCGGCTTTAGCACCGTACGGAATCGAAATGATCTCCGATGAACAAAATCTTTTGGTTCACAAAATAAAAGACGTGATCAAAGAGATGGTTTATTCAGAGAATGACCTTCCATCGGTGAACCTCTCATCGTATCTTAGCGAACGCCTGCACTACAGTTATGGGCACTTAACGGCTATTTTTTCGGAAGCTACCTCCATATCTATAGCACATTTTGTAATGATGCAGAAGGTTGAGAGGACTAAGGAATTAATAATTGAGTCAAATCTCTCATTAACTGAAATATCTTACCGTCTTAACTACAGCAGTCTTGCCCACCTCTCCAATCAGTTCAAACAAATTACCGGATTATCGCCTAAACAATTTAAGGAAATACTCCAGAAAAAACGCCTCAGAAGTGAGACCGTTCTTTCGGAACTACCTAAAGGGTAAACTGTTGAACGTAATAGGAACTTGACACCTACTTGCCCAAAACCAATGAAATATGATACCGATCACGCGAGGTTGTTCGTTTTGCTCGCAGACGACGACGAAGATGACCGCGTTTTTTTTAAGGATGCGATCGAAGAATTGAAGATGAAGACTGACATTGACACCGTCAATGATGGTCAACAACTTATGGATTACCTTAAAAAACCCGGTGCACGATTACCACATGTTCTTTTTCTTGATCTCAACATGCCAAGAAAAAGTGGCTTAGAGTGTCTCCGAGAGATTCGAGACAACGACGACCTCAACTCTATGTCAATTGCTATTTACTCTACCTCATCTTCGGAAAGAGATATTCACGAAAGCTTTATCCAAGGGGCGAACATCTATATCAAAAAACCTCATGATTTTCAAAAGCTAAAGCAAGCCATTGCAACGGTTATTACAACAAATTGGCAATATCATACTACCTCGCTTAATAGAGAAAACTTTCTCATGGTGATATAGTCTGACTCACTAATTTCTCCGCTTATGGTTTGCGGGCAGAAAGATATAAAAAGTTGCCGGTTCATTTCCTCTTTGTGAAAATTCACTCTCTTACAGCACAATGCCGAACCATTTCACGTGCCAGCATATTCCTGCTTACCGTTGAAACGTTGAAATACTGCAAATGACAAAGTATAATGCCTAAAAGAAGAATAGTGTTTATGTAAATTACAGAATGACCTACATAAGTAGAATGGATTGGCTCAAAAGTAAAACCCCTCATGCTTTAAACATAAGGGGTTGTTGTTGCCTCGATAGGATTCGAACCTAGAAGTGCCATAATTGCCGTAACTCATTATAAATCAATCGAGTTATATATTATCAGTAACAAATAGGTAACAAAAATTGGAGCAATCAGATAAAGGTAGGAGAAGAAGATACCAAGTGGGCAAGAGTCGCATTGCAAAGGATGTTGGATATAACATCAGCCAAGTAGTACCCCATCTTGCCGCTATTACTACCTCTTTAAAGAGGTAATACCTTGTTATGCTGATTCAAACTCTAATTATCTTAGATTAAGCATTAGCAAGCGCGACAACAACTTGAATACTTCGCCTCAGCGATCTGAACTCTTGGCATTCTGTTTAAAAACATTCTAAATGGTCTTTTCTTACAGCATGAATGTAAGGGGAATTTCCGATATGGAGCTGTTAAATAACTGTTACAAAATTATTTCGGACAAGAATACTTGAGAGACAGGAAAAGCTTTAAATCAATACAGCCGCACCATATTGGCGCGGCTGTATTGATATGATTCTCGCAGGTTAATGTATAACCTTCACAACAGCAGATGTAGTTGCGAAACGAGTCGTTAGTCGCAGATAATATGTACCTTCTGCTAATGTACCTACATGGTAGTTGAGCTGATGTAATCCTTGCGTCTGGAAGCCATCGGCAATAACTCCAACTGACTTACCAAGCGGATCGAAGAGTTCAATACGAACTGCCTCACTCGCGCCAAGTGTGTAGTTAAATGTTACCGAACCTGATGCTGGGTTTGGTATGATGCTGTTGATAGAAACATCATTTGTTCCTGGTGCTATTATCGGTGGATCAATTTTAGATACTGTAGAGGAAGTCTCAATTGTGCCTTGAGATAGGACACTTGCATTTTCATCGTGAAGACTCCATATTAATTTCGGCTTCTTTGTTGTGTTTTTTGTAGCCAAGAATACGGTAAGTGGTGATATTCTTTGTGAATCCTGCACAACACTAAAAACTGCAGTACGTCTTGATTGAACAAGTGATCGAACTGATGAACGTGTATCAACATTAGGATCACCTTCAATCATGCCACCTGACCCTCCGACGATCTCATCAAGAGAATCTTCTACACTGAATGTGACAAATCCAAGGTTACGTTTTGGGAAACGAGTCCAATCAATTGCAAACGTCGCAGCATGTATTGCTCCACGAGTCCATGGTGCTGCCCCACCCCCCCCATTATTTTGGGGTATTTGAGGTGACCAGTTATTAAAATCCAGATGGCATGTATCACCATTATCATGATGTACAATCAACTTCACGCACCAAGTAAGTGGTGTGGGCAAGTATGGTAGTGCAATGTTGAAAGTAACCCGATGTTGGTAAGTTGATAGGGGAGAGCCGAAAGACACAAGATTTCCTACTTTCGGTAATCTCTGGAATTTATTCACATTGCTGAACCAGTCATAAAAATTTGGCTCGTTTAGAGAAGCGACAGGTATATCACGTGTAAGCGTTGCATACCCGCCATATAATTGAAACAGTAATGGATCGGTACTTGCAAATTGAACAGGGTTTATACCTGTGCAATCATAGTACTGAATATCGATCCACGATATCGCTGTGCTTCTCTTGTTGTGAACAGTAAATTTTAATGCCTCACCAGGGACCCATCCTGTAGGACCAGGCACGACACTAAGGGAATCACATTCGCAATCACTATCACCTGTCGTCGGTTCAGCGCAATGGACAGTGATTGAATCAAGGAAATTACCTCCATCGTCAGGTCCCCCTGAAGATACAGATTCAAAACTTAATCTATATGTCCCAGCAGGAATAGTTCTTGATACAGTTGTATAGTAACGCCAACCATCTCTATATGGAGCAAGATTACCACCGCTGTTATTGTCAGAATAATCTATCGAACCGCCAGATGGGTTCGCTAAAGCTGTAGTCGCGTCAATTGCGGTACCCTCTGGCGCAAGATGCACTCTCATAACATCAGGGGCAGCATACCTACCTCTGTGTGCAAAACCAACAGATACTGTTTTTGGTGAAGTAATGGTAAAGGTTTGATATAATGTACCAACCTGTGTTGCATTCAGTTCGGCAAAATATGTGCCTGAATATGCAGGGACTGACATACCAACTTCATTCCAAATTTCAATTAGGCTATCTGATGCAGTAGTATTCCAACATGGAACACTATCTTGTGACAACCACATATAATCAGTTACCTGTCCATTGAATATCTCGAAGTCTTCATTGCACAAGAAGTCACATGAATCAGCTATCGCAGTCACGCAAACAGGTCCGGTCTGTGTGACTATATCACCTCCATTGTAGGAAGGAAGGCCTTGTGGCTTTCCTTGGCATGCAAAAGAATTACATGCCACGCTGTCATTTGGAGCGCTACTTGGCACAGTGAATTGAACAGTGAACTCAAGGTTTTTCCCAGGCATGAAAGAGAATCCGGGAAGGGTAGATTCAAGTTTAAATGCCTTCGCCCCCGTATACGTTGATGTCCAGCTATTTGGACTTGATGCATCAGGAACGCCTACAGGATCTAAGTTTACAACACCATTAAACTTAAACCCTAAACCGACTGTGGAACGTTTGATCCCACCGAGAGGCCCCGTAGGAAGAGGGGTATACATCGGCGTCATATCCCCTGGAATTGACAGGTCTGATCCTCCGGTAGGAGTAACTGGTCCTGAAAGAGCTATATCAAACCTGCTGTTTCGATTCGTATAGTTTGACAGAGATCCGAATGCCAACATTGACAAATCATTCAATTGAGGAAGTATATCAAGAAGACTAAATCGTGCTAGCGGAGTATTACCGGTGTTTACAATTTTTATTTTATAATACCCTTGTTGTCCTGCACCTATAGAAGCTGATGAACTCCATGGACCGTTCGCTGAAGGTCCGACAGATTTAACAGCTGTTGCCTGAGGTGTTGCGCTTACTGCAAAACAAACAGTATTTGATTGATGACTTGATGGAGAAGGTATCTGCCATGAAAGATCATATTTGTTACAGTAATTACCCGCTAAAGCAAGAGGGTCCGGAGGTCCGGAAATTTTCACATCAAAATCTATTATTAAATAGGTCGGAAACCCGTCACAGTCATTTGGAAGTGAGTTAAAAGTCCATTTTACCTGCTGTTGGTTGCCAATCATTGTTTGATTGGGGGTGCCAATTGTTCCAACTGCTGTGGTAGGGGGATTTGTTGATGTTATGTTACACAGTGGGGTGTTTCGATCTACTCCGGCAATTGATGTTGCCGTATACCATGCATAGGTAGGAGCACCTGCATAAGATAGGTACTGCGGAAGGAGGTCAGTAATCGTACACGTAGTGGCAGGTGTATTCCCTATATTGGCAACAGCAATCCTGTAACGTACGGTCTGTCCAGGCCACCAAGGTCCATTCGTCGACGAACTGCTACCGACACAATTTCCAATGAAGAATTTATGCGCTATGATTATTGGTGCAAAAGGACTAATCGTAAGGTCATTCGTCACTGTAGCAAGAAGAACGCTATTTTGAGTAGTCGTCGCCGTATTCCTAATCGTCTCACCAGGGTCAACCAAGGTATTGCCATTTGCATCATTATTTTGGGATGGTGAGGTGATACGATAGTCATTCCTTACGCAGAACCCAATGTAATTTGATAGTGTGTACCCAACTGGTAATGCTACACCACTATATTCCCATTTGATGTGAGTTGCACCTATAGGAATCGTAGCCGTATTCAAATGTCCGGATGTATTCACAGTCGTATAGTTTCCGATCGTATTCGTTCCAGGCGGAAAACTAGCTCCATTATTAGTGGAAAAGGTGACGACGCATGTCATTCCAGGTTCCGTAATAACCGTTCTGATAGTGTTAAAATCAACATTATCAGGTATTCTATCAATTGTAATCAGATTCGGCTGATCGACTGTACCCGTATTCTTATATACCAATGTATAGGATCCACAGCATCCGGGCGATAAACTTGGAAAATATGATGGGTTGGGTGGGGTGCCAAGAATTTGGGTAAAGGATTTTGTCAATGCACCAGTATTTGAATACGCACATAGGTTGGCGCGAAGGCTATCAGACCGGTCTACTTTATTCGCACAGGTATCGAGCCCGCCCAAAATGATTTTATTAGGTACGGAAACAGGACCGCTGCCAAATGTACTATTTGGATATCGCACCCAGTAATAAACATAATAATATCGCGATGCTACATTTAAGGTTGAAGGACCGCCCGTAAAGTTGAACGAATTCGTTAGTGGTACTATGCCTGTCCAGCTTGAAGGTGTAAATCCCGGGGGCGCCAGTACAATTCCACCGAAGGATGCACCAGATGGAATTTGATCAGTAAGAGTATACGAAGGAATATTGATTGAGCATGTTGGGTCCCAATTATTTCCGGGTGTGTTATTCTGAACCGTCACCCTATAAAGGATCGACCTTCCTGCCGTATCCCACTTACACCACATAACATCTTTTTTAATATTCCAGTTATTTGTGGCTTTTGCTTCCACACAACCGGTAGCCGTCGAAGTCACAGACGTACTCCAAACATTATTAAGCCTATATCGAGAAGATGCCGTGAAACATTTAGTTGCTCGATTACATGTTACCCCAGCTGGAAATTTTAAATTGACCTCAACACTCCCCATACCGTTAGGCACTGTAAGATCAGCGTTTATAGTAAATATAATTGACGTTGGTGCAGAAGCAGGTCCGACGTATGCAACTGTTCCATTGCCAGGGTAAATTCCTCCGGCAGACGAATTTGTAGCTGCAATTAAACCGGTAGGAACAGGTACAGTTATTTCAATTGTCTGTGGACCAGTGTTGCCGGGAAATCCCGTCCAGTAATAGTTAAAGGTTACGTTAAAATCCTCGCCTGAGCATACAGGTGAGTATGGAGTTAACGGGACGTTTACCCCACTAATCCCGACTACTTGAGAGCGCAAAGGATTTAGTGCAAATACCATAGCTACAGTGAGCATAAGTGTTCGCCAGATGTGTTTCATTTGAAGTATTTTCATTGTCGTAATGAGTTAAGTAAAAAATCTATCCTAAAGATTCAGTGCAAAAATGACAAATTTTAACTGAAAAAAGAAGTAGCGAAGGTAATGTTTTAAAAGTAATAAGTAATAAAAAACCGTGACAAAAGTCACGGTTTCTTAAAATTCTTCTATTGATTTCTCATTATCCTTTCGAGTTGGTCGAAGTGACACGCTTTCCAAGTTTGACTTTAAAGTCAATCTTGTTCCCTACTAAAGTATATTTACCCGGCAAAATCTGTATGCTCTTGTAACCGAATTGCTTGCATGTATCACGCATCAGATTTATTGGTTTCTTTTGGTTGACTACAGGTGATTTATAGTTTGTAGGATCCTTAAACGCTATTGTTAATGAATTATTGTTGATGGTGACTGTAGCATCCAGAAGAGTCTCACCCTTGTTAGGTCTTGGTCGAGCTAGTGGTTTGCTAAGATTATGAGTCGCCATGATAATTGTAAAATGACAAATACAGTCATTGCCTTCATCGCAGTCACAATAGCCGTCGGCAACAGGATCGCCGGGGTTCCAACTTGGCTGAATAAGTTTACCGATCTTAACGCCAACCCAAGCCGGATCAATTATATCCGCTCTACTAACATCAATGCCAAAGGATAGCAAAAAACTGAAGACGACAAGTATTATTATATGCTTTTTCATATCGACAGTGTTAAATGTTAAAAATTACCTTACAAAAATAGCTAATTCAACACTCGAAAAGAAGTACTTGTAGTCACTCATACCTAAGAAAAAGACATAAAAAAACCGTGACTTTAGTCACGGTTTTTCCTAGATGCATGATATATCAGACCTGAGTTTTGACTCACCTATTTTTGTTTTCTCGTCGTATCTTTAGTTTTAAGTATTATAGATCCATCCTTAGTTTTCGTGAAATCTATTGCATACCTACCAGGTGCAATTGTCATAGTACGAACTCCCAAAGCTTTGCATATTCCCTGATTCAAGGTAACCTCTTCGGCAATCAAGAATTGATTTTCCTTTTTGATTGCTTTCTTAATAAATTCAGCTCTCATGATGAATTCAACTCTAAGTATATTATTTTTAAGCGTGAGTTTCATTACCGACTGTTTTCCTGACAATTGATCTCCTTCCCTATAGATAATAGGCGGTGGGCGTCTGCACATACCTGATTGATCGTTACATCCCGGCCCCCCCTCTTGGTACGCCATCATTACGGGTTGTGCAGGGAGCACTGAAGCAGTGAAAAAAAGAGAAAGAGCCACAAGTACTATTTTAGTCATTTGATCGTTGAAAAAAATGGATTTGCCTACTCTATTCAGTTTTCGGCTTCCCTGTTTGTTTGTGTTGCAAAAATAAGAGAATACGTCACATATAATAAGTGCATGAAGTCACAATTCACACTTTTTTTGAATACAATAAACCGTGACTAAGGTAACGGTTATTAAATTTCGTAAAAGTGGATTGTCACTTCACTGTCCTTACTTCAAAGTTAATCGTACCATAGGGGTTCTTAGACCTATCCCACTTGTATTGTTTGCTTTTTATTGTTACTGAACGAAAACCAAGCTTTTTACACGCTTCTGTATCGAGAATCCAGTCTTTGTACACGGTAAATATTTTCGATCTTGAAGGAGGTGGGGTTTTGAGTTCTCCTTTCAAAAATTCTCTATTGAAACTAAAAGCGAACACGCCCTCATTGTCACCTAGTGGGCCGCCGGTATACACATAACTTCCACCCTTAATGCATTTCGAATCCGATTCGCATTCTGCGGCAGTGTCCCCAAACGCCGACGCAACTTGCACCACATTATAAAGCACAGGCGTTATATTCGATACAGCACCCGTACCTTTATTAACGGTTTGCGTGCTCGCAGCCGAAGCCGAAAGCAGAATACAAATAAATATCCAAAGTGGACCAAAATGTTTTGACATTTTTCTCTTAATGATAATATTGCCTACTCTCGACAGTTTTCGGCTTTCCTGTTTTTAACCAGCACGATGTAAAACTATGGTACATCTGATCACTTACTGCATACTTTAACAGATAAATGAACCATGACAAAAGTTATGGTTCATTTATTTTTGAATTTACCCGTCACTTAGACTTATTCAATGTTGACTTAGGTACAACCAACTTCCCATTTTTTATCTTGTAGCCGAGTTTATCTTGGCCAGGGGAAAGATCACCAATTGACAACAGAGGTCCAAAATCGGAGTCGTAGCCACCTGAGCCATTTGGATGGCATCCCAAACATGGATAACCATGTGGTGGGTAAGCTACTCCAGAATCTTGATTCTCGATAGGTGTAGTCATCCTTTTCTGTGTCTGCGGGAAATTGCCTGATTTGAAAGCAGCAATTAGCCATTCAGGAACTGATTCTTTTCTAATTCTAATCTCCCCTGCCACTTTAGGCCAATTAGCCCGTTTTTTCCACGATGCGAGGACCGCCGGAGTAGCTCGAAATGAGTACTTGATGTCACTCGGCTTAAGATTAGTGAGAATTCTAACAATGCTACTCGCTACCTCCTTAGATACTCCACGGTAATACTGAAGGGCAACAGTGTCGGTTGAACTTCCCTGCGGTACAAATGAAATCAAGGGGCAAGTCCATTCGCCTGAACAGCCTCCAGCAATTTCCATACAATATGAACCACCGCTGGTGAAATTACCCTCAATGTACAAGTGACCCCCAGTACATGTAAGAGTTTCTGCAGCGGAATCAAGTGGTGCTAAAAGCAGTATGCCTGCACTCAGCAACGATTTTAACAACAACGTTTTTATAATTATATGTCTCATTGTTCTTTTTTACTTTGTTTAATGAAGAATAACGACAGGAAATCAGAAAGTTGCAATCCCATTTGTTTTCTGTCCCAACTCAACTCTATGCATTTTCCAACCTCTGTTATGTAATTTATAAAGTTGTAAAATACACTACAAAAATAGTGAATTAGCACGTGCAAAAACAACTACATTGGTAACTTCTTTTTATTTTAAAGTCATAAAAAAGCGTGACTTTTGTCACGGTTTTCATTATTTTCAATCATCTTTGAGCATCGTGATTCGAATTCCCGATTTACAAGCTATTTCCTTCAAACGTGTCAATGAGACTTTATCTTCGTGGCGTTTGCTAAAATAAACGGTAAACTCTTTATCTATCTTTGCCTGAATACCAACGCCACTTCGATTCTACTTTGGATATTTGTGATTTACGTTTGAGACAAATGATGCAAGATCGTCCGAAGCGACTGGAGTCTGTTTACCATGGAAAGTAGATAGGCTCTGCCTTTTAAATAAAAAGTTGAGTATTAGGAAGGAATGTACTCAAATCACCACAAGTACATTTACAGTGTACATCGTCACAATTAGAATCAATCATATAGCAAGCATTATCTCCAAAACAAATCCAGCATAGAGCAAAAGAATTTGAAGATGTCAGAGATAGAACAATAAACATTATCAATTTTCTATTTTTCGCATTTTTTATCTTTTAATTTTGAATGATAGGAATACTACCTACTCCCTTGTCTAATTTTTAGTTGCCCTACTAAATCGGCTCTGGATTTAACATATATAGTATTATTTTTTTTGGTTGGTGCCCCACCTACAACCAATTCAATTTCTTCTTCACAAGGTGGACCAGGACAACAGCATAGAATTCCGAAATTTTCATTGATAGTTATCGTCATAACATCTGGCACCTTTCCAGTAGGATTAGAAATTTTTATCTGATAGATGCCCGAATCAATTTTAGCTGATGAAAATTTACCTTGCTTATCTGTTGTCATCCGACGGATACTCCTACCACCCGTTGTGATCTCTATGCTCAATCCTGAGATTGGAGGATTATTGTACCCCATGTTGTTGATGCGTATACCCTCCTTCTTACTAAGATCACCCAGGCTCTTCTCCGATACAAAGCCATTATCGTTCTTCAGGAATGCGGCCAATTCCTTAAATATTGCAGTGGTCTTTTCAGCTTTCGTCCCCTTGAAGCGGGAATAGTTTTTAATTTCCTTCGTTAAAAAAGCAACACCGGCATCAGAAAGCACCGGATATTTAGAACCTTCATGAGTCAAAAAAGCTTGGCCGTTCAAGCTATATAAATAAGTTGATGGTTGGCTCGCAAACGAATAAACATCCTTGCAGTTGCATGGGTCAAAATCGTCACAGAATGTGCCGCAAGTTGTCGGAACAACAAAGCAACCAACACCTGAAAAACAGACGAGACAACCAATAGCGTTTTTAGAGGCTACCAAGAGCACCATTAAAGCGCAACAATTGATACTAAAAAGTCGGAAAGAAAAGCGTTTCATATTCAGTATTTAAATGTTAAATAATGCGTGCAATTTGACTAAAAAATGTAGGAAGGATAACTTGGCTATTCCCTCCCACAAATCTCTCGGAATTATTTGACTCCACTAAAATTATCTAGCCGTCCCCATAACGGCAACAGGAAGTTTGGCAACAACTTTTAACTTTGATTCACGTGCTATCAAAGCTAGACGAGATTTGCCGATAGTATCAGTCTTCTTATTGTATTTCTTGAAAAATGCATCATACTCGACTGCTCTTTGCTTCTGATTTTTTAAATTGATATCTTTTCCTTGAGGATATTTCCGTTCCATTTTCATAACAAATGCCGCGAGTTTATCACCCGCAATGTCGTTTATTTTACCACCTCGGTAAGTCTGCGCATAGCCATTCAAGGCTACTATTAAATCAGTCGGTGGCGGATTGTTCATTGCTAATACATCATAGCATTGGCAGTTGTCACATGATGCGGGGCAGCTTCCTTCAAATTCATAACAATTGCCGCTAAAACATATAATTCGACATGCTGAAGCACTTTGAACAGAGAAACACATTACAATAACTAATCCCAACACTGTTAAACCTGCGGTTTTGATCTTCAATCTTTTTATCATTTTTGCATCATTAATTATATTGCCTACTCTATACAGTTTTCGGCTTCCCTGTTTGTGAGGATTTACATCCTTCGCATAATCACCATACAAAAATGCACAATAATCCACTTAAAAAGAAGTACCAGCCGTCACTCCTTTCCAACTTCAAGTAATAAAAAACCGTGACAAAAGTCACGGTTCTTAAAATCATGGGAAATAATTATTAGCGTTTTGTTTCGAGGATTCCGTGCTTGCTTGCCCATTGAGCTGCTTCTAATCGTGATTTGATGCCTAATTTTGAGTAGATCATTGATATGTGGTTCTTGACGGTACCTTCGGAGAGAAAGAGTTTTTCCGCAATATCTGAATTCTGCTTTTCGACAAGGGCAAGTACCCTAATTTCTGTCTTTGTCAAACCGGCAACCTCAATTGCTGCACTGGACTTTATCAATTCACCTGCTATCGCGGGGCTGATCCATGTCCCCTCTTCTCTGCGTGAAGCCCACCTTACTGCTTCGATAACACGTTCCCGTTGTTCTTCTTTATTCAAGAATCCATTTGCTCCGGCTTCAAGGACGGCTTTCGCGCGCTGCTTTTCATATCCGGTCATGACAAGAATTCGTATGTCATTATTCTCGTCTCGAAGTGTGCGAATAACGTCAAGGCCATGCATATCGGGGAGATGGAGATCAAGCAATAGCACATCAGGTTTAAGCATCCGTACTTTGTCGAGTGCGGATTGCCCACGGTTTGCTTCATCAATGACAGAAATATCCTCCTCAGCTTCCAGCCAAGACTTGATTCCCTTTCGGACCATATCGTGGTCATCTACAATCAATATTCGAATTTGTTCCATACCGAAAAATTGTTAGTTATGTTTTTCTACTTACAGAGACAGTAGTCCCTTTCCCGAGACTTGATACTACTTCACACTTTGCACCTATAGACACCGCAAAACTATTCATCATAAAGAGTCCGTAATGTTGCGTTCGTGCAAGTGAAGTCACATCTGAAGGGACAATGAATCCCTTCCCATTATCTGAAATTATCAGTTGAGACTGAATTGCATCTGAATGAAAACGAACAGAAATCTCGCTTGCTTCCGCATGCTTTACTATATTCCCTATTGATGTCCGAAATATACGAAACAGGTTTTGCATGATCAAAGGAGAAAGCACTATCTCTTCTTTCGCTATATCCTCAACAACAGAAATACTCGGGTGCATTTCATGAAAGTTCTCAAGCGAAAGCTTCAGCTCTTCGGCAAACCCAAGATCAAAACGAGGGATCTGCAATTCAGAAGTGATTGAGCGCAGGTCAGACCGTACCTTTGCCAATAGCTCTTCGAGCTGTTGAGTGTTTTCGTCAGCCCTTGCCGCAATTGGTCCGATCATGAATCGAGTTGCATAAAGATCTTGTAGAGGACCGTCATGAAGTTCACTTGCAAGGCTGACTCTTTCTTTTTCACGTGCTGCCTCAAGATCGGCAAGATGTTGTTGGCGAATTCTCTCTTTCCTGCGAATAGCATACCCCACAACCAACAGAATCATCAGGGCAACCCCAGAGCGGAAGCACCACGTTGCCCAATATGGAGGAGAGACATGAATTCTAATTGCTATCTCATTCGGGTCCCATTCCCCTTCACGATTGAATACTTTTACCCTAAAAACATAATCGCCCGGAGCAATATTCGTAAACGAGGCATAATTTCTATTTCCGGCATTCACCCAGTCATCATGTAAGCCATCTAACCTGTACGCATAACGTTTATTTATCGTGCTTTTAAAATCAAGAGCAGCAAATTCAATCGAAATATTATTTTCATCATACTCAAGATTGATGGTGTCATCTTTCGTCAGGTCTGTATACCTATTCACTCCTGAAATAGCAAGCGATGTTATAACCAGTGGTGCGCTTGTCTTACGAGCAGACAATTGCCTTGGGAAGAAGCTTGTGATACCATCAGCTGAACCAAAAAACATTTCGCCTGATGGAAGCTTAGCTGCAGCATTGAATTGGAAGCCACTAAATAATACCCCATCATCCCATCCATAAGCAGTATATGTTTTCTTTAGGGGGTCAAATTTTAGAATGCCAGATCTACCAGACATCCACAATGATCCATCCTCATCCTCAAGGATAGATCGAATATTATCACTAATTACATCATTGCTTTCGGTAAAGTGTGTGGATTTGCCTGTATTCCTATCAAAAAGATTTAGAACACCGGCAGATGTACACACCCAAAATCGACCGGATTTATCCTCAAGCAAACAGTTAATTTCATCGTCGCTCAAACTCATTGAGTCATTTTTGTCATGATGGTATCGTGTGAATTTGTCGTTCTTTCTATCTAGAGAATACAATCCTTTAGAAGTTCCGATCCATAGCATTCCATTCCTGTCCTCAATAAATACAGTGACAGATCTATTTTTCAGAGTATCTGGAGGCAGGGGCAACTTGTATGACCGAATTATTTTTGTAGTAGGATTGAAAGACATGAAGTCATTTTGGCTGCCATTATAATTAAAGGCCCCTACCCAAATACAACCGCTTTTATCTTCATAAATTGTCCTACCGAACTTAGACAAATTCGGTGGTGTTACGGTATCATCTGAACTAAATAGCGGACGGATTCGATTTGTACCTCTCTCTTTCATTACAACCGGACCTTGATTTAAAACTGTAGTCCACAGATCACCATTAGCCCTTTCATAGAGACAAGTTACAAATGGTAAGTATGATTTACCGTAATCGAGTGATACTAAAGACATATAATTAAACTCTTGCGTAATAGTATCCCATTCGAATATGTCCCCTATTGCTGTTGCTGTTATCAGAGTACCAGCTTTTGTTTTGATGATGGACCTGCTTGTTCTTGAAACCGCTTCGTCTGGTCTTGTCTTAGAAATAAGAGAATGATTAGAAAACAAATCCAAACTTTTATCAGAAACATAAAGCCCACCGGTACGGCTACCTAACCATATATTATCATTATTATCTTTTAACATGCTATATAATCTTGGTGG
>JBKJTT010000052.1:0-5257 GCA_046590205.1 Kapaibacterium sp. (SeqCode)
AGAGGCGGCATCGGCAAGCTTGGGAATATGTGTATTGCTATTATCAAAGATACGACCTCGACCGAACTTGAGAAGGTCTCGCCACGTCCGGCACCGATTGTCGTCACCCCAAAGGAATGGGCAGCCGCTACCCGAAGTGCACAATTACTTGTTAATAAAATCAATGGGTTAGAGGGACTGAAGAGTCACCCATCGGACTATCCGACGGCGGAGGAAGTCTTGCATGAAGAACACAACCCTATCGTTGCAGGTGAAGAGCCGAAGCTAAGACCATAAATTCTTCGGAAGGTATAAATATTCCGTATTTTTGCCTGATTTAATTTATATCTCGTAACCAATTCTCTCAATTCTATGACAATTAACGTTCAAAAAGCGAACTGGAAATCTTTCCCTTGTGATATGGTAGCATTCTTCCAACCCGAAGATGCGAAGTGGATCACTGAACACATGCACTATTACGGTAAGGGCAGCGAACTCCAAGCAACCGCAACTGCCTTATCCGAAGCAGGTGATATGAAAGGCCGCAAAGAAGAACTCATCGTGCTTTATCCAACCGGTGGCGAAGCAAGCCCAAAGCGAGTACTTCTTGTCGGAATGGGCAAACTCGAGAAACTTACATTAGAAACAGTCCGCCGCGCCGCAGCACGAGCCGCGAAAAAAGCAACAGCAACGAAATCCAAAACCCTTGCACTGTATTTACCACGAGTAAAAGGAGCGAAAGGCGCAGAAGTTGCAGCAGCAGTCACCGAAGGTATTTTACTCGGACTTTATAAGTTTGATAAATTCTTCAAGAAAGAAGAAGCTCCAGTACCGCTTGAGAAAGTAACGATACTTTCTGATTCAACAGATTTTCTCGGCTCAACATTAGTCGAAGTCCGAAAGTCAGTCGAACGAGCCCAAGTCATCTGTGCCGCAACAAACTTCGCCCGAGACATGGAGAATGAACCCTCCAATAATAAGTATCCTGAAATAATGGGAAAATGGGCACAAGAAGTCGGCAAGAAGACTGGTGTCAAAGTCACTATCTTCGGACCATCAGAACTCAAGAAGCATAACATGATCGGCATCATCGCCGTTAATCAGGGAAGTGTCAAAGAAGGACGCTTCATCATCATGGAATACTTCGGAGGGAAGAAGACTTCTGCACCGATAGTACTTGTCGGAAAAGGAATTACATTTGATACAGGTGGTATATCCCTCAAGCCCGGCGCCGGAATGGGAGATATGAAAAGCGATATGTCCGGTGCAGCATCGGTCATCGCCACAATGCGAGCCGTATCTGAACTTGGGTTAAAAGTCAATGTAGTAGGTCTCGTATCATCGGCAGAAAATATGCCGTCAGGTACCGCAACCCGCCCCGGTGATATTATCACCTACCCGAACGGACTATCGGCAGAGATCGATAACACCGATGCCGAAGGACGCTTGGTATTAGCCGATGCCTTACTCTGGGCAAAGAAGTATAATCCGAAGTCAGTTATTGACATGGCAACACTTACCGGAGCATGTGTCGTAGCCCTTGGTCATATCACAACCGGTATGATGGGCAACGATGAAGATATGAAAAAACGCCTCAAGAAGCATGGTGATAAGGTCTATGAAAGAGTCTGTGAACTTCCCATCTACGATGAGTATGATGAGCTTATCAAGTCTGATGTAGCTGACATTAAGAACGTAGGCGGCAGATGGGGTGGGGCAATCACGGCAGCAATGTTCCTCAAGCGTTTCACGGATTATCCATGGATCCATCTTGATATTGCCGGAACAGCACGAAGCGAAGCGGCAACAGACTACATTCCGAAGGGTGGTACCGGAGTTATGGTACGTCTCTTGACGGAAATGCTTACCGAAGAGGTAGGAAAATAAGGATCTGCCTCTAAATTATCGAGTGAAAACGCCGAAATATAATCGGCGTTTTCCGCCATCCAGACGAAATTCAATCATTTACTTTGCTGTTTCACATTGTCCGAACATTAACTTTTGAGTAGTACCTATGAAGTTCCTTTCAAAAATTGGGTTGTTTTTACTTATCTCGTCTCTTTCATTCCAATATCTTGGTTGTGGCGGAGCAGAACTATCAAGCGCAAAGCTTTACCGTGGCCAACGTAATTACATTAAGGCAGATCAGCTCCTGCAAGCCGCACTAAAGAGCAGTCCAACTGATGATGAGGTATGGGCGGTATATGTCGAAAACCTTTTTGATCTCAAAAATTACGAGAAGATCGCAGAGGTCATTGATACTGCACGACTCTATGCGGTTACCAACCGCCAACGTGTTGAGCAAGTACGCCGTAATACATGGGTAGAACTCTATAACGGCGGACTCGGTGCATACCAACAAAACCCCGACAGCAAAGAGCAGCAGGACGC
This sequence comes from Kapaibacterium sp. (SeqCode), assembly GCA_046590205.1. GTDB lineage: Bacteria > Bacteroidota > Ignavibacteria > Palsa-1295 > Palsa-1295 > DATDEW01. The sequence continues at coordinate 2,371 of JBKJTT010000052.1, forward strand.
AGCTATCAGCTTACTCGAAAGTGCCAGAAGAGTAGCACCGGACCAACCGGAGACATACGAACTTCTTGGTGATGTCTATTATTCTGCCGGAGACACTTCTAAGTTTATTAAAACCTACGAAGAGGCACTTAAGCAGGTCAGAACCTCACATGATCAAGGCGTAGCACTCGGTTTGATGCTTAAGATGGAGCCGGCAAGTGTTGAAAGTGCTATCGGCGGAGCACCGGTCAGAAAAGATATGACAGCCCTCGGTGGTGGTGATACGGTTATGACATACGTCTATCCTTCAAAAGAAGCATATATCTATTTTGAGAAAACCAAAAAGACACCACGCAAATGGCAGTTGACGGGTTGGAAGTTCACCAACAGCGAAGCGGTCGGTAATCAAGCGATGCGTATCTCGCTTCGACCGTACCAAAGCATAGCACAGGATTACCTTGATAAGGGAAATGCAGCACTTGCTACAGGCGATAAAGCAGCCGCAGAAGAGTATTATGACAAAGTAGTATCACTTCTTATTTCTGTCCAGCGTCTCGACCCATCTGACGAAAGCGCAGCAAGCGTTATTCCTGAAATTTATCGCAAACTTGGTCAGACCGATAAAGCAAAAGCGGAGTATGAGAGAATGTTAGCCGAACGTCCCTCGAAGAATCTTTATGCAGCGTATGGTGTAGTTTTACTGAAGAGTGATGACTATCCAGGTGCAATTAGCGCATTTGAGAAATCACTTGAGATAGACCCGTCGTATGATAATGCACTTTTTAATCTTGGTGCGACGTATCAGAATATGGCATCAGCAGAACAAAAGAAGCTCAAAGATGTAAAAGATAAGAAGAAATTAGAAGAAGGAAACAAGGTAGTAATCGCAAACGTAACAAAAGCGGCGGAATACTTCGAGAAGGTCTATACCGTTAATCGCAAAGAGTATCTATCTATCGGTTATCTTATCGAGGATTATGAGATACTTGGTAATAAAGAAAAGTCAGCAAAGTTTCTTACGGAACTTGACAATTTGAAGAATACTGATGCCGCCAAAGAAAGCAATTATTGGCTAACTGTCGGAAAACATTTTGCCAAAGGAGACGCGGCAAAGTCAGCCGATGCATTTAAGAGAGCGGATGAACTTTTGAAAAAATAAAGAAAAAACAACAAATGGATCAGAACCCTGAACAAGGTCAACAATTACAGATAGAACTTGGTGAAAAAGAGGCGGAGGGGATATACTCCAACCTCGCTATCATCACGCATTCCCCAGCAGAGTTTATCATTGACTATACACGAGTCACTCCCGGTGTACCACGAGCCAGAGTCCTTTCTCGTATCATTATGACACCACAGCACATGAAGCTGCTACGCAATGCGATGGAAGAGAATATCAGCCGCTACGAGAATCAATACGGCGAGATACGTGTCGAAGGGCAGAATGCACATCCCTTTGGCTTCCGGACCGGTCCTATCCAAGGCGGTGGCAATGATGGCGGCGGAGAGAAAGTACACTAAGAAATTTTACATATGGTAACACTTACAGCAACATTTAAGACACCTGAAGATACTGCAGCATTTGATGCACATTACTCTGAAACCCATGCACCTCTTATGAAGAAGGTGCCTGGACTATTGAAGATGGAAGTAACGCGTTTTACAAAGATGCTTACACCGCCAAATTCAATGCTCGGTGAACAACCGTATCTCCAATGCACAATGTACTGGGCTGATAAAGATGCCTTCAAAATGGCAATGGCAAGTGACGAGAATAAATCGGCAGGTGCAGATTTGATGAGTTTCGCCGGACCACTTGTCTCGATGTGTATCGGCAATGCAGAAGAAGTTTCTCTTTCGTAAAAATAGTAAATGGCAAAACGTACATCTCAAGAACTTAATCCTTACAATGAGAAGCGTAGCTTTAACTTTACACATATCCTGTATGAAAAGAAGGATTATGTGGCAACGGTTACGATAAACCGTCCTGAAGTTTTGAACTGCCTTAATCTGACCACGCTTCGAGAGATGTTGGTAGCTTTTGAGGATGTGGCATGGGACGACGATATTGCTGTACTCGTTATTACTGGTGCGGGAGATAGGGCATTCTGTACCGGTGCTGACCTACGAGAACAAGAGGAATTCTTCCTTAACAATCCGCAGGATTATTACAAGTGGATGAGAGTCTTTATCGAGATGCACGAACGGCTTCGTAATATCGGCAAGCCGACCATTGCAAAGCTCAATGGTATTGTCGTTGGAGGCGGAAACGAAGTGAATATATCCTGCGATCTTGCCATTGCTGCAGACCATATACATATTCGTCAAGTCGGTGCCGCACGAGGTAGTGTAGCAGCAGCAGGAGCAACACAATGGCTCCCGATAATGGTAGGTGACCGACGAGCACGAGAGATACTTTTTCTCTGCGAAGAAATCCCTGCACAAAAAGCATTCGAATGGGGGCTTGTTAATCAGGTCGTCCCAAAAGCAGACCTTGATGCGGCTGTTGCCGTTATGTGTGAGAAGTTGTATAATAAACTTCCTGAATGCCTCCGATATACAAAACAGAATCTAAATTTCTGGAAAGATTTAAGCTGGCACATGACGATCGGTCATGCACGAGACTGGCTTGCAATTCACAACCTTTCGGAAGAGGTAACCGAAGGAATCTCCGCCTTTAACGAAAAGCGCGAAGTGAATTACAAGAAAGTACGCAGAAAGAAGTAATCGGAACCGCTACTTTCGAGACTACGTTTTCCGTCGTTCCAGTTGCCACTCTAGCTCAGTTGGTAGAGCAGCTGATTCGTAATCAGCAGGTCGCTGGTTCAAATCCAGTCAACGGCTCCATTCTGCCTGATTGCGAAGCGGCGGCCCTTGTCCTCCCGTCCGCTCCCACCTTCATCCTTCA
>JBKJTT010000090.1:0-4991 GCA_046590205.1 Kapaibacterium sp. (SeqCode)
ACGACAATCGGAGGAGGTGGGGGTGGCGGCGGAGGAGGTGGGGGTAACTCCTCAAGGAAATTCCAACGAATCGCAACGCCTGCTTGCCAGAACTTCAGCTTCCAATCAAAATCATCTTTCATCTCGGTTAGAGGAAAGTAGTACGTAAACTCCGGCGCTGCGGTAAGTACATCAGAAAGCGGAAACGGATAGCCAAGTCCCCCATGCACACCAAAAGATGTTTGAAGACCTACTATCTCGCCGCTGCCGACAGGACGAGTAACTTGTTTTGTTTCATCAAATGTCACTCCACCGGGTGATACTATCTCATCACTTTGCTTATAGCTTGTGCCTCCATCAAGTGGAAGGTTTACATGAAAACCAGTTCGCAAATAAATAGGAAAATCTTCGAGCGGAGTAAACTTCACTCCAAGTTCACCGAGAACATTTGGAAGCGTAGCTTCGTAATGATGCTCCGTCTGAAGTTGGGTGTATTCATCTGCCGTCGGGTCAAGAACGGTAAGCTTGTTATTCTGTGCGAAACCGAGATCACCGCTTCTATCACCATACCCAAGCCGTGCGGTGAACTCGAGCATCGGAATAAGTGGTGCATCAAGCAGAATTCCTATGCCAAGTCCCTTCCCAGAACCGCTTCCGAACGTACCGCAGCCAAGTTCGCAGCAATAGACATTCCCCTTGGAGTCATGGTATGTAGTACCAAACCCGCCGTATGCACCGACGCGAAGATATGCTTTACGAGCAGTCTGCTCCTCAAGTTCAGAGATGCTTTGCCCAAATATAGGCAACGAGAAAAATGTGAGTAAGAGAAATGGTATGTACCGAGCTGTTCGTATCACGAGTTACGTTGTTTCTCCTTTTACTTTTTGATGACGATCTTTTCTGTTGCACGGAAACGTCCGACTTCATAGACGATAAGGTATGAACCAGTGGCAAGTTCATTTACATTAAAGTTTAGACGATATCTGCCTCCCTGCAAAACGCTCTGACCGCTTAAGATCGTCATTACTTTTTGTCCGATGAGATTGTATATCTCAAGCTTCGGAGCTATCTCTTCGAAGAACTCTATCTCAAGTTCAACCTTGCTTGTTGTTGGATTCGGGCGCGGTACTGTCAGCGCATTTTGTCCACCGGTAAAGTTAAGGTAGCTAATATTGCAGCGCGGGTCAACCTTTACGATCGTTGTATCACCTGCCGGAACGGGCTTGATGAACATGATAGAATCACTCGTGAATAGCAGTGGGGATACTATCATCTGCGAGACGACACTATCTGGCACGGTAACAAGGAATTTCATCCGAGCTATCTCACCTTGGGTTACACTATCGCAACCGAGCAATTCAAAACTATACCCGGATGCGATCTGAGTTACTGTTGGTGTTGCATAATTTGACTCAACTGATAAGTACATCAGCGCACGACGATTGTACGTAACATCAAAGCGTAAATCTATCGGTGAGAGCGGTATCGAGCGGTCAACGATGACAGGTACTTCGATCGTATCTGTTATCATACCACCAACCGTATCCATTACGTTGATGCTTGCATCGAATGCAAGTGTAAGTGGGAATGGGGGTGCATAGCCATAGCTACGAACTCTGCCTGTATCCTCTCGCGGACAAGGTAGGTTTGAATACGACATAATGTTCGTATCAATCCATCCTTCCATCCATGGGCAGAAAGTAACTGTCAAATATATTGAGTCACCAGGTGCAAGCGTCGTCGGGTATGGAATGCTCGAAGCCGTTACACGATGATATGGCGGCAGCGACGAGAGCGAATCAAACCGTGTCGGTACATTACCCGAATTCCACACAGTCACTATCTGATCTTTACATTGCTTGATGTTCACCGTATCAAATGTAGTGAGGGGACTCATTTGGATTTCAGGGTCATCAATAATAACATAGCCCCTATCAAATCCTGCAACGATCTTGAAGGTAACAAGCGAGTCACTGTCGAAATCGATTTCATCAAGGGTTATCGGGAATTGCCCCTGGCCTCCCTTCGGAATAAATCGTACGTATGCAAGATACCCTGCTCTTACTTTTCGCGCATTCTTTAAGATCGCTCGTGCACCGTCGCCTGTATCACTAATACTGGAGGTTGGTGTGAACGGACTTACCACATCAAGCAACTGCACAAGTGTAGAATCATAGGTTATGCGGAAAAGCATATCAATGACATCCTGCGGCATGTCGCGGGTTATCATAATAGGTATGACAAGCGTATCGCACGTGGTGATATGCAATGTATCCCCACCAATATCGGCTGTATCAAATGCCATCTGCATACCGAATGCAGGTGCAAAACCCTCGCCCATCACAAGCACTGTTGTGTCAACTCCGGCACATGGGTAACTTGTAAAGAAATCCATCCTCGCTTCGTATATCTTCGGAGCGCGTGGTTTGAAGTTTATTCTGAAACAGAGTGTATCACCGCGATAGCGAACCCATGGCGGCGGAGCACCGGAACATTCGGTCGCAGTAAACACATTGTCGTCAGGGTCAAATGCAATGCCTGTAAAGACGATGCTATCACCGCTCGGATTTTGGAATGCATCGGGTACGACGATACGAACTGTGATCGGAGCTGTACTGGTATCAACGCGAGTCGGAGGGAAACCAACGACAGTTAAATTCGGTCGGAAGTTCATCTCACGTCTTCCCGATAGGACAGTCGTGAATGACTGCTTCCATGCAGGTGTACTTGCATGAATAATAAGATTTGCATTCATCAGCAAGTTCTGGGGAATTGCAGGGACGTTCGGACAGAATGTAACGACAAGCGTATCCGTAACATTGGGCGGCACAATGAACGGCGTTGTTGTACCAGTAAGACGCGATCTCCAACTATATACCGTTGCGTTTCCGTTTGCAACACCAACGATATCGATCCCGATCGAATCAATCGTCATCGGAATAAAATTACTTAGATTCGGAAGAGGTATCTCACGCTCGACGCAATCGCAGGGGCGAATAAGTCCGTAGTTAATAAATGAAACAGGTATCTCAAGTTTTTTTATCACTCCGCGACCTGTTACAGACCCAACCTGTGTTCTGCCGCATGGAGTATCGATCGTTGCAACAACAGTACCGACATACGTTGATGCAGTAGTCGGTTCAAATCGGATATAAGCCCATATAGAATCACGCGGCGCAACCCATACAGGCAGCGTTGGTGATGTTGAGACAAGTGTATAGCCAACAGGTGCGGTTACCGAAGAGACATGAACAGGAATACTCGTAATGTTTTCTATAAGCACACTATCAAGTTTATTCCACCCGACTTCAACCGCTCCGTAGGTAACAAGCGGTGTTACATAGAGCTTCGGAATGATGCTCGTGCCTTCAAGAAGTACTTCATACTTTGTACCGCCTGCAATATTGATGGTAATATATGACCTATCAGCTCGTTCATCAATGAGGTCATTTGGGCAGTAGCGAAGACGATAGACAAATTTCTGTCCCGGCGCAAGAGTGCCGATAGGTGCGCGAGACAAGAGCGTATATTTTCCGCTAGGGTCGTTGAGGGCATCACTTGTAATATCAATTCCGACACCTGTCACATTCTCAACAACAACACTATCATCTCGACATGTACATCCAAGTACATTCTGCGTACTTACAAATGGCGGTGTGAAGGAGAGCTGTTCAAAGACACCTGTTCCGCTGATAGGGATACATACTGTACCATAACACTGCTCATCAAAGATACACAGTGTATCATAGTATGTCTTTGGTTCGCGCGGACGGAATGTCGTCGTGATGTTCTGCGTCTGCCCGGGATTTATCGTAAAGCTCTTTCCGCCTGTAATGCTAAAGACATCGCCGACTTTCAAGTATGCCGACATCCGGCGCGGGTCTTTTCCGTTACAAATGACTGTCGCCGTCTGTGTGCCGACCTTACCAATACTTACATTACCAAACAAAACATTGGTCGTGATGAAATCAACATCAACCGAGATACCTGTCCCTGTAAAATCAATTGTCTTGACGATCGTACATCCCTTATAGTTAACATAGACTCTCATCTGACCAGTAAATGGTCCTGGGGTCGGCGGGCGGAAACGAACACCAATTGGTTGGTATGCTGTTTTTACACGAAGCTGGACAGGATATGCCCTTCCGCCGATAAAGAATGCGGGGTTCGTGAATATTACCGAATCAACAAAGATGTTTTCCCCGATGAGATTCCGCCATTGGTACGTTTGTACGTTGCTGATCTGCCCCGGACATACCGCTTCGAAGTTCATTTGCTTTAACTGGCGTTTCGCATCATTCGTGAGTAAAACGATAACATCCTGAGTTCTGCCTTGAAGCGGTATAAAACCGCTACCCGGACATTTATCGTCACTAACGATCTTCAACGTATCATAAAATGTCTTTGATGTATCATGGGCATCAATTCGAACCATAACCGTCCAGCACTGACCGGGCTGCAATGTTAATGGTAATGCTGGTTGTCCGCTAGCCGGACGCCATGAAAATTTTGGGTCTTTAAGTGATGCCGATGTTATCTGCAATGGGCGGTTGCTCGTATTACATATCCGTATAGAATCTTCAGAGTATGTTTTTTGTGTACAACCTACATAGAGTGTATCAAGCAGAACTGTGTTCTTTGAGTATTGCAGCTCTGTCGTACGATTAACATTCAATGGAATGTATAGATAATCACCGCAGCGATTATTGTTGACAATGTATAGACTTGTTGATATATCACCTGCTAAAGTAGCATTGTTGATATTGACAGTGAATGTTTGCGGTACGTTTTGCGAAAGATTAAATGTGTTCTTGGAAAGCGAATACAGCCCCGATGCACCACCATAAAAGAACGCATAGACAGAGTTGCCGCAGAACGACGTATCAGTTATCGTAAATGTAAATGATGTATCATCAATACAGATAAGCGTTGCTGTTTGTGTTTGAGGCGAGACGGAGAATGTAGCCGGGACTGTTCTATCAGATGTTTGATGCCTTGCACCAGATCGCATG
>JBKJTT010000058.1:0-35263 GCA_046590205.1 Kapaibacterium sp. (SeqCode)
TCCTTCTCGTGTTCTTCCGCATACTTCAATGCTTCCGTAAAGCTTCCTAAATTTTCTTTGTAGCTGAGTTCTTTATTATTAAGGTCTGGCCGAATACCAAATATAAAATCTGAAAAACTTGTTTCTGCGTGGAATTGGGTAAAAAATATTTTTGCTTTAATTTTTTCAGCAACCTCTTTTGCTGTTCTTGTTTTTCCGGTTCCCGGAGGACCTTGAAGAACAATATATTTTCTCTCATTCAAGAGATTTTTTATTTCTTCTGCTTCATCTATTGTTTCCGATTTGAGGAAAGGTTCTAATGCATCAGAAATTGCTTTTCGATGGTCTTTGTTCGATGGCCAGTCTCTAAGTTTTGCATAGCCAGCTACAAATGCAGCAATTATTTTCTTGCCTGCTTCGCTTTCTGGGTCATCAACAATTTGGCAAGCAGGTAAAACTTTTGTGTATGTTTTTATTGTGTTTTTTACGTGTTGTAAATCTACGCTACCAGTAATTGATTTTGGCAAACTTGTTTCAATATCCGAGAAGTCCGATTTACAAAAACCTTTTTCATTAATGAGTTTAGAAAATAACCGTCTTAGTCCAGGGTAGGTGGCAAGTTCATAGTCATTTTTAAAACCACTTGAACCAATACCCAAACAAATTAACCAAGGTTTGTCTTGGTCATTTGGAAATATAGTTAATGAGAAGTCGTGGAATGGTCCTGAAGCTTCTTCCTCTGGATTAATAAAACCAAAATATGCCCCGTTGTCTTTTAAAGCCTCTTGTCCTGTATTGTTTCTTTCAACATAAGGTTTATTGAATTCGTTGTCTGTCTTAGCACCGAATTGTTCCGCTTTCTCTTTAATGTATTGTCTGATGTTGTCTATGCTCATATTGTTTGTTTGAGTGTCATTTGACAATGCCCGGTAACTCTCTTATAGGAACGGTTTTCTGTCAAAAAACTGTATAAAGCAAGCAGTTTTTGGTTGGCTTTGTATGGGTTTGTATGGGTTTGGTTTTTTGTCACTGTTCTTTGTCTTCCATCTTTTATTTACCCCTTCAATTTAATTAAAGCAAACACTGAGTAATTCAGCATATCCATGTAATTGGCATCCACGCCTTCGCTTACAATGGTTTGTCCTTTATTATCTTCAATTTGTTTTACTCTAAAAATCTTCATTAAAATTAAATCTGTTAAAGAGCTAATGCGCATATCTCTCCAAGCTTCTCCATAATCATGGTTTTTATCTTCCATTAACTGTTTGGTTTGCGTGCTGTATTTATTGTAAAGTTGCTCTACTTCTTCGTAAGGTAATTCTACACGGGTATCATCCGCTAATTCTAATTGAATTAAAGAGATAATGCAGTAGTTAATGATTCCAATATATTCGCCAGTAATATCATCTAACACCTTTTGTGTGCCTTTTTCTTCAATACTTTTAATGCGCTGGGCTTTAATAAAAATTTGGTCGGTTAAGGAAGTAGGGCGTAGGTTACGCCAAGCGGTTCCATAATCTTTCATTTTCTTTAAAAAAAGATCCTTACATAATTTAATTGCTGAGTCGTATTGCGAAGATGTTGTGTTCATTTTATGAATTCTGTGGTTTGTCTAAATTTTTACTAATTATCAATTTTATTACTACCTTAACGGTACTACTTTGTAACTAGTGCACGCTAATTTAACAAAAATGAACAAAACGTATTTAACAAATGGCAAACAATTGAGTTTTAAAAAAGCTCAGGTGATGGCTATTATTAATATTACGCCTGATAGTTTTTATGATGGCGGTAAGTTTTCTTCGGTTACAGATATTGTTAAAGATGCTGAAATGAAAATTATGGAAGGCGCTACTATTATTGATATTGGCGCAGCTTCATCTAGGCCTAATGCAATAGCGGTTTCGGTAAAAGACGAAATAATTAGATTAAGAGAACCATTAATTAAATTAAGAAAAGAATTTCCAAAAATATTTATATCAGTCGATACTTATTTATCAGAGGTGGCTGAATTTGCTATTGATTTGGGTGCTGATATTATTAATGATATTTCGGGTGGTCAACTTGATAATAAAATGATTGATGTGGTATCAAAGCATCAAATTGCTTATGTATTAATGCACATGCAAGGAACACCACAAAACATGCAGAAAAACCCAAACTATGAAAACGTTGTAAAGGATATTCATGCGTATTACGAAGCAAAACTAGAGCATTGCAAAAGCGTAGGTTTTAATAAACTAATATTAGATGTAGGCTTTGGCTTTGGTAAAACAGTAGAGCATAATTTTGAATTACTAAAATACTTAAATGAATTTACATCATTTGATTATCCTTTATTGGTTGGCCTTTCACGTAAATCAATGATTAATAAAGTAATTCATACCTCGCCTGTAACAGCTTTAAATGGTACAACGGTACTTAATACATTAGCCTTGCAAAATGGCGCTAAAATTTTAAGAGTACATGATGTAAAAGAAGCTAAACAAGCTGTTGACCTGTTTGAGTTCTATAAATCTGTTTAATACTAATCAGGACAAGTAAAACGGGTGTTTAATGTAAATGTAGTTGACGTATTGTATTTCCAAGGCGCATTACATATGGTGATATCAAAAGTATCTTTTCCAATAGTGTTTACATAAACTTTCGAACCGCTTTCAAGCGAAAAAGAACCTAACCAACCAAATTGAAATGATACAAATACATTGCCTGACTGAGGACTGTAATTGTTTTCTGTAGTATAAATACCAGTTGTAATGGCTGAACCAAATTTAAAATTTAAGGCGTTTCCCGATTGTGGAGAGGCGTTAAATTCCCAAAATTGAAACGAGCTAGTTGGCACGCTCACATAATAATAGCTTGTAGATCCATTACCTGTTCCATTATCCAAATAACTAATCGGTAATGAGCAAGCTGGTGTTACGGGAGGTGCAATAATATTTCCTAAGGAGGTTTCTGTGCCGTATTTATAACCGTATTTATTTGTTGCCCAAGTTCTAAAATAATAAACAGAGTCCACATCTAATCCCGAATACAGAGCAGTAAACGTATTTCCATTAAAATCTGCTATGATTTGCCTATCGCCAATATTTGGATTAGGCTTTGTGTTGCAACAAAAGCCTAGATGTTCAATTGGTGCATCACCTTCTGAATCAATTTGACCTGTTACTAAAACACGACCATCTGTTTGTATTTCGGCAGAAACAATATTTACTTTTGGATAATAATCATCCATATTTTTGAGTGCTTTTTTACAAGAACTTATTACCGTAAGACTCAAAATAATAAAGAGATTAATTAAAACTTTAGTTTTATACATGAGTAATGTTTTTTAATAATCAAATTGATACCTAATACCTATACCGTAATCATTAGCCCAATTTAGTGCTCTAGGTTCAGATAGTAATCCTACAGAGCGGCTAACATGAGCAATAATACCAACGTTATAGGTTATGTCGTATTGAAGTCCTAATCTAAATCTACTTCCAATTATTGTTCCGCCTCCCGAATAGCCTTCATTTATTAATGTGTTTACATTAGAGGTGTATTCAACACTTGCAGCGCCTATGATTACATCAGTACCTATATAGGCAAAAAACTTTTCGCGTTTAAAAACAGCAACATCAATTCCTCCATGTATTTGTAGTAAATTATATTTATGAAAACTTTGAGTTCCGGGTAAAATACTTGTTCCATTGCCAGATTTTACAGCGTAAATTGGAAAAGTATCTAATCTAGTTTTCATAACCAAATAAGAAACAGAAGCACAGATTCTTATCCATGAACCATCTTCAAATTCGGGCATGTAGCCAATCTCAGCAGAGTAGGTTGGTTTAAATGCAAAACCAAATTCACCAGTAGGCCTGTAATTAAAAGCTCTAACAAAAATTTGAGCCGTACTAATTTTGATACTTAGTACTAATAAAAATATTAAAGAGTACCGCATAGTTTAATTATCTTCAACACTAGCATTCGCTTGTTTCATCTTTCTTAAAAACATATCCCTTTTAGTTGGACTACAAATATTAAATTGAAACCCTGGACCACTTTTTACATCTTGTTTTTTGTCTTTAGATTTTAATTCTTTAATAGTATTATTAAATTCAGCATTGCTACTTACAACGCTCATAACGCCTTTAAAGTAATAGAAGTAATACCATGTTTGTGGGTCTAACTCAAAATACAAAGTAAAATTATCTCCACCTTTTTTACGTTGAATTTGAATGTTTCCAGGCACTTGTCTGTAAACCTCATTTTTATTTATTGCACCTAAGCCAATTTTTCCAACTGATAAAAACGAACGGCTCGCTTTATCATATCTCATTTCTGTATTGGTTATCATAAATGTTTTTTCAAATTCATCAGGGAATTTTTTAATATTTCCATTTAAATTTAAATCAGCTATAACCTTATCTCCTTTATCTTTTCCTAATATTTCAGTAATACCTTTGTTAAATACTTTATTACTAAAATCAATTGGCTCTAACGTATTATTATATACCTCCACATCTTTCACCATTTTTTTTAAAGCACCTTTATCAAAAAAGAAATCAATAGTACTCATCAATTCAAAAGTGGCCGAATCATTTATAGTACTATGAGTAGCAATACCAATGGTATTAAATTGTACTTGACCTAAATCAGCACCTAGGTCCATTTTACCTTCGGCATACACTTTACAATTTTCTGTATTTAAACTAATATAATTACCAGGTAATGATTGTTCTACTAATTTCTCTTTATTTGAGATTCGGTATTCTTTTGATTCTTTATCAAAACCAAGGAAACCACTTGCACTGATTACATCCACATCTTTTCTCCCACCTCTTAAGGAAACGAATGACGAGTAAACCATATTGGTATCTTGCCCATAAATAATAGCAGAACCAACTGCTTTTCCATTCATATCGGTTGTGTTTTCTGGCAATGGAATTAAGATGTCGTTAGGATCAATTTCTCCATTAAATTTTAAATATGCTTTTCCAATTTTACCACAAGCATGCACAATTTTTGTTCCGCCTTCGTAGGTTAAAAATTTATTTTGAGCAAATAAAAATACTTTTCCTGCAAAACTAAAATAATCGTTGAATTGGAATTTAGATTCTTCCGAGATAATACCTTCCGAAACTGTTTGTCCGGTAGTATCAGGCTTAATGGTATTAAATTTAATTAAATACGGTTTATTGTTTTCATCTAAGTATTGATATTCTCCTGTTGCGAGATAACTTTTTCTGCCGAATATATTGGCTGTTACATTTCTAATATTGTGATATTTTGTAACAATATTTGCCATAATGTTGGCATTTTTTAATGTATCAATAACTGCATTTCTAAAAATGGTAACTTTCCCTGAATCAGGATATAGCCGCGCATCCGCTACATTTATAAAAGGAACGTTAATACAATTTATTATACATTTTCTTAAACTATATTTAGCTGCAGGTGCTAAAAATCGTAAAGAATCTTGTTTTGGATGAACAGAAATGAATTCGGGACCCTCTAAGTCTAAGGCATTTTCTACACTACCATCTAGTTTTTTATTTTCATCGCCTAATTGAATTTCCTCACTATCCATAAACCATTTAAAGCGTTCCATATACGCTATGTATTGGTTTTTAGGAAATCTAACAACTGAGGCTTTACCGTTAGCTACAAATTCTCCCACACGTTTATCTAAGTCCATTTTTGCATTCACGTTATCTGATGCAAAAGTTAAACCTTCTTCATCAATGGCTTTCAAATGAAAATTAGCAGTATCTGAAAAAAATTGATGTTGTTTAAATAGGATATTCACGGCTTCAATATCTGCCTTTACCATGTCAATAACTCCATTTCCATGTAACTCTAAAGGACTTAAAGCATATTTTCCTCTAAAGGTACATTTGCCATTGTAAGTTTTAAATGGACTGGCTTTGTCGCTGGCGTTCATTATATCTTTATAAGGCATCCAGTGAACAAATACAGTATCGCCATGAGCTTGAGGGAATTCAATAGGATCAATTTGCTCTTTTAAATCAAACGAATTTGCCAATGTATTCATACTATCTGGAAAGAAAATAAAATCTTTTGAGCGGGTAGTGGAGGTTACATAATTTAAATCACCATCGGCTCGTAATCCTTTATTACTTAATTTAATTTCATTTTCAAATTTTGCTTTTCCGCCATATACTTGAAATCCTCCCGGAGGCGTTTTTCTGATGAATCCTAACGAATAATCTTTTTGTAATGATAATTGCTCTCTAAATGTAGGAAAAATGCCTGCTGAAGAAAATTCTCCTTCAAATATCAAGCCTTCATTTCTAAAGTTATCTAAACTATCCATAGTAAATGGATCGAGTTTGTAATAGAACTTGTCACGATTGTAAACACCTTTAAAAATATTTTTCTTATCGTAGTAAGTGTAACTTTCTTTAAAGCTTTGAAATTGTGGAAACGTAGATGCTTTGCCAAATCCACTATGATTTTTAGGTGCATCAATTCTCAATTCACCGTTTAGGTTTTCAATAACTGTTTGCACTCTTCTAAATGGATAATTGCCATTAATATCTGGTTCCCTTGATACAACATAAATTCTACAAGAATCAATCGTTTTCATTTTCACTTTAAATAAGTCATAATCAAATACAAAGTCTTTACCATGAAACTCAAACTTACCAGAGGCTACAGTTCCCGAAAATTCAATGGTTCTATTTTTCTTTAAAACTAACTCATTATGTTTTGGAAACATAAATACTTTTTGAGTGTCGCTTAATAAAATATTTTCAACACCTCTCACTGTAATATCATATGAGTTGTTTACCAAGCTCATAGTAGCGTTATTTTGATTAGGAGCATGTTTCCTGTACTCTTCTGTAAAAAAAGAGTGGATGGTAATAATGTCGTAATCTTTCTCGTGTTTTAAATCTTTGATATAATCAAATAAACGAGGCCTAATAGTTACTAAATCAGTTTCTGGTTCATAATAAATTAAACCAAAAATGGCCATTTTAAAAATAATAGGTCTTAAATCTACAGCCAAATATTTAATGTATTTAGCAAAATCAACTACCGTAAATGTTAACAAATTACCATTGTTGTTATAGTAATCATTCATTTTGGTTACAGGACTAATATTCTCCATCCCCTTAATAGCCTCCATTCTTCCTCTTGAAAAGAAATCTTGTGACTCAAAAAAAGCTTCTCCTTGTGTATTGTTTGGTAAGAAATTAAAATCAATTTTCGGCTCATCAATTTTCCATACCAACTGTTCAAAATACATATCTACTTTATGGTAAGTATTAAAAAATGGTGATTTTTCAAGACCATCATCTGTTCTTAATAAAGTTACTGTTTTCTTTTCTACCTGATATACAAAGCTTAATCCTGGATGAATAATTGAATCTTTTTCTAAATAAAATTTTACAGCCGCAGGTTTTGCATTTATTTTTTCTTTGGTCATTGAAAAAGAACGTGCTGAAATTTCTAAGAACCTAGTGTTATTTCTTTTAAATAGTAATCTAGCAGGGTTTTGAGCATTACCTGAACCAACAAATTTATTTCCACGCATACCAAAACCACCATCATAATCCACATCAGGATAAATGTTTTTTACTACTAAACGTTTACTGTATGAGTCAAAACGGGGGTAAGTTGGATCTCCATTTTCAGTTACGATTTTATCGTTTACTCTCCCTTTTTGTGGCACATCAAAATATTGCTTACCAACAAATGTTGCCGAATCTGATATATAACCACCCGTTTTACAATCTAAATTAACTCTTATCAAATCAGCATACACATCATCTCCTACACCCGTTCGTTTCCAACTTAATCGCCCACCTTTTCCTGCAAATTTTCCAGTGGAAGGGTAATAGGTTCCCTGGATATTTTCTATTGAAATAGAGTCGCCACGAGGACTTGAGCCAACCAATGTAAACTTTGGAAACACAACTTTTGGTATAGAATCGAATTCAAATTTATAGCTGGCTTGTTCACTTCTATAACTATAAGTGGGTGATTTATAGAATGTATTATTAGTGAAAATATTTTCACTCATTTCTAAATACTCTCCAAAGTTTTTTAAATTTTTTGAGTTGAATATTTTTTCAATACACAGTTGCCAGTTGTCAAATACCTCAGGGTTTTGTTTGGAATTTATAAAGTTTACTACAGCATTTAAATAACTAATAAAATAGGGAAAAGGCTTTAATTTACGCTGTAACATGGAATTACTAGTTTTATAAATCGCAGCTCTGTATTTGCTTGAAAAATCAGGAGACTTCCAAATTTTACCGAAATTTAAAATATATTCTTCAGCTTCTTTTTTATTGGCCGAATTATCATAGAAATAATCATTTAGTTCTTTAATAAACTTAACAGAATCGCCACTGAATTGTGTTATTTTTTGAGCATTAGCTAATTGAACAAATACAATTAATAGAGATGTTAAAATAATTTTCTTAAACATTATAGGTCTAGTTTGGTGATGTACTCCAAATATATTGAACAGGACGAATAAAAGACACAGATAGTTACAAACAAATAGTTAAACTTTTTAAAAGAAATCTTCAAATTTTAATACTTTCTAAAAATTATTACTTTTATTAAATATTTTAGATGTTTTCTAACAACTAACAACCAAATACTAAAAACTGATTATATTATGCCATCATTTGATATTACAAGTAAAGCTGACCCTCAAACTCTTGATAATGCTATAAACGTAGCAAAAAAAGAAATTTTAAATCGTTTCGATTTTCGAGATTCAAAAAGTGAAGTAGAGTTAAATAAAAAAGATTTAATCATTTCTATTGTTACGGAGCATGATATGCGATTAACAGCAATCATTGATGCTATTCATAGCCGCATGATTAAACAGGGCTTAGACCCTCGCTGTTTGGACGAAAGCAAAGCACATTACCCTTCAGGAATGGTGATAAAAAAAGAAATAAAAATTCGTCAAGGATTAGAAAAAGAAGCATCCAAAAAAATATTAAAAGACATTAAAGACAGTAAAATAAAAGTAACAGCACAATTAATGGACGATATTATCCGCGTTTCAAGCAAGAATATCAATGATTTGCAAGCAGTTATTGCTTTATGTAGAAAAGGAGATTATGAGATTCCTTTGCAGTTCATTAATATGAAATAGGTTCTTTAAAAAAAAAGGATATTTGAAGCCTCTATTTTTTGCTAAAGCCTTATTTTTGTTGGTTCATAAAGTAAATGATTCAAAAAATAATACTCAGTAAATCAATGCTTTACGAAGATTATTTAAATCATTCAAAAAAACTTTAAAAAAAGAGTTTGTGATTAAGAAAAACTTTATACATTTGCAGCCCGTTATTTGAGGTTGTAAGAGTTAAGTATAGGAGTCTAAAAATATTTTAAAAATAATTAAAATAAATTTGGAGGATAGGAAAAGGATATGTACTTTTGCAGCCCGCAAATGAAAATGTGGGACGTTCATTAAGAGATTTAGAAGGAGAAAGGCGTTAAAAGCCGAGTACTTGATAATAGATAATTAACCAATTGGTTTTTAACTTATAACTTTAAACTTATAACTTATAGCTAATTTGGAAGTTCTTTGAAAAAATTGAAACCAAAAAAATGTAGCAGATAACTCAAATAAGGAGTGTACATCTGAAGGAGCGAGTAGTGATACTTAAGCTCATAATTACATGCTAGACCCTGAACAGACATTCCTGGATTGTGAATAATCCAGATCAAATTACTTTTACAATGGAGAGTTTGATCCTGGCTCAGGATGAACGCTAGCGGCAGGCTTAATACATGCAAGTCGAGGGGCAGCACGAATAGCAATATTTGGTGGCGACCGGCGCACGGGTGCGTAACACGTATACAATCTACCTTAAACAGGGGGATAGCCTTTCGAAAGAGAGATTAATACCCCGTAATAAATTTGATGGCATCATTAGATTTTGAAAGCTCCGGCGGTTTGAGATGAGTATGCGTCTGATTAGCTAGTTGGTGAGGTAACGGCTCACCAAGGCTACGATCAGTAGCAGGCTCATCCCTTAGAAAATTTGATCACAAAACGATGCCGTCTCGTGATATTACGAAGTTTTAGCCCGTCTTTCGACGGGTTGTTCTTCCCTAAAGGGCAGATTACCTACGTGTTCCGCACCCGTGCGCCAGTCCTGTATTGCTACAGTCCTTGACTTGCATGTGTTAAGCACGCCGCCAGCGTTCGTCCTGAGCCAGGATCAAACTCTCCGTAGTAATTGTATCTCTACTCTACTAGCGTATTAGTTTGATACTGATCATAATCTAGGTAGTTTATGATGCAAGTATGAATTCAAATATTCACGGTTGCTTGCTGCTAAGATGAGTTATAGAACTCGCCTTAGAAACGAACATTTCTGTTCGTCTTTAGCAAGTACCTTTCCTCATCCGCTGACTATATTTAAGAGCGAGTTACAAAACTCACTCTAATCTCCATGTCAATGAACACTCGTTTTTTGACCGTTTTGAAGGGTTGCTTCATTCACGGGAAGCATACAACGGAAAAGTGTCCCACGGAATTCCCGTAACCGTCATTATTTCCTATTTATTTTACAGATTACCTCTTTTTTTGCAAAGTTGGGATCATGGTTATCGTAGAACAGATGTATGCTGATGCCCTCAAACACCTTATGCTGCTGGTGTTCAGTACTTTGCGTCAACCATTCCGTTCGAAATGGTGATCGTATTTCCTGCATTGTTCTTTGTGACAAAATCGAACGTAGCTTTGATCTGATTGTCCTTTACGGTAGTTAGTTTGATGCTTCCGCTTATTGCCAGATACGCTTCCGAAGGGGAATAGGCCGGATAGTTGAGGCCATAGCCGCTGATGACAACAGCATTGGAATTCGGATCGGTAAGTGTGAACGTCTGGTTATCCTGAATTGCCACACTACTACCTAAGGTTATGCTAATGAAGTTAGCTTCGCTACCGGATTTTGTCCAGGTTATAGCTGAGATCGTTACCGATTTCCGATCTGATGAAAGAGTCGAGCTTGCGCCGGAACCGTTTTTTTGCGACGGATACGCTCCGTTCACCTTGAACGAACCCGATTGAGACCCTGAATAATCGTATTCGACCTTGCTTGGTGCGCCTGTCGTATCGGTTGTTGTGCCGTTATCACAGCCGGCAATCAGGAAGAGAAAAAAGGAGAGGGAGACCGCTTGTAGTAAATGTTTCATTGTCATATAATTATGTTTAAAATGTCATAATATCAACAGGCTTTTTGGGCTAATAATGCCACCGAAGACCACCTTCCCACAGGGAGCGTACGAGGACGCCGCGTTACCTGCATCTGCAATATCTGTCGCAACTGACTCGCCGTAACTCATTGATTTATATGGCAACTAACATTACACACTCACAAGATTCCATACCCTGGTGCCATAAATTTACACACATCATAGTTGATAGTTTTGATAGTGGATAGTTGATAGTTGGATGCCGGGCGCGCGAAATCCGGCTGGGAAATTACAAAACTTTCTGCCTGTTTGCAAGATGCCTACCGAAAGTATTTCTTAACTTCTTACATGCCAATAAAATAAAATGTTGAAGATAAGCCCAACGCCCTGAACCCCAATGTTTACGCCATTTCAGATGGGCACCTATCGTAGGGGCACATTTCCCAGCTCCGCTAGGAGCGTAACGTCGGTAGCGCAGTGCACATTCGCTCGCTCAGTGTAAACTCCAGCCCTGAGAATCGTTTGGAATTTTGAATTCCCAGCTCCGTTAGGAGTGTAACGTCGGTAGCGCAGTGCGTAAGCACTGGGAATAGAGAATTTACAAACAAGTATAGCTCCGTTAGGAGCGGCATGTTAGCGAGGTTTGTATTTGATCGAAATTTTTGTGACGTGTCGCCCCTACGGGGCTTTTGGGGTGGTGTGGTTATCTTTTCCCAGGGCTTACGCCCTGCGCTACCGACATGTCGCTCCTAACGGAGCTATCCCCCAAAAATCCACCAAATCCCATCAATCCCATTAATCCCAGTCGTATTTTCGTACATGCTTGATATCAAACCTTCGCACAAACCCATCAAAGAGTATTACGCTGCGCTTGAGGAGTTCAAGAAGCATGGCGTGATTAAAGAGACCTCCGTCCGAAATGCGTTTCAGGAGTTGCTTGTAACATACTCGCGCAAACTGAAATGGTCGTTCATTGAAGAGTACGGTATTACGCTCTCGAATAAGAACAAGGGTTCGGTTGACGGCGCATTGCTCGATGGCTACTCCATCGTCATGGGATATTGGGAGGCGAAGGATTCAGGCGATGACCTGAAAAAAGAAATTCAGTCCAAGTTTGATAAAGGGTATCCGAGAAATAATATTCTTTTTCAAGAGCCGCTCAAAGCTGTCCTCTACCAGGACACTACGTTTGTTGATACCTACGACCTCACCAATCCCGAGTCGCTCTGCAACTGCCTCGAGGATTTCTTCGGATATAAAGCAAACGAGCAGGTGAACTGGGAAGAAATAGTAAACCAGTTCAAAGACCGCATTCCTGATTCTGCCACAAAGCTGGTGCAGATGATAGAAGAAGAGAAGAAGAGCAACCTCAAGTTCCGCGACGCATTCAAGAACTTCGCAGAGTTATGCCGTGCTTCGATTAATCCCAACCTCGCTGACCCTGCGATAGAAGAAATGCTTGTCCAGCATTTGCTCACGAGCCGCATCTTTGGCTCCGTCTTTGCTAATCCCGATTTTATCCGACGCAACGTCATCGCCTCCGAGATAGAGAACGTCATTGATGCGCTGACTTCACGCAGCTTTAATAAGAAGGAGTTCTTCGCTCCGCTCGATCATTTTTATGTGGCACTTGAGCGGCGCGCGGAATCTATATCCGAGTGGAGCCAAAAGCAGAGCTTCCTCAATACCGTCTATGAGAAGTTCTTCCAGGGGTTCGCAGTAAAGGTTGCCGATACACATGGCATCGTCTATACGCCGCAGCCCATTGTGGATTTTATGGTGCGTTCGGTCGAGCATATTTTACAAACGGAGTTCGATAGGTCGCTCGGTGATGAAGGTGTGCATATCCTTGACCCATTTGTCGGGACGGGCAACTTCCTGATGCGTATCATGCGCGAGATACCCAAGACGAAGCTCCCAAAAAAATATCACGGCGAACTCCATTGCAATGAGGTCATGCTCCTGCCGTACTACATCGCAAGTATGAACATCGAGCATGAGTTCTATACGCAAACAGGAAAGTACGAACCCTTCGACGGCATCTGCCTTGTAGATACCTTCGAGCTGGCAGAGCCGGCGCAGGCAACGCTCTTCAGCACGGAAAACTCCGAGCGCGTAAACAAACAAAAACGCTCGCCCATCTTCGTCATCATCGGCAACCCACCATATAATGCAGGGCAGGTTAATGAGAATGACAATAATAAGAACAGAAAATATCCCGTCATTGATAAGAGAGTAAATGAGACGTATGCGAAAGATAGTAAGGCAACATTGGTAAATCAATTAAGTGACCCATACGTAAAAGCATTTCGCTATGCAAGTGATCGAATAGGTGAAGAAGGTGTAATAGCATATGTAACGAATAATAGTTTTCTCGAAGGTATCGCTTTTGATGGAATGAGAAAGCATCTTAGTCAAGATTTCTCATCTTTGTATATTCTTGATCTTGGGGGCAATGTCAGAAAGAATCCAAAACTATCAGGTACAACCCACAATGTTTTTGGTATTCAAGTTGGAGTAAGTATAAACTTGCTTGTAAAAAAGCAAGCAAGCGAAGAGTCTGGAAAAATTTATTATTCTCGTGTAGATGAATTCTGGAAACGCGGAGATAAATACAGGTATTTGAATTCTAAAAATAATAAGTTGGCAGTAGAGTGGCAAGAGTTAAATCCCGATAATAACAACAATTGGTTAAATGAAGGCATAACGGTTGACTTTGATGCCTTTATTCCTATGGGGTCAAAAGAGGCAAAACGTAATACAGAGGTCAAAGCTATATTCGTAAATTTTAGTAATGGAGTTAAGACTAATAACGATTCATATACTTATAATTATGATGATGCAAAACTGTTCTCGCAAGCTGGCAGAATGGTCGACAATTACAACTCTGAACTTGATAGATGGCATAGGAGAGGTCAGCCTAAAGACTTAGACAGTTTCTTGAGCGTTGATGAAAAAACATTAAAGTGGATACGCAATACAAAACGAACACTTCTTCGAGGAAAGAAGGTCGAGATAGACATAGATAACATACGAGTGTCATCGTACAGACCATTCACTAAGCAATATTTATTCTTTGATCGAGCATTTAGCGAAGATACTTACCAAAACCCATTTTTCTATCCTTTCGCACAAACAGAAAATGTTTCAATCTGTGTAAGCGGAAGTGGTGCAAGCAAGGAATTTCAGGTTGTAGTAATAAATGATATAGCTTGCCATGACTTTCTAGAGAAGACCCAATGCTTCCCATTCTACGTGTATGATGAGGACGGGAGTAATAGGCGGGAGAACATTACGGACTGGGCTCTTGCAATGTTCAATGAGCAATTAAGAATGAACAATGAGGGGAAGGGGAAGAAAAAGAAAGATTCTACCCTCATCCCTAACCCTTCTCCCTTAAAGGGAGAAGGGGACAGTATAACCAAGTGGGATATATTCTATTATGTGTATGGTCTTCTGCATCATCCCCAGTACCGGACGAAGTATGCAGCGAACTTGCGGCGTGAGTTGCCGCGCATCCCGATTTCGAAAGACTTCTGGAAGTTCTCGGAGCTTGGCAAGAAACTCGCCGACCTGCATGTGAACTACGAATCCGCAAAGGAGTACCGCTTAGAGGAAGTCTGGAAAGACGGGGCGGGGCTTGATCTGAGCGTGGTTAAGATGAAGCTCTCGAAAGATAAGACAGACATAATCTATAACGACAAGCTCACACTTCGCGGTATCCCAGCCGAAGCATTCGAGTATAAACTTGGCAACCGCTCGGCAGTTGACTGGATAATAGACCAGTACCAAGTCTCGACAGATAAAAGAAGCGGCATCACCAACGACCCGAACAAACTCGAAGAACCCGACTACATCATCAAGCTCCTACGCAAAGTAGTAACTCTGAGCGTCGAGACGGTGAAGTTGGTGAAGGAGACAGGACAATTGACAATTGAGAATTAACAATGTACAATTGGGGAAACATTGTACATTGAGCATTCTACATTGCACATTCAATGTGCCCTACGGTTCCTCCTCCCGAACCATATAGACCGGCATTCTGTTCTACCCGTCCCTGAAAAAAAGGGTAAAAAACAGTCTCCTTGCCGGAGGTATTTTTATTTCCGGCGGCATTCGGCGAGGGGCATTATTCAACATTACGTCGGACAGTATACATGGCAGAATTAATCACGAAAGAATTCGCAGCAGCGAATCCCGGGCTTAACACCGGCAGCGGCAACCGCTCCGGCGGAGGTAATCGTTCAGGCGGCGGTAATCGTCGTAACGACCGTGCCCCCAGAGAACCACAAGGTCCTTCAACCGTAACGATCAAAACAGCCAGCACCGGCGCAGGTAACTTCACAATCATTGACCCCCAGACCAAACTTGGCGGCGGCTATAATCAAGCCGAAAAAGATGATCTCATGAAGCTCTATGATACTACCTTTAGTACCCTCAAAGAAAATCAGGTACTTATCGGTCGCGTCGTAGCAGTCACAACAAGCGAAATAGCAGTTGATATCGGATTCAAGAGCGAAGGGCTTATCTCTCGCTCAGAATTCTCAAATACACCGGACGTAAAAGTTGGTGATGAAGTAGAAGTCTTATTAGAGCAAGTTGAAGACCGTGATGGTAAACTTGTTCTTTCTCGCCGCCGCGCAGATCTTTTGCGTGTATGGGAGAAAGTAAATAACGCCGCGAAGACAGGCGAGGTAATGAAGGTCAAGTGTGTACGCCGCATCAAAGGCGGTATCGTTGTTGACCTCATGGGTATGGAAGCGTTCATGCCGGGTTCACAAATTGACGTAAAGCCGGTTCGTGATTTTGATGTCTATATCGGACAGACGATGGATGTCCGCGTTGTGAAGGTTAACCACCCGAACGAAAATGTTGTCGTCAGCCACAAAGTGCTGATGGAAGAGACGATGGACGAGCAGCGCTCTGTCATCGTTGAGAAACTTGAAAAAGGTCAGGTACTTGAAGGTCAGGTTAAGGCGATCGCTGATTTCGGCGCATTCGTTGATCTTGGTGGTGTTGATGGTCTTGTCCATATCACCGATCTCTCATGGGGACGTGTATCACATCCTTCGGAGATCATCAAGCTTGATCAGATTGTTACGGTCGTTGTTCTTGATTTCGATGAAAACAAGAAGCGCATTTCGCTCGGCATGAAGCAGCTTACTCCGCATCCGTGGTCGGAAGTTGAGTCGAAGTATGCAGTCGGTCAGCGTGTACGCGGCAAGATCGTATCAATGACAGATTATGGTGCATTCCTCGAGATCGAGAAGGGCATCGAAGGACTTATTCACGTAAGCGAAATGAGCTGGACACAGCACGTCAAACATCCGCGTGATATGTTCACGATGGGCGTTGATGTTGATGCCGTCATTCTTTCTGTTGACCAAGAGTCAAAGAAGATCTCGCTTGGTGTCAAGCAGCTTCAGCCTGATCCATGGACACAGATACTTGAGAAGTATCCTGTCGGTTCGGTACATAAAGGCACAGTACGCAACCTCACCAACTTCGGCGCATTCGTCGAGCTTGAGCCGGGCGTTGACGGACTTGTTCATATCTCCGATCTATCATGGACAAAGAAAGTACGCCATCCAGGCGAAATCATCAAAAAGGGCGAAGAGCTTGACGTGATGATCCTCGGTTTGGAAATGGATAACCGCCGCATCGCACTCGGACACAAGCAGATCATGGATAACCCATGGGATACGCTTTCGTCTGCATTCAGCGAAGGTGTTGATACCATAGGTAAGATCGTCCGTATCATTGATAAGGGCGTGATCGTAGAGCTTCCGGGAGGCATTGACGGCTTCGTCCCTGCATCGCAGCTCTCGTTCCAGTCGGTACGCAACATTGGTGATTCGTTCAAGATCGATGAGACACTTGAACTTCGCGTTATCGAATTCGATAGCGAGTCGAAGAAGATTGTTCTCTCGGCAACTGAATGGCTCAAAGGACAAGATACAGCAGCACTCGAAGAGTACAATGCAAAGCATCCTGTACCTCAAGGTGAATCTATCGGTGAAGGCAAGAAGAGCCGTCCGCGCAGTGGCAAGAAGCAGACAGCTTCTACCGGCGGCGACGCTCCGGCAGCCGAAGCATCTTCAGAGATCGGCTCATTTGAGCTTCCCGAAGAAATGCTTACTCCAGAGAAGCCGGCTGATGTATTCGCAGCGTTAGCGGAAGTAGAGACTGCAGAAGTTGCTACAGAAGAAGCACCTGTAGCAGAAGCTCCGGTTGCCGAAGCAACACATGAAGCAGAAGCACCAGGCGAAGAAAAGCAGGGCTAAGATAGCAATACGCTATTTGTAATTTCTACGAACCCCGATGGTAGCAATATCATCGGGGTTTGTTATCAGCGACACATCACTCATTACATATAACCCATCACTATCCCCACATTGTACGACGTAATCATCATCGGTGCCGGAGCCGCAGGGCTTATGGCTGCTATCGAAGCAGGCAAACGAGGACGTTCAGTACTCGTGATCGAACACAATGTACTTGTCGCACGAAAGATAGCAATATCCGGCGGCGGCAGATGTAACTTCACCAATCTCGCAACACCGGCGAAAAGTTTTCTCTCGGATAATCCTCACTTCTGCAAATCAGCACTCTCTCGCTACACCCCCGATGACTTTATCAAGCTTGTCACGAAGCATGGGATTGCATATCATGAGAAAACACTCGGTCAGCTTTTCTGTGACGATTCATCGCGGCAAATAATCGATATGCTCATCAAAGAATGCCACGATGCAAAGGTTGAGATTAAAACAAATTGCACAGTTACAAACGTAGAGAAGAGCGAAGCATTTTCGTTGCAGACTTCGAGCGGCGAGATGACTTGCACCTCGCTTGTCATTGCAACAGGCGGTCTATCCATCCCGAAGATGGGCGCGACGAACTTCGGCTATCAGATCGCAGAACAGTTCGGTTTGAAGGTTAATCCTACGAGACCTGCACTTGTCCCACTCACATGGAGCAACGAAGACAGAAGGATCTATAGCGACTTGAGCGGTATATCTATTGATGCAATTGTGAAGTTAGGTAACATTTCATTTAGAGAGAATCTACTCTTTACTCACAGGGGTCTGTCAGGTCCTGCAATACTGCAAATATCATCGTATTGGAAAGAAGGTGAAGGCATCACGGTTGACCTTCTGCCGAACTTCGATATTGCTTCATACTTTGCCGAGCACCGCTCATCGAAGCAGGAGTTTGTTAAGGTACTATCGCTAATTCTCTCGAAGCGATTTGCACAAGTATGGTGTGAGCAAAATATTGAATCAAAGCCGATGAATCAGATGTCTGATAAAGCTCTCCGCGAAGCGTCGGACAAACTTCATAGATGGGAAGTGCATCCAGCAGGCACAGAAGGTTACGAGAAAGCGGAAGTAACTGTCGGCGGTGTTGATACGAATGAACTCTCCGGCAAAACAATGGAAGCGCGAACGGTAAGCGGTCTCTATTTCATCGGCGAAGTAGTAGATGTAACCGGCTGGCTGGGCGGCTACAACTTCCAGTGGGCATGGAGCAGCGGCTGGGCAGCGGGGCAGGAGTGCTAACTAAAAATTACGAATTGGTAGCGCACGGTCTTACCGTGCGAGTCTCACTTCAACACACTTTCGATAATACTAACTTTCTTCCCTTCAACCCTAACCTTAACCCCCATCGGCAATGTCCATTGTCTCGGCACATGACCGAATGGAAGATTCGTCAAGACGGGTATCGTTAGCTTTCCGAGATGATCTTTGATTACTTGTTCGGTGGTAAGAGTTGGTTTTGTTTTATCGGGTTCGTTGCAGTCGGAGAATTGCCCGAGAAGAATTGCTTTGGCTGATGATAGTGCGCCGTTTGCTGCAAGCTGTGCGAAGTAGCGGTCAATGCGGTATGGCGCTTCAGTAACATCCTCAAAGAGGAATACTCTGTTCTTGAGCGACGGCATATACGGTGTGCCCATCACCGATGAAAAGACGGTCATATTGCCGCAATAGAGCCGACCTTCAACGACTTCCTTCCTGTTTTTTACGAGCGGAAGACCTTCGGTCTTATCCATCGGTAGTTCTCCGAATGGTTTTCTTGAAGTCAAAGCCCGCCACATACATTCTTCGGCGAACGGGTCAAAGCCATTCCAGATATCAACGCCTGGCATTGGTCCGAAAAAGCATGAGGCGAGACCTGTCATTTTATGAATTGCAAGAAAGAGCGACGTAGCATCACTATATCCGACAATTATCTTCGGATTACGCTTTATCAGATCATAGTCGAGATGGGGAAGTAGCCGCATTGTCCCATACCCACCGCGAAGGAAGAACATCGCCCTCACTTTTTTATCACGGAATATGTTGTGAATATCGTCTGCACGTTCTTTATCAATCCCTGCAAGGTAGCCGTATTCCTTCTCGATGGACTTCCCGAGCGCGACACGGTATCCAAGCGACTCGAAATACCGAACGCTGCCATCGATCTTCTCCCGCTTTTGCGGCTTCGATGCAGGGGCGATCAGCCCGATAGTGTCTCCTTTTCGGAGTGCTTGTGCCATTATCATAGTACAAATATACTTCGTGAACCTTTGTGACCTTTGTTACTTTGTGTTTAATTCTTAAAACGGAAAAAATGAACTTCATAGATTACCACGCCCACGTGTACGGAACGGGATACAAAGTGTTGTACCCGAAGCTTGATAATTGTGCATCTATCGCTGCTGTGCAGAAGGTTGTCCGCGAGGCAAGTCAAAAAACAACAGGGGTAATTTTGCTTCGTGGTTGGGATCAAAATAAGTGGGGATCAACTGGATTTCCAACCAAGGCAGATATTGACGAAATAGAATCCGAGATTCCTGTTGCTCTCATCCGTATTGACGGACATGCTATGTGGTGCAACTCGGCAATGCTTCGGTTTGTCGGGGTAGATAGTAACACTGTTTCTCCTGTAGGTGGTGAGATTCTCAACGATGATATCGGCGAGCCGACAGGTATCTTGATAGATGAGGCAATGTCGCTTGTCTATGATTCTCTGCCACCGCATGATGACCAGACGCTCACGAATATCCTCCGTGCCGGACTTCTGGAATTTGCAAAACATCATGTCGGAGTGCATGATATGGGGATCCCCGCCGAGTGGTGGGAGCCATATAAAAAGTTGTATAAAGACGAAGGCGATTCACTCATTGCATCGTATGTCTTCCTCGATATGACAAAACCGACAGGGAAGCAGTTGTTTTTAGAGAAAGTTAAAAATGGTGAGTGGGATGATTCAACTCATCCTAATCTGAAACTTGTAGGAATAAAACTTTATCTTGATGGCGCACTCGGCTCGCGTGGCGCACATCTTTTTGAAGATTATTCTGATGATCCTGGTAATCGCGGCATTCGTCTCATGGATGACGATGAAGCATTGATGCTAATGAATCTCGCTGCCGAGAGCGGCTTACAGATCGCTGTTCATGCAATCGGTGATGCCGCCAACTCAAGAGCACTCGACCTCTTCACAAAAGTCAGAGAGCATCTCGCCCTACAACCTACAACCTCAAACCTACAACCTATCCTACGTATCGAACATGCACAAATAGTCCGACCCGAAGATGTCAAACGTTACAAAGAACTTGACGTTTGGGCTATCATTCAACCACAATTCTGGACGAGTGATAAAGATTGGGCGATAAAACGTCTTGGCAAAGAGCGAATGAAGAATGCATATCGCTGGCGTTCACTCATCGAAGCAGGAGTGAAAGTAGCTGCGTCGAGTGATTCGCCTGTAGAGGATGCGAATCCGAATCTCGGCATAGGATGTCTTCATGCAAGAAATGATGGGGAAGGAATTTTTGAAGGAGACGCTGCATTACTCTATAGTGTTGCGGCACAAGAATTATGCAAATGAAGACCCTCACCAATGAAAACACGTACAATCATCGTATCACTAATCCTGACAGTATTGTCTTCTGTTGTTCAGTTTGTCGGGCAAGAGAGGTACTTCCATCCGGAGTTTGCTTCCGATATTAGTAGTAGTGGAGATGCCTATGCGTACCCACCTGGAGTGGGTATCCTCACGAAGTCAAAAAATTGTATGGCATGCCATATAAATAATGGTGTATGGAGTGATGAGGACAAAACGATCATTGACGTACTGGACGCCGAAACAAAAAAATCTCTTAAACGCTCTGACGGGAGTTTTCTGATTGAAGTAAAGCGCAACCAGGCGCGAACGGTACTAACTGTTATTGGTCGATCAAAAGATGATGAAGTGGAAAAGCCATACAGGAATGCATGGACATACATTGATCCGAAAACAATCGGGTCAAGTTCGCTTTCCAAATTTGCTCCGGGGTGGGAATGTAATTTGCAATTAGCATGCCGTGTGGTCGGTGATAACGTAAATGGGTATGAAGGAGCAACAATCACTGCTTTACCGATGACA
This sequence comes from Kapaibacterium sp. (SeqCode), assembly GCA_046590205.1. Lineage (GTDB taxonomy): Bacteria > Bacteroidota > Ignavibacteria > Palsa-1295 > Palsa-1295 > DATDEW01. The sequence continues at coordinate 21,574 of JBKJTT010000058.1, forward strand.
GTTCGTCCGACAGATGCGGCGCGCAATAGTGAGCTACAACTACAAGTGATGCTCACAAAGGGGGAGTCAGTAAAAGGAAATTCACAGCAAGGAATGAAGGGAAATTATTTTGAAAAAGTTGTTCACCTCGAAGTGCTAGAATAGCTATTATGAAGAAGACCTATTGCCAAACGAGAACAAACAAGACTCTTGTCGTTATGCATTTATCTCGAAACAGTGACCCCATCTTTGGCAATAAGCAGTCCCGGGATTATCATCCCCAGTGTTGGGGCGAGGAGATACACCCAGAGAGCGGAGTAATTACCCGATGCGATTGCAGGTCCTATTGAACGGGCAGGATTCATAGACGCGCCGGTTTGTGGTCCCGCGATGAATGCAAGTAAGAATACTGCTACACCAACTGTAATCGAAATTGCCCAGACCTTATGAGTATAGCGAGTAATAAAAAGTATGGTTGCAAACAAGATCGATGATATGATAAGCTCTATTGTAAATGCTGGCTGCATAGAAAGAGTAGGAAGTGTTGCGCCAAGATTTGAATTTCCGGAGAAGAACATTCGTAAGACCAAACCGCCTATGATAGCGCCGATGATCTGTGCGCCGATATACGGCAGTACTTTTCTTCCTTCAAATCTTTTTTCAAGCCAAAGTGCGATCGTTACTGATGGGTTTATATGACAGCTTGAAATATGTCCCAGAGCAATAACAAGAATCGCTACGGTTACTCCGAAGATAAGACAAACATTTGCATGACCAATAGCTCCTCCTGTTGCATCGTTTAGAGCCATAGCTCCGCAGCCGATGACGACAAGCATCATCGTACCAAATGCTTCGGCGAGTAGCTGCTTTCTCATGTTGTTCCTATATTTCGAACTGCTTGTAAGTAGTCGAGTTCTGAAAGTTTGTCTTCCGGTATTGCGAGGAAGAGACGTATGCGTCGCTCTATCTCAAGGGCGATACGACGAAATTCTTTATTGACGAAGTCATCAGTACCTTCTAATAATGCAGGGTCTTCAAATCCCCAATGCGCGGTCACCGGTTCGCCAGGGAAGATAGGACATTCTTCTTTTGCATTGTCACATACAGTAATCACAAAGTTGAAGAGACGTCCATTGAAGACATCTATGGGTTTCGACTGTTGATGGAAAATATCTATCCCCATTGCTGCCATTGTATCAATAGCTTTGGTATGCACATACCCTGCCGGACGCGAACCTGCACTGTATCCAGCGAAGGTATCACCTGCGAGCTTATTGAGTAATCCTTCAGCCATTTGACTGCGGCAAGAGTTGCCGGTGCATAGAAACAGTATTGTTCTTTTCATAAGTGGTTCTGCAAAAATACTGAGTGCCAAGCCAATTGACACCCCGCATAATCAAAATTTAATCTACACGTAATATATATTATTATGCTCCTACCTCAATAAGCGAAGGAAGTGTAGCCAGCGGCACACAGCAAGCCGCTGATGATTTGCCATCTTTGTATGAATCAGCATCTGCAAGTACTGCAAATACTTCCCATTTGATACCATCAGGGTCAGTTACCCATGTTTTGTCTTGAACTGCATAGCAGCAGGTAGTAAGCATTTCTTCTTCGGTTACGAATCCACGCTCTTTCAAACGTTTATTCATGACAATGACCTCTTCAGGGTACTGCACCTGAAAGCCCATGTGGTTCAAGGCATTTATTAAGCTGACGTGATGCATGCCATTCGCTCGGTTGAGCGTGAAGTTCAACTTCGGGTTTTGTAGCTCAAACTTGGCGTAGCCCTCACGTTCTTTTAGAGGTTCAACGCCAAAAAATGCACGATAGAACTCTGTCGAACGCTTAACGTCGGTGACATTGATGGAGATATGTGGGTATAGTATGGGAATGTTCATGTTTTAGTCCTCATTAAATCGTAAAAAGACGATAAATAGTTGTAAAAAAATACTAAGAAATCATTAAATCTTGAGCAACTGCACTTCCTTCTTGAATTCATCAAGTGCTTTACGGTTGAGCATGTAGCATACCTTTGTGCCTGATACCTCGCCGAAGATGAATCCAGCTTCCTTGAGTACCTTTAAGTGCTGCGAGACCGTTGCCTGTGCAAGTGGGAGCACATCAACGATGTCGCCGCAGATGCAGGCGTTATCTTTGAGAAGCTCAAGGATCTCCAACCTCGCCGGATGCGAGAGTGCCTTGAATTTCTTTGAAAGCTCTTCGGTCTTGACGTTGCTCATCCTATCTCTATCGTAAAAATACGATGAAATGTTTCAATAAAATCCCCGAAATATTATCGGGGTTGATTGAATTAATACACGTAGGGAAATAGTATATCTCTTATAAGTATCCCCCGAGGACAATATGGAAAGCATTGAGCTTTGAATCGCCTTTATTTTTGAAAAAATTATTCAACCCGTGCTCATATTCCACTCCAACTGAAAGGAACACTAGCCGTACACCTGCGCCTACTACCCATCCCATACGGAATGGCTCAACTTCGCTTTTTGAAATAACAGCATCAGGACCACTTACTACTTTATCAGTATAACCAACAAGGAAAGAGCCCGATACGCCGCCTCGTACTTCAAGGTTAAAAGGGAAGATGCCAAGAACTGTGCTTGGGTCAAAGAGACGTAAGCCGACTTGTAACGGGACACGAATAAAGTTTGCAAGCATTTCATGACGTGAGGTTTGTGCCGCTCCGCTTTCGGGAAGCACGATTGCATTGCCGTACGATGTGAACTGTAGTCCCGGTTGAAAGAACACATGTGAACCAATGTTGCCGTTCACACCAACCATAAATCCTAAGTTCGAGAATGCATCAAGAAGTGGGGGGACTTCTTTCATATATGCAAAGTTCAAACCACCGGTTATACGAAACGACATAGATTCGCTTTTTTCTTGAGAGAGGGAGATCGTCGATACTCCAAGAAACACTATTAAGAACATGACCTTTAGCATAATTTCCTCACTTCTATCAGTTTATAAGAGAACTCTGAAGAGTAGTCTACTCTATTTATTATTGTAACACAATCAAGAACCATGCCAAAGAATCCCTTATTTGAGATGTAGAATAATACGATTTATTTACAGGTATATCGTATTCACAAACCAGTCCGTATTCGGTGATATGTGCTAAACCATTTTGAGTTACATAGTAAACCAAGTACTCTATCGGATGCCTTTGTTATATACTCAAGATATTCCTTCCATTCTTTCCGTATTTTTGCATTAATATGCCCAAACGTACTGACATCCGCTCTATTTTGATTATTGGCTCTGGACCTATTGTTATCGGTCAGGGCTGTGAGTTTGACTACTCCGGGGCGCAGGCCTGCAAGGTGCTGCGTGAGGAGGGCTACCGCGTCATTCTCATCAATTCCAACCCTGCTACCATCATGACCGACCCGGAAATGGCGGATGCGACCTATATTGAGCCAATTACACCTGAATATATCGAGGCGATAATAGCCAAGGAACGCCCCGATGCCATACTCCCGACAATGGGAGGGCAGACGGCACTCAATGCGGCTATGGCTCTCCATAGGGCAGGGATATTGACGAAATACGACGTTGAGCTTATCGGTGCAAAACCTGACGCTATCAAGCGCGCCGAAGACAGAGAAGAATTTTTAGAGACGATGAAGTCCATCAACCTCGAGATGGCTCGCGGCGGGTTCGTCCATAACGTCGAAGAGGCGATGGAATTGGTTGATATGGTCGGCTTTCCGGCAATCATCCGTCCAAGTTTTACGCTCGGCGGAACAGGTGGAGGCATTGCCTACAACTTGGAGGAATTCCGCGAAGCTGTGCAGAAAGGTCTTGATGCTTCACCAGTCACGCAGGTGCTAGTCGAGGAATCCGTCATCGGCTGGAAGGAGTACGAGCTTGAGGTGATGCGCGATACGGCAGATAACGTCGTCATCATTTGCTCCATCGAGAACTTTGACCCTATGGGTGTTCATACGGGTGATTCGATAACCGTCGCTCCCGCACAGACGCTTACAGACAAAGAGTACCAGAAGATGCGCGATGCGTCGATAAAAATTATTCGTGCGATTGGTGTGGATACGGGCGGCTCGAATATCCAGTTCGCAGTGAATCCGAAGGACGGCAGACTGCTTGTTATCGAGATGAATCCGCGCGTCTCGCGTTCGTCAGCACTTGCCTCGAAAGCGACGGGCTACCCAATCGCGAAGATAGCAGCAAAACTTGCAGTTGGTTATACTCTTGATGAAATTCCGAACGACATTACGAAGACGACGCCTGCATCGTTCGAGCCCGTGATTGATTATATTGTCGTCAAGATACCGCGCTGGGATTTCGAGAAGTTTAAAGGTCTGGAAGCATCAAGCTCGCAGCTTGGTGTGCAGATGAAATCTGTTGGTGAGGTAATGTCATTTGGTAGAACCTTCAAAGAAGCATTCCAGAAAGCGATCCGCTCACTTGAACAAGGCAGGGCAGGACTCGGCTCCGACGGTAAAGAAGAATTCCTCATTGAAGGTATGGACACCGAAGAACGCTCACGTACTTTGCAGATCATCCGCGAACGCCTCGGACAGCGCCGCACGGATATGATCTTCTCCATCCGCTACGGTTTCAAACTCGGCATGACCGCAGAAAATATCTGCTCTATCACAAAGATAGACCCCTGGTTCATCAACCAGATCGAGCAGATAGTCAGAAGAGAAGAGGAGTTGAGGAGTGTAGCTTTGGCTGCGTAAATTATGAGTATGAGAATAGTATTTTTCCTCTTCTTTTTTGTCGCATCAGTAAATGTATTGAGCCAAACTCTCAAGACCGAAGAGGGGTACAAAGACATATACGGCACAAAGCTTTACTATAAAACTATCGGTGAAGGTGAGCCGATACTTATTGTGCATGGTGGTCCGGGATTAGAACATTCTTATTTCCTCCCGCACTTTAACGAATTAGCAAAGAAGCATAAGCTTATATTCTTCGATCTGCGCGCTCACGGAAAAAGCGATACTAATATGGATTCCGCTCATATCCAGCTTTCGTACTTCGTTGATGACATCGAAGAAATGCGCAAAGCATTTGGCATTGAGAAGTTGGTGTTGCTGGGACATTCATTCGGCGGCTTGCTTGCAGAAAACTATGCAGCAAAGTACCCATCCAGCTTAAAAGCGCTTATTCTTGTCTCACCTTCTGCCCATGATTCTAAATATACGATTGAAGCATCAAATACAATCAAAGAACGATTCTCGCAACAAGATATGATCGATAGGGAGACGGTTATGTCAAGCCCGGAGTTTCTAAAAGCAGACTCGAAAGCATACGAAAAACTTTTTCTGATAAACTTTCGTACCGGACTCTACAATAAGACACTTATCGATAGTATGCGTCTCACGTTTCCGATTGACTATAAAGAACGAAATTTGTTGCTTCGGAAGATCTACACCGAGAATTGGTTTTACTCCCCCGGCACAAAATTTGCTAACATCCTTTGCCCGGTTCTTATTATTTACGGAGAATTTGATGCAATGCCGAAAGCTTGCTATGACGATCTCCACATGAGACTTCTTAAGTCAAAGCTCGTATCAATACCCGAATGCGGACATTTTCCCTTTATCGAGGCAAAAGAGAAGTTTTTTGCAGAAACGGAGAAATTCCTATTTGGATTAAAGTAACGTTAATTGTTCGGATGGTAGTGATAATTGCTTATTTTTGTAAAGCTATTTATTTAACTCTACTGCCAAACATGAAACGCCTACTACCACTACTTCTTGCTGTTGTCGCTTTTAGCGGATGCGGCTCTTCTAATTCTTCAACTACTTCCGCGACAAAGATCATCTCTATCTCACGAGGCGGCGGTGTTTCGGGGGCATACAACGGCTTTAGTATTACATCAGAAGGTAAAGTCACAAGGTGGTTACAAATGCCCGCTGAAGAGAAAAAAGTAACCGACCTATTTGCTACTACATCTGACTCGGCTTCATTCTTTTTCCGCTATCTGGACGAAGCAGGATTCCGCTCAACAGAGTTTTCGACCCCGGGCAACATGACAACCGTCATTCAGCTTGATTCTGGAAGCATAATCCATAGTATCAAATGGGGAAATACAGAGGTAACACCACCGTCTGTATTTCAAAGTTTTTACGATTTACTTACCAACTACATTCAACGACGGACGAAATAAACCACCATGAAAAAAATATTCGCAGTTGTACTTATCACACTTTCTCTGGCAGCGAATGTATTCGCGCAAAAAGCAAACACCGATCCGCGAACTCGCAAAGGACTTGATGTATCGAAGATACCGGCGCTTTCAGACTGGAATAGCTTCCGCGCAAAGACGATGGGCAAAAAGCTGACCGATCATTCTGTCCATAAGACATTTTCGCAAAAGCAGGCAATGCCGATCGAACGTCATGAGACGATTCAAATAGAAAAGAGCACAACATCGAGAACGCAAGGACTCTGGAAAGTTTTGCGTTCGAGTAACGGCACGGTCAACTGGATGTGGCGCGCTCGTCCGCATCAAAAGTCATCACAGGAAGTGCAATCAGTTAAACCGGCTACCCTTGATGTGCTCACTGGGCTTGCACCTGTCCTTAAGCTCAACGACCCGAAGAGCGAGCTTTCGGTAATGAGCGATACTCGTGACGAGCTTGGTTTACGCCACGTTCGTTATGCACAGATGTATAAAGGTGTGCCTGTTTGGAATCGCGATCTGTATGTGCATTTTGATACTGATGGGGAGATTACAACGATCAATGGCACGTATGAACCTTCTCCTGCAAAAGGATTATCTGCGCTTCCTTCTATTTCATCGCAAATTGCTATTGCCAATGTAACAAATGATTTGAAAGCAAAGGAGCGTTGGGCTCCGGTAACAGGGAATGCTGCTGTTATGCTCAAGATTCCATCACCATCGGCAAAGCTCGTATTCTTTCCCGAAGGAAAAAATATGCGACTTGCTTATGAAGTTGATGTATTCCCAAATATTTATGAGCGATATGTCTATGTTGTAGATGCCAAGAGCGGTGAAGTGATTCGTTCTATCGAAGCATTCTGCTCGCTTACACCTCGCGACCATAAAACATCCATCACGATGGTTGGTACGTTCTCTTCACCAGCGGCAAGCGCATCGATGCCTCTTGCAGGGTTTACAAATGCAACAGGCACTGACTTAAATAATCAGTCGAAGTCAATGCGTACTTATCAGCATTCTGATGGTCAGTACTACTCGCTTTGGGATCTACCAAACTTTGATGGAGGAAAATCACAGCTACCGAATTCACCTGAAGGCGGAGCGATGACGCTCTCACTTAATAACAAAGACCTGACTCGTGAAGCAGACCTCTTCCATGTAACATCTTCTAATAACTCATGGAATGATAAAGCTGGTGTCAGTGCTCATGCGAACATGAAGATATGTTATGACTACTATGTAAATACATTCGGACGTAAGGCGATCGATGATAAAAATTCAGTTATCATTAGTATCATCCATGCAACTGATGGCGGCACTGCCATGGACAATGCGTTCTGGACAGGGAAGCTGATGATTTATGGTGATGGAGCCTCAGATTTTAAGCCGCTTGCAGGCGGACTTGATGTAGCTGCGCATGAAATGACGCATGGCGTTATTGAGAACACTGCAAACCTTGTCTATGAATTCCAACCAGGTGCGCTGAATGAATCATGCGCTGATATTTTCGGCGTGATGGTCGATCCGATCAATCTCAAACTTGGTGAAGATGTTATGAAACCCGGGAAGGGCACATGTCTTCGTGACCTTGAAAACCCGAACAATCCGACAGGTCTTGCAAAGCAGCCGGCACATATGAATGAGTTTAAGCAGCTCACGGCAGAGCAAGATAATGGCGGAGTTCATATCAATAGTGGAATTCCTAATAAAGCTGCAGCACTTATCATCAATGCTATTGGTCGTGACAAGACCGCAAAGATATACTATCGTGCATTGCAGAACTACATGACACGTAATAGCCAGTTCATTGACTGCCGACTTGCCTGTGAAAAAGCAGCGACGGATCTCTTCGGTTCTGGTAGTGAGTTATCGACTGTGCAAAGCAGCTTTGCAGCCGTTGGTATCGGCGGTGCACCTACGAATAATAATCAGAATGATGTTCCGGCACAAACTGGGGGTACAGATCACATAGCATTTTTGACAGCAGACGGCTCAATTGGATTCCTTGATACAGTTACTGCAACACCACTCCTTTTCAATGATCCTGCTGCAACTGCCCGTGTCTCAAATGATGGAAGCAAAGCCCAACTTACCACACCCAGAAGCGGTGCAAATATTTGGTTTGTCAACCAAGATGGTTTCCTTAACTATATCATAGCGGCAACAGGCGAAGTACGTTACTTCCCGAATTTGAAGATACAAGAAACAGGTGATCTATGGAATGCAGCCGTTGCACCTGATGAAAGTTATGTGGCGTTAAGTTCTGATTATTCACAAGACCCCAACATCTATATCTTTGATGGAAATACTATCTCAAAGTATGAATTGGCTGTCGAGGGTGGTGATGGTAATGGTATTGAGACGATTCAATATCCTGATGTCATGAGTTGGTCGCCGAATAAAAATAATGATAAGCTCTCCTTCGACGCATACAATGAAGAAGAGATCGCAGGTACATCGTATTCATATTGGAGTATGTATGAGATGAATTTCGGGACGAAAAAAATATATAACCTTATTCCTGCACAACCGGAAGGAATAAGCGTGGGTAATATCACCTACAGTAACACAGATCCTGATATTGTTGCTTTTACTGTTATTGGAGATAATGGCGTTTACGACATTGCTTTAGCTAACTTTGAAACTGGTGATCTCTTCGAACTTGGACTCTATAGCAACAGTATAAACGGTAGTAATATACTTGATGCCGATAAACCAAGTTTTGCGCCTAATGACAACTTTATGACCTTTTCAAGTGTCAGTAATCGGTCTATCTTGTTCTTGAACGGTGCAAATCTTAACCTTACGTACTTGCAGTTCCAAGCTGCTCTCTATAACCCATACTGGTTCTTGTTCAACGGCTCTGCTGATGTGAAGGAAGAAACAGCTTACGAGCCGCTAAAAGTAAATGGAGTATATCCGACTGTATTCTTGAGCGACCTTTCTATCTCATTCAACTCTGATAAACGAATGAAGGTCGAATGCGATCTATTAAATATCTTTGGTCAACACATGGCTTCTATCTCATCGGGAATGTATTCGGCAGGGGAGAACACGATCAGCTATTCAAACAACGAACTTGCGGCAGGGACATACTTTGTCCGCCTCTATGCTGACGGGAAAACCTACATACGAAAAGTAGTCAAGCAGTAATATTACTTGGTGAACTTAGTGTCTTTGTGCCTTGGTGGTAAAACTCATTACCACCAAGGCATTTGTTTTAAGCGTTCATCAACTCTTCAATTGCGCCGGCATCAAGTGGTATCGTTGCCATCAAATCCTCATTACCGTTTGCGATGATCAAGATATTATTCTCTAAGCGAACTCCGATACCTTCTTCTTTGATGTAGATACCCGGCTCAACAGTCCAGACATTGCCGGCTCGGAATGGCGCAAACATATCGCCAACATCATGCACATCTAAACCAAGATGGTGTCCGACACCGTGCATAAAATATTTTTTTACGAGCGGTTTATTTGTATCTTGGTTCTTGACCTCATCCATAGTAAAGAGCCCTAAATCAACGCACTCTTTTGTCGTTAGCTCTTCGGTATAATCTTGCCATTCTTTTTTCGTTACACCCGGCTTCATAAATGCTGTTGATGATTTCATGACGCGATGCACGGCATCATATACTTGTCGTTGGCGATCTGTGAAGCGACCATTGACAGGAATTGTGCGCGTCATATCAGCATTGTAATTTGCATATCCTGCGGCAGTATCCATTAGCAGAAGCTCGCCATCGTTACATGCTTTGTTGTTCTCGACATAATGTAATACACAAGCGCTTGCACCGGATGCAATGATGGGTTGATAATCAGCAAATCCCGCACCATTACGAATAAACTCATGAGCATACTCTGCTTCGATCTCATACTCCATCACCCCTGGCTTCACAAACTTCAAGATGCGTCGGAAACCAAGTTCTGTTATCTCACATGCTTTTCGCATGCAATCTATTTCCGCAGGTGACTTCACCTCACGCAGACTTTGCAGAATTGGCGCAAGACGGTGATATGTGTGGAGAGGGAAGAGCGACTTGCAGTGCGTGATAAACCTTGCATCTCGCGTCTCGACTACAGAACTTGAGCGACCATGCTCGTTTGTGTTAAGGTAAATATTTTCTGTCTGCGTAATGAGTTGACGAAAGAGATTATCGAATGAGGATAGCCATTGAACATTCTGAATCCCGGTCAGCTTGGTTGCTTCATCTTTCGATAACTTTTTCCCTTCCCAAATAGTAAGGTATTCGCTTGTCTCACGCAAGAATAGGACTTCACGGTTCTTTTCTTCGACTGCATCGGGGAAGACGAGGAGTATGGTCTCTTCTTGATCGACACCAGTTAAATAGAACAGATCGCTATTTTGCTTAAAGCGCATCGAGCCGTCCGCATTTGTCGGCATGATGTCATTAGCGTTGAGTATAGCGATAGAATTCGGCTTCAAACCTTCGGCAAGTCGCTTGCGATTAAGGATAAAAAGCTCTTTGTTGATCGTAGTATTCATGACTGGTAAATTTGACTGGTTGCTAACATATTTTCGTTTGAAATGGGTTTATCGAAGACAGCCATTCTTTTCTCCGTAAATTTGCACTTAATGAGTTCGTTCAATATAACCACCCAGCTTCTCGTCGATGCAAAACGCGACGGATTTAGTGATAAGCAACTTGCTGAAATCTTTGGCGTTACCGAGTCGGAAGTCCGCTCCAGACGCATAGAACTCGGCGTAATTCCCGTTTTTAAGACGGTAGATACCTGTGCCGCAGAGTTTGCCGCCGAGACACCGTACCACTATTCCACTTACGAGCAGGAAAATGAGTCCATCAGAACGAACCGCAAGAAAGTAGCTATCCTTGGCGGAGGTCCGAACCGAATCGGGCAGGGTATTGAGTTCGATTATTGCTGCGTACATGCCGCGAAAGCACTCCGCGAAGAGGGGTATGAGACGATAATGATCAACTGCAACCCCGAGACAGTCTCGACCGATTACGACACTTGCGACAAGCTTTACTTCGAGCCCCTGACCTTTGAGGATACGATGAATATCCTTGACCACGAAAAACCCGACGGAGTGATTGTTACTTTCGGCGGACAAACACCACTCAAACTTGCAAAACCGCTCGAAGCTGCCGGAGTTAAAATTCTCGGTACCGCACCAGATAACATCGACGCGGCAGAAGACCGTAAGCGTTTTGGCGAGTTGATTGATAGCCTCGGTATCAAATGCCCGCCGTATGGCACGGCAACAACTGTAGAAGAGGCAGTCGAAGTCGCTGATCGAATCGGGTATCCTGTTCTGGTTCGTCCGAGTTACGTGCTTGGGGGCCGGGCAATGGAAATATGCTACCGCTCCGAATCGGTAGCTGAATACATGGAGAATGCAAAAGGCGTAAGCAACGAACGTCCTGTTCTCATTGATAGATTTTTGGAAGATGCTTACGAGTTTGATGTTGATGCTATCCGTGATATGACAGGCGACATCGTCATCGGCGGTGTTATGCAGCATATCGAAGAGGCAGGTATCCACTCGGGTGATTCATCGAGCGTTATTCCTCCGTATGATGCTTCCGATAAAGTCTATGACACTATCGTAAGCCATACTCGCAAACTTGCCGAGGCTCTAAATGTTATCGGGCTTATTAATGTCCAGTATGCTGTCAAGGATGAGATCGTCTATGTACTTGAAGTGAATCCTCGTGCCAGCCGCACAGTGCCTTTCGTTGCGAAGTCAACAGGTCGCCCGCTAGCGAAAATCGCAGCGAAGGTGATGATTGGAAAGAAGCTGAAAGACCTTGGTATCAAAGACTTCAACAAGAATGTCAACTTTGTCTCAATCAAAGAGTCTGTTTTTCCATTCGATAAATTTCCGAAGGTCAAGATGTTCTTAGGACCTGAAATGCGCTCGACAGGTGAAGTGATGGGACTCGGAAAAGATTTTGGCGAAGCGATACTCAAGTCGCATATCTCTGCAAATCTCCGAATCCCGACAGAAGGTACTGTGTTCGTCTCACTCCGCGACCTCGATAAAAAACCAAAGACGACAGAGATAATCAAAGGACTTTATGATATTGGCTTCAAAGTGATAGCCACAAGCGGTACGGCTAAGTACCTTAAAGAGCAAGGCATATCCGTCGAGAACATCTTGAAAGTATCCGAAGGCAGACCGAACGTCGTTGATGCTATCAAGAATGGGGAAGTGCAGCTCGTCATCAATACCCCAACAGGCGAAATATCCCGAATTGCTGAATACGAAATCGGCTGGGCAGCTATCGCCTACAAAGTCCCGTTCATCACAACCCTAACTGCTGCCGCAAGTGTGGTCAGTGCAGTAAAATACCTCCGAAAAGGGGAGCATAGCGTGTTGAGTGTACAGGAATTGCATGAGCAATTACAATAGAATATATCTAAACAAGTGATCCCAACGCCGCTAGAAACATTACTAATGTTGCAAGCCACCCTAATATCTGTAGCGGTTTTGAAATAGTAAATTGCCCCATGATCTTTTTATTGTGCGACATTATCATCATCATGAACATGATCGGCACAGCAAGAATACCATTTGCAACAGCCGCGTAGTAGAGTGCCTTCATCGGTGGTATTCCTATAAAATTTAGAAGAAAACCAACTGCGAAGGCAGCCGCTATCACACCGTAGAATAGCTTTGCTTCAGCAGGTTTCTTCTCTATCCCAACCGGAGCACCGAGTAATTCACCTATAGCATAGGCAAGTGACCCGGCAAGTACCGGCAATGCGAGCATCCCTGTACCGATGATGCCAAAGGCGAAGAGGAGAGATGCTTGCTTTCCCGCAAGCGGTTCAAGTGCCTGTGCCGCTTGTGCAGCGGAATCTATATTCGTTATCCCGCTCTTATGAAGTGTGGATGCTGCAACCAACATGATAAAAAATGCGACCAAGTTACTAAATGCCATCCCAACCGATGTATCTATGTTGATTCTATTGAAAGCTTTGGGTGCTTGTCGTGGTGCAATGATGAGCGGCTTTGCCTTCGGGTCATCTTCCTCTTCTTCAGCTTCTTCGGATGCTTGCCAGAAGAAAAGATACGGTGAGATCGTCGTACCCAAAATGGCAATTATCATCGTAAGATATTCACTCGATAATGTGATATGTGGGAGAACAACACTTTGAAGTGCACCAAGCCAATCGATCGTGATAACAAAGACTACTGCAATATATGAAAAGAGTGAGAGAGTGAGTATGCGAAGTATTTTTACATATTTTGAATAGGGAATAACAATAATGAGTGTGCAGGAAAGGAGTGTTATGATGAATGAATAGATTCGTGAGTCTCCATCAATAAGCAGTGTTGTAGCTTCACCGATGGCTGCTATATCTGCACCGATGTTGATCGTATTGGCAATTGCCAAGAGAACAACGAATCCGAATGCGATGCTCTTACTATAATGTGTACGAATATTGGCTGATAACCCTTTCCCCGTTACTCTCCCGATTCGAGCTGTTACTTCTTGGATAGCAACAAGCATCGGGAGAGTAACGGGGAAAGGGTTATCA
>JBKJTT010000087.1:0-24196 GCA_046590205.1 Kapaibacterium sp. (SeqCode)
GCGCTTGGCGGCATTCCTCCTGTCGGCAAAAGCTACGGGTTTATTGCGCCGACAAATGATGTAGCCCAAGAGAAAACGAGTTCATCTCTCCCACGAGTGAGTTACAGCAAAGAAGCTGTCACACTTCATACAAACGCACACTCGGAGCGCGAAGCCATTATCTATGACGAAGTAGGCAGAGTAGTTGATAGATTTACCGTCGCCTCCGCAAACACACAAACATCAATCCCAACCCACAAACTAACTCACGGCGCATACTTTATCTATATTGATGGTGTGCTAAGGCAGATGATATGGTAGGAAAGTCTCCTACCTGCACTCCGTTAGGGGCACATTGAATGTGCCCCTGTTCGTTGAACAACTCAGAAACAATTGTTGGAACCGAAAAATCGGGAAAGATAGGCAGTTGATTTCTCTTTTCAATTAATATTCTTCGGCCTTTCCCTACTTCTCCACCACCACCGCTGCCTCGGCTTTGAAGAGGTTATCTTGTGTCGCAAGGCGGATGCGGTATGCGCCGGAGGGGAGGGTGCTTACGTTCATTTTGTACTCACTTGACGAGCCGGTGAAGTTTGTCGTCATGCGAACTTGACCGACGATATCAACAACTTCTATCGTTAGGTTATCTAACTTATCAGTTGAACGTATCGTAAGCGCGCCGCTTGTGGGGTTGGGATAGATGCTCACTTGCGGTTTTTTGTTGTAGCGCAGGAAATCGGAGATGATCGTGATGCCGCAGCCGGATGCGCCCGTCACTTCCGTAACCATTCGTGTATCAGTTATGTATTGGCATGGGGCATCTTGCGTCAGGACTACAAGTGAGTCTATAAAGATTGAAGACGGCGCAACCGTATCGGCATAGACAGCGAAGTTAGCGTACGCTGAAATTTGATTGGGTATCACATCATCCGATGGTAAGATTATGTGTATAGGTGAGTGGTTCAGTTCAAGCCGCCCATGCAATGTCTGCCCCGTACGTGCAGAAGTTGTGCCGAGATACTCAAGGTTCTTATCGAATGAGATAGAAAGCCCGATGGTCTGAGGTTTGTCGAGTCCGTTAATGATGATTGGTAGATTGAACGTACCACCGAGCGTATCAGTGTGATAGGTAGCCGTCGTCGAAAGTGCAAGCGGGACAGGCGCTCTGCCATAGCCGCCGAGAGGAATATGGACGGTTCTTCCGTCATCAAGTGTGATAATATACTCACCGCTCATCGCTCCGCCTTTGCGCGGAATGAACTTCATGCGAATCGTACCAGTCGAAACTGAATCAGGAGTTTTTTCAAGAACTTCGTACTCTGCCGAATCCGCACTGCGAATTTCTTGCGAAGCAACGTGAAGGATTGCACATCCTACGAGTGATATATCAATTTTTTTCTCTATCTCCTCGCAGAGGAAAAGCGAATCACCGATGAACATGTCCTTCGGCGTAATGTCAATGACATACGGTCCGTTAATACATGTACCGAGTAACGGCAGAGTAACTTTTCTGCCGTCGGTAAGTTCGATGTTGAAGTTTGCATTTCGCAAGCCAAGCGCTTTTGGGGTGAAGCGAATCGTTACGTTGTCCGTGCCTGTGAGTGAATCAGGAAGATTGGAAATTATTTCGTACTCGCTGCGCGCATCGTCCGTGATGTTCTTAATTTTCACTTTCGGTACGATACATCCGCTTGCGCTTACGCTGAAGCTACGTTCGATGGATTTGCAGAGTTCGATGGTGTCGCCATCGAAGAGGGAAGTAGCAGTTTGGCTATAGGCATAGCCGGGGTCGTATGCTTTGCCGCGAAGCGGTATCTTTATCGGCGTACCGTATGCAAGTGTGAACTCAAAGTCTGCGTCACAGGCACCTGCTTTTGTTGGTGTGTATGTTATCGTAACGCTGTCATAGCCATTAAGCGGATTCGGCGTTTCTTGTGTGATCGTATAGTCCGTACCACCCGAACCGGTAATTATTTGCGAAGCAACATTGCGGTTGACACATTCATTTGTCTTTATCCGAAGCCCGCGTGTGATGCTCGTGCAGAGCGCGATCGAATCATTCTCAAAAAGCAGTGAAGGTGTGATGGTGATCGGTATGCCCGGGTCAAGGGCATAACCGCGAAGTGGAATCGAAAGCTTCGTGCTATCGGCAAGGACAAGTTCGTAAAGCGCTGGACGAGGTCCCGGTATGCTCGGGGCAAACTCTATCGTAATGATATCATGCCCGGTGAGTGGGTCTAACGCTTGACGTTTGAGAGTATAGTCAGTAGCAGCGTTTCCTGTTATCGTTTGCGAAAGTATTTTTCTATCAACGCATAGGTTAGAGAATATCTCAAGGTCTCGTGAGATGACTTTGCATGGCAGAAGGGTATCCTTCTCGAAAAGCACGTTTGGCGTTGCATAAAGATCTTTGCCAGGGTCAGTGCCGCTTCCGGCAAGTTGGATGACGAACTTCGATCCGTCAGCAAGTGTGATCTCATAAAACGCATCACATGCGCCGACCGTCGTTGGGGTAAATGTGATAGTTACCGAGTCATTACCAGTTAGAGGGTCAGATGCGATCTTTGAAATAGTATAATCAGAAGCAGCTTTTCCGACGATGACTTGCGAGAGTACATCACTGGTTGCACACGGACCGAGTGCGATATGCACAGTACGTTTGACCGACTTACAGAACAAGAGCTGATCACTGCTAAAGAGTATTGGCGGAGTAATTTTGAGCGAAGGACCCGGATCAAGCCCAACTCCCAGAAGCGGGATGGAATGTACTCTTCCGTCTGATGTTTGCAGCGAGAAGAGTGCTTGCCGAAGTCCCGGTTGTGATGGATCAAAGATGATCGTGGCAGAATCACCCTGACGTATATAGGAGTAATCATTTGCTGCCGCGCCGCTGATCACCAGCCCTGCAACATTCGGCGGGCGACACCCTGCTATACCAAAACGCAAACCGCGAGTTAGCTTTTTACATAAAAGTATTGAATCACCGACGAAGAGTGTGTCCGGAGTGATCGTTACTTTGTATCCCGAATCAATTCCCCTACCACGAAGATCGCGGGTAAGATTTGAATTATTCGAGAGCACAAAAACTGCTTGTGCGTTACGAGCACCAATCGCATTTGGCTTAAAGCGGATCACAACAGAATCCTGCGACTCGAAGAGTATCTGATAATCACCGGGGAAAATCCCTTGTAGATAGACGTTCACCACGCTTGGCGGATTGCAACTTCCACTGCGAATGATACGAAAACTGCGCGTTACCGAATCACAGAGTTGTTTTATGTCTTGCTCGAAGAGCGTGGGCGGCGTGATAGAGATAGTGCCTGTCATCGATGAAGTGACAGGGAAACCGCCACTGTTGAATGTTTTCCATATATCACCGAATGGGTCAATTGCATAGATCGTATCTTTGGTCAGTGATGCGATCGTGCGTGAATCAAGCGAGCCGTTGGGTCCGCCGATCGATATCCATGTTGCTCCGTTATCATTCGAGCGGAGAACACCGCCTGTCACTGTCTGTGCAAAAATAACTCCGCCTGATGCAGAGGTTACCGAGCCGCAAAAGTACCGAAGGTTCGCAGTGTTCCCGGTGAGCGAAAAGGTTTGTCCCTTATTAAGTGATACATACATGCCCGCTATTCTATCAGTGCGCGCATAGAGTTCTTCGTTGACAACATAGTATGCATTGAGGTCGCATGAATCTATTGCCATTGACCAACAGTCATAATCGAATGTTGCCGAAGAGTTCGTCCATGTTGCGCCATTATTGACTGTCCATGCAATACGCGAACCGCCGACATTATTGAGCAGAGCGGCTATCTCACCTGTGCGGCGAGTAACAACATGATCAATGAACGTGAATCCGCCGGGTGAGATCGTGTTCCAGGATGCGCCGGCATTGCCTGTTAATAATATCGGACCACTATTATATGCACACACTATTTCCTGCCGCGTGCTGACGAACTTTACCGAAGCACAGAACCCTAAACGAGTATGGATGACCGTCCATGTTGTGCCGCCATTATTTGTCAGATAGACGGTGCCTCGCGAACAGATAACACCGGTATTTCGATCAAAGAGATCAGCATCAAAGATGACGTCGGCAGGTGGTTTTGCAGCAGGGGTAATGTTTGTCCATGTTGCGCCTTCGTTCGTAGAGCTCCAGAGTTGATTCGCATACCCTGCCCATATTGTGCCTTCACGGACGACTATACATGAGCCGGATCCGGGGATTGTTGCCCCGAGGGGTACTTTACCCGCAGAGATATTGCTCCACTGCGCGTTGAGTGTAGATGTAAGAGAAAGTACAGCAAAGATTGCTAATAGACGAGACACAACTCTCATTATTAGTGATAACTCCGTCCATAACTAACGCCCCCACCCCAAGAAAATTGCAGGAAAATAACGTTCGTACCGCAGGTTTCCAGCCTGCCTGTAAAAGGGACAGGATGAGGGTAAGAGACCTGCTGTACTTCGTATCTTTGCATACCACGCATGGCTGATATTTTCATCTCATATTCATCCAAAGACCGCGAGAAGGCGGAGCAGCTGACCGAGCTTCTTGCTTCGGCGGGGTTATCTGTGTGGATAGATAAGTCGGGGCTTGACGTCTCGACCAGTTGGTCTGCAGAGATCGTTGACGCGATAACTTCATGCTCTGCGTTCATTGTTCTGCTCTCGACAAATTCTATTGAATCACATAATGTGATAAAAGAAGTATCGCTTGCATCCGAGAAGCGAAAGAAGATTTTACCGCTTGACCTTGAGCCAATCACGTTGCCACGTGAACTTGAATATCAGTTAGCCGGCATACATCGCGCCCCGATGACGAACATCGACTCAATCATCCGCGCACTCGGCAAGCTCGGTTTGGAAGCCACGCAAGCTCCGACGATGAAGCTCGTCAAAGAAACCGACGGCAGGAAGAGCTTGATGATCCTTCCGTTCGAGGATCTATCGCCGACGGGTGACAATGCGTGGTTTGCTGATGGAATCGCCACAGAACTCATCGGTGCATTGGCACACGTCAAGACTCTCCGCGTTGCCGATCAACACGCAACAAAAGACTATAAACGCTATCAAGGATCCTTGCCGCATTATGCCAAGGAAACTGCAATTCGGTATTTTGTTCAAGGCTCAGTGCGCAAGTTCGGCGATCAGATCAAGATAGCAGTTTCTCTTCTCGATATTGAATCGGGCGATCACCTCTGGCAAGATTCGTTGAAGGGTACGATGGATGATATCTTCGATATTCAGGAGAAGGTAGCCGAGAAAGTAGTCGAAGGATTAAAGATTCATCTGGGACCTGATGAGAAAGCGAAGCTCGCGGATCGCGGTACCGAAAATGCAGAAGCCTACGAACTATTTATTAAAGGGGTTGAGTATTTTGATCGTAATACGAAAGAAGGCTTTCAGCTCGCCCTTCAACTCTTTAGTGAAGCAATCACGCTTGACGCTGGTTATGCACGTGGGTATCAGTACAAGGCACTCTCGCTTACTGCTCTTTACCGCAATTACGAACAGAACCCGGTACTCCTCGATGAAGCGTTGACGCTCTGCACCAAAGCGCTCCGATTGCAACCCGATCTCTTCGCGATTTATTATCCTCTCTCAATGGTCTACACATACCGTGGTCAGCTATCCGAAGCGGAGGAAGCAGCGAGAGAGTATATTCGAAACGACCCGCAGAATCCGAACAGCCACTTTACTCTCGGATTTTTCTATGACAATGCAGGTCAGAGTGAGAACGCGATCACTCCGTATGAGGAAGCAGTTCGTTTGCTGCCTGATAATCTCACAAGCCTTTGGAATCTTGTAGTGGTGTGTGATTCTTCCCACGAAAGAGAGAAATGCAGGCACTGGTCAGAGACGGCACTTCCGCATCTCGAGCGGTATCTTAAACTCCATCCTGATGATGAGAATAGGCGTGTCTGGCAGGCGATTCTGCTTTTTTTGAGCGACAAGGTTGACGAAGCCCACGCAACAACCATGAAGCTGACGGAGCTCAGAGACGGACTTTCACTTTTCAACACAGCCCAACTCTTTGCCAGGCTCGACGACCGTCCCGAAGCACTGCGCACGTTTCGCAAAGCGATCGGGGCGGGATTTCGGAATCTTGGATTGCTCAATTCATTTTTGTACAATGAGGAAGGGGGCATCGCCAAACTCAAAGGCACACCGGAATATGAAGAGGTGAAGCGGATGGTGGAGAAGATAGATGAGGAGGCAAAAGCAAATGTCTGATATATTCATATCATATAGCTCCAAAGACCGCGAAAAGGCGGAGCAGCTTACCGAGCTTCTTGCTTCGGCGGGGTTATCGGTGTGGATCGATAAGTCGGGCATCGGCGCGGCTACGAGTTGGTCAGAAGAGATAGTGCATGCTCTTGATGAGTGCAAGGCATTCGTAGTGATGCTTTCGCCGTCATCAATTGAATCAAAGAACGTAGTGAGGGAGCTTTCCCTTGCCTTCGAGAAGAATAAGAAAATACTCCCACTTGATCTCGAACCTGTGACTCTTCCGGCAAGCATGCAATACCACCTTGCGGGTTTGCAGCGTACCCCGATGACGAACATCGATGCCATCATCCGCACACTCGGCAAGCTTGGCTTGGAGGCGACACAAGCTCCGACGATGAAGCTCGTCAAAGAAATCGATGGACGCAAGAGCTTAATGATTCTTCCCTTTGAGGATCTTTCGCCGACAGCAGATAACGGGTGGTTTGCTGATGGTCTTGCAACTGAACTCATCTCTGCACTTTCAAATGTGAAATCATTGAAAGTAACAGACCAGCAAACGACAAAAGAGTTTAAGAAGTATACCGGACATCTCACTACCTATGCCAAAGAGATGTCAATACGATATTTTATTCAGGGTTCGGTACGTAAGTTCGGTGATCAGATAAAGATAACATCGTCACTACTTGATATAGAGACAGGCGACCATCTTTGGCACGATTCGCTAAAAGGTACGATGGACGATATTTTTGATATACAAGAGAAGGTGGCGAAGAAAGTTGTCGAGGGCTTGAAGCTCCATTTAACTACGGAGGAACAATCACAGCTCGAAAGGCACGGGACAGAAAATTCAGAGGCATATGAACTATATGTCAGAGCGGACGAATACTTTCACCTTAATACAAAGGAGGGAATTACCAATGCGAGCAAACTCTTAACTGATGCAATAGCATTAGATCCAGAGTATGCATATGCATATGAATTCAAAGCTACATGTCTTGCTACTATTTATAAACTCTATGAGAGAAATGTAGAACTGCTTGCCGAAGCCGAAGCCCTTTGCGCTAAAGCATTATTGTTAAATCCTATCCTCTATGCAGTCTATTCACCCCTCTGCTTCATATATCAGTCTCAGGGGAAACTCGCGGAGGCTGAAGCTATTGCTCACGAATTTGTCAGTAAGGCGCCACAGGATACGCAGTCTCATGCCACTCTGGGAATATTTTATGGTGAGACAGGACAGTATGCAAAAGCAATAGGTGCATACGAAGAAGTATGCAAGCTCAAACCTGAGTATCGGATAAATTTGTTTAACCTTTGCATCGCATGTTATTACGTAAATGATGTTGAGAAATGCAGGTCATGGGCGCTCGTAGGGTTACCGCTTGAAACCCGCCACCTCAAACTGCATCCCGATGATGAGGTAAGTCGCATGCGATGTGGTTTATTTTATTTCTTTAGTGAGGATTACGAAGCTGCATATACGATTGCCGAAGAGCTTAAAAAATCACAAGATGGATTTACTTTGCATAATACAGCATGCTTGTTAGGATTACTTGACAAAAAGAAAGAGGCGCTTGCAGCGTTCAGGGCTGCAATAGAAGCTGGTTACAGAAATGTTGGGGATTTTCTAACGAATGACAAAGAAGGGGTCTTGGCACTTGCTGGCACTATAGAATACGAAGAAGTAAGGCAGATGGTGGAAAAATTTCAAGAGCAAGCAAATGGCTGATATTTTCATCTCATACTCTACTCTCGACCGCCACCATGCGCTGACGCTTGTTGAGCGGCTGCGTGCGGCGGGGCATTCTGTCTGGATAGATCAGCAGGGAATCGGCGCGGCATCAAGCTGGAGCAATGAGATTGCCGAGGCGCTTGATAATTGCAAGGCATTCATACTTCTTATGTCCGAGACATCTCTGGCAAGCAAGAACGTAGTCAAAGAACTTGCTCTTGCCGCCGAAGCAGATAAGCATATCATCCCTGTTGAACTTGGATCTGTCACGATACCAACAACATTTAAGTATCACCTCGCCGGATTGCAGCGAACAAGCATCAATAATATCGATGCGATACTTCATGCGTTGGAGAAGTATCGGGGTAGTGATCAGTTGCCAGTGGTCAGTGATCAGTTAGATGCGAAGAGCGGGCAGGATGCTCGCGCTACGATTCGCATAGCCGTTCTCCCCTTTGAAGACCAATCACCAGCGCATGACAATGAGTGGTTCTCGGATGGTTTAACCGATGAACTTATCAGCACGCTTGGTAAGCTTGACCAACTCTTTGTCGTTGATAGCAAATCGTCGGGTATGTACAAAGGGGCGAAGTTACAGACCAAAGAGATTGCATCACAGCTTGGTGTCCGATATATTGTCCATGGTGCTGTTCGTAAGGCAGGAGAGAAAATACGAATTAATGCCTCTCTTATTGACACATCGACTGGTGCAACGCTCTGGGATGAAAAGTTTAACGGTACGATGGACGATATCTTCGAGATACAAGAGAAGACAGCTATTGATATTACACAAGGGTTAAAGCTCAAGCTTACAAAAGAAGAAATAGCGGAGATAGAAGAAAAGGGGACAAATAATCCGGAAGCGTATGAGCTATATCTTCGCGCATCGTCTAATATAGGCCTTGCAAGTGAAGATATTATGCATACTATTGATCTTCTTACAAAAGTAATAGCATTAGACCCAAATTTTGTTGAACCGTATGCAGGCATAGCGGTCGCGTATGCAAATTACTATCGTGGTCACGGACGCAAACCCGAAACGCTGCAGCTCCAACGCGAAGCAACAGAACGAGCAGTCGCGCTTGCTCCGGAAAACATCAAGACATTTAATGCGGTTGCGAATCTTTATGCGAATCTTGGTGAACATGAAAAGGCGATAGAGACAGCAAAGAAGATGGTGGCAGTCGCACCAAAAAGCTCGAGGGCATATTCGGTTGTAGGGTTTATGTATATGGCAGCCGGAAATTTCTTTGAAGCAGTACAATGGTATGAAAAAGCGCTCGCTCTTGACCCGGGTTCTCTTGGCTACCATAATAACATTATGGTGTGTCACTACTCTCTCGGTGACAAGGTATCGCTTAAGATGTGTGTACTCTCTGCACAGCCGCACTATGAGCAGTATCTCGCGTTACATCCGGATGATCAGGGCATTCGTACAAACTTTATGATCTCGCTCGAATCAATAGACCTGCATGACCTAAGTACACGCGAAGCAGAGCGGCTATTGGCAATGCCGGAACTCTTCGGATATACATTCTATCAGGTTGCTAGCGTCTTTGCTCGTCAAGGCAAAATAGAACGTGCTACCCAATGCCTACGATCGGCAGCACGAAAGGGGAGGATGAATTTCGAAGAATTACGTACTGATAAAGAATTCTTCGGTCTACTGCAGGAGCTTCCAAACTTTGAAGAGTTAGTAACTGAACTTCAAGAGATTGTAGCACAAGCAAATGGCTGATATCTTCATATCATACTCTCGCCGAGATTCCGAGCAAGCGCTTTCGCTTGCCGAGCGACTGCGCGCTTCGGGTGCGAGCGTATGGCTTGATACTGCCGCACTCACAGCGGCAGAGACGTGGAGTGCGGAGATAGTAAATGCGATAAATAATTGCAAGACATTCATTATACTTCTCTCGCCCGATTCGGTCGCATCACATAATGTCACGAAAGAGTTGTCGCTTGCTTCTGAAAAACGTAAGACGATCTTGCCTATCGTAATTAGAGAGTGCAAGTTGAACGAATCGATGGAATATGCGCTTGCCGGTCTGCAGCAGGTCTCGATAACGGATGAGGAAGCGCTTGAGCGTGCATTTGCTAAGTTAGGGATTACAGGCAGTGGGTTTAGTCAGACTATAAGCCGCCGCTCCGGTAATAAGAGATCGTCACTTGTATTTTGTTTGTCGGTGTTGCTCGTCGTACTATGTGCGCTTACTGCTTCATACTTTTTCTTCTTTTCGAAAAAGAGTTTGGAAGAAATCACCGGACCTAGAACGATTGCAGTCCTGCCTTTCGAGAACCTTAGCTCTGATAAAGAAAATGAATATTTCGCCGACGGTATGACGGCAACATTGATTGATATGCTCGTCCCTATCCCCGGACTAATGGTCGTTGATAGAAAGACCGCCATGGAATATAAAGGGTCAAAGAAGAATCTCAAGACTATTGCAGCAGAGCTTGGAGTGAGGTATATAGTTGATGGTTCAATCCGAAAGCAGGGAAGTACGATCAAGGTCAATATCCAAATAACTGATGTCCAAACGGGGAAAATTCTCAAGAGCAAAACGTTCGACGGAACGACAACCGATCTTATGGCAATGCAGGAACAACTTGCACGCTTAATCATTTATGAGTTACAACTTGCATTTAACCCAAGCGGAATCACGCTTCCCTTTGATGTCTCAAGCGAGGTGCCTGAAGCATACAATCTTTGCATGATCGGGGGAGCAATTGGAACCGGATCGCCTAAAGAAATTACTTTAGCTATTTCATATTTTTTGCAGGCGGCGAAACTCGATACTTCTTTGGCTTTTGCATATTTAAGCGCTGCAAGACAGTACGCAAATTTGCATACTTTATTTCCCGATAGTGCCGCTTCTTATCGTTCGCTTATACTTGCCGATTCTTTATTTACGATTGGGAAACGTCTTGATACCGCCGGTGTGAACCACCATTTTTTCGGAAGTTGGCTGGCAACAGTTCATGGCGATTATGAATCTGCGATCAAGGAAGCAAACATGTATCTTCAAAAGCGCCCGGATGATTACCGAGGCTATATGGTACTCGCTCTCGCGTATGACTCTCAGGGAAAGTATGATCTCGCTGCCGCAAACTGGGAAGAAGCAGCAAAGCGCAATAGCATGCATTTACATTTTCTTTATAATTTATGCGCAAGCCTCTACAATCTTGAGGATTCTCTTCGACTGAAAAAATATTGTTCACAAGCCATTCCACTCTATCGCTTGGCAACGATTCGGCATCCGGACGATTTGGACCTGTCTAATGACTTAACATGGTTTCTTACCGTAAGCGGCGACAACGGTGATGAAGCTTGCCGTAGGATCGACGAGCGGATCAAACCTCCCGGCGATACCCCTGGTATGCTCGTGTATGCAGCATGCGTTCATGCTCTTAATAATAATACGCAACACGCAATGGAACTGCTAAAGATGGCTGTGAAAAAAGGAAATATTCTTAAGCTGCTGCTTGACCAGCCCCCTCTGAAGAACCTAAGATCGCTTCCCGAATATCAGGCACTTCTCAAGACACAAAAAGAAGCACTCGCAAAGAATAAGAAAAAGAATGGCTGATATCTTCATTTCATACTCTCGTCGTGACTCCGAGCAGGCGCTTTCGCTTGCCGAGCGGTTGCGCGCATCCGGTGCGACTGTATGGATGGATACTGCCGCGCTTGCTGCTGCCGAGACGTGGAGTGCGGAGATTGTAAATGCAATTGAGAAGTGTACACATTTCTTTCTTCTTCTTTCGGATGATTCTGTTGCAAGTAGTAATGTAACGAAGGAAGTATCACTTGCGTCGGAAGCAAAGAAAACGATCGTACCGATAGAGATTCACCACTGCGAGCTCAATGCGGCGATGAAGTATGCGCTTGCGGGATTGCAGAAGGTGTCGCTTTCGGATGAGATTGCACTTGCCCGCGCATTCGAGAAGCTTGGGATAAGTGGGACGGACTTCAGTCCGTCTAATATCTCTATGACCCCGGAACGGGCTGAAGTCCGTTCCACTGCACTCCGCATCGCAGTTCTTCCCTTTGAAGACCAATCACCTGGACATGATAATGAGTGGTTCTCTGATGGACTTACGGATGAACTCATTAGTACGCTCGGCAAACTTGACCAACTCTTTGTTGTTGATAGTCAATCATCACGCATCTATAAAGGAGCGAAGCTCGCTACCAAGGATATTGCATCACAGCTTAATGTTCGGTATATCGTTCGCGGAGCCGTTCGTAAGGCGGGAGATAAAATTCGTATTCAGGCAACGCTCATTGAAGCTGCGGACGGGACTACACTTTGGGATGAGAAGTTCAACGGCACGATGAACGACATCTTCGAGATACAGGAGAAAACAGCTCTTGATATCGCTGAAGGTTTAAAGTTGAAGCTCACAAAAGAAGAAGTAGAAGAGATCGAGGAGCGTGGCACGGATAATGTGGAGGCATACGAACTTTATCTACGATCAGCGAAAAACGGTGGAAACAGTAAAGAAGGGCTTCTGACAACAATAGAATTACTACGTAAAGCGATAGCATTAGACCCTAACTTTGCTGCTCCATACGGGTCGTTAGCTGTGACATGCGCAAATTATATCCGAGCTATTGGTAATGACAAGGAGATAGCAGCTCTTCAACAGGAGGCAACCGGAAAAGTAAGCGAGTTAGCGCCTGGTACCCGCTTTGAATATCTCGCAGTAAGCAACCTATATTCAATACAAGGTGAGACTGAAAAAGCGATAGAGACAGCAAAGAAAATGGTGGACGTTGCACCGAAAAGAGCTATTGGGTATGGTGTCGTCGGCTTTATGTATATGCGGGGTGGTCAATACAAGGAAGCTGTCAAATGGATAGAGCAGGCAATAAAGATCAACCCAAATGTGTTAAACGACCATTATAATTTATTTTCATGTTATAATTACATGAGTGACCGACCGGGGGTTGTAAAAACTGTACGTCGTGCTTCTACCTACTATGAACAATTTCTTGCTCTCCACCCTGATGAACAAAATTTGCGTTGCAGCTACATGCTTATGCTCGAAGCTATCGATAGACGATCTGATAGCCAACGTGAAGCAGAGCGTCTCCTCTCAATGGCGGACATCCATGGCAGTACATATCATTTGGTGGCTGCAGTCTACTCCCATCAAGGAGATGTAGAAAAGGCAGTTGAATTACTTCGCGAAGCCGCACGGAAAGGATTTTTTGATACCGATGACATTCATACAGATAAAGATTTCTGGCAGAACATTCATGCTCTTCCTAACTTCGAAGAGTTATTAGTAGAACTTGAAGCAACAGCGAAAGAGAATAATGGCTGATATCTTCATCTCATACTCTCGTCGAGACTCCGAGCAAGCGCTTTCGCTTGCCGAGCGGCTGCGCGCATCCGGTGCGACTGTATGGATGGATACAGCGGCACTCGCTGCTGCCGAGACGTGGAGTGCGGAGATTGTAAATGCTATCGAAAGATGTACGCATTTCTTTCTGCTTTTATCAGAGGATTCTGTTGCATCGAAAAATGTGACGAAGGAAGTCTCGCTTGCATCAGAAAAAGATAAGATCATCGTGCCGATAGAGCTTACTATGTGTACGCTCAACTCTGCAATGCAATACGCGCTTGCAGGATTGCAGAAGGTCTCGATCGTAGATGAAGTTGCTCTTCTACGCGCATTTGAGAAGCTCGGAATAAGTAGCACAGACTTTCAGTCTGTGCACCCAACACCTGAACGGACTGAAGTCCGTCCCACTACACTCCGCATAGCCGTTCTTCCCTTTGAAGACCAATCACCTGCACATGATAACGAGTGGTTCTCTGACGGACTCACCGATGAACTTATTAGTACGCTCAATAAACTTGACGCACTCTTTGTCCTCGATAGAAAATCATCGAAGATATACAAAGATGCGAAGATGACCGTCAAGCAGATAGCACACGAACTGAATGTGCGGTATATCGTAACTGGTGCAGTCCGCAAAGCTGGTGAGAAGCTTCGCATACAAGCCTCGCTCATCGAGGCAGCAAGTGGCGCGACACTCTGGGATGAGAAGTTCAACGGTACGATGGACGACATTTTCGAGATACAGGAAAAGACGGCTCTTGATATTTGCGAAGGATTACGACTCAAGCTTACAGCCGAAGAAGAGGAGATGCTTGAGGAGAAGCTCACGAATTCGCCTGAAGCGTACGAACTCTATCTTCAGGCACGCGATAGAGCAAATAATTTTGGTGATTATAACAAAGCTATCGAACTCTGCGAGAAAGCAATATCACTTGACTCCAACTACATTGTTTCCTATAGCTCGTTATCCATCTATACTTCGAATCTCTATCGCCGCGACAGGACTCAAACACATTTGCTTGCAAGGCAAAAGGAGATCATTCAGAAGATAGTCGAGTTAGACCCGAAGTCGCCATATCTCTATCCTCCACGCGCAAATTACTATCTGAATATCGGTGAGAAAGAACTCGCACTTGAGATGGCAAAGAAAGCTGTCGAGACACTTCCAAAACGATGGGGTTCATGGGCAGTATTAGCATTTATACATAGTAATCTCGGAAATGTCAAAGAGTCCATCGTGGCATTTGATAAGGCGCATGAGATCGATCCGACAATGATTCTAAATTACTACGCGAAAATAATAAATAGTTTTCTGCTCGGTGACGAAGAGAAAATTCGTATCGAATGGGATAAATCACACAGATTATTCGCTCTAAGGGTAGAAGAATTTCCTGATGTCCCACAGTTCCGCGTAGAATATATGGTGGTAGCAGATAT
The DNA here is from genome assembly GCA_046590205.1 of Kapaibacterium sp. (SeqCode). GTDB lineage: Bacteria > Bacteroidota > Ignavibacteria > Palsa-1295 > Palsa-1295 > DATDEW01. The sequence continues at coordinate 14,738 of JBKJTT010000087.1, forward strand.
AGCAGGGCATTCAGAGATAAGTGTACCGACAGCGCGATCTATTCTTGTGGGCAAAGAAATGACACTGGACCTGCACTATGAAGTTTCTGGCATCTTCGCCCGTAATGGACTTACTGAAGAAGCCGTCAAGCACCTCCGCACCGCGATTGATGGGGGATACACTGAATTCGCCGAACTTGATAGACGATGGTTTATCAACCTCAAAGGCACGCCGGAGTATGACTTCCTCGTTGAACATATTGTATAGCACGAATAACAATGGCTGATATTTTCATATCATATAGCTCCAAAGACCGCGAGAAGGCGGAGCAGCTTACCGAGTTGCTCTCTTCGGCGGGGCTATCGGTCTGGATAGATCAGTCAGGTATTGACGTAGCCACAAGTTGGTCAGGTGAAATTGTTGATGCTATTGAAGGCTGTAAAGCATTTGTGGTTCTGCTTTCGCCAAACTCGATAGACTCTGTAAATGTAGTAAAAGAGGTTTCTCTGGCAGCAGAGAGGCGAAAGAAAATTCTTCCGCTCGATTTAGAACCCGTTGCACTACCGCGTGACCTAGCCTACCATCTTGCAGGCATTCAGCGCGCACCGATGACGAACATCGATGCTATTATCAGAGCTATCGGTAAGCTTGGACTCGAAGCAACGCAAGCTCCGACGATGAAACTTGTAAAAGAAAGAGATTCAAGAAAGAGTTTAATGATACTCCCGTTCGAAGACCTCTCGCCGACAGGTGATAACGGGTGGTTTGCTGACGGGTTAGTCAGTGAATTGATCTCTGCTCTGACGAATATCAAAACGTTACGCGTTGCAGACTTTCAGTCAACGAAAGACTACAAAACCTACCAGGGGCGCATAACAGATTATGCACGGGAGTTTTCCGTTCGGTATTTTGTCGAAGGGCAGGTCCGCAAATTTGGGGAGAATATTAAAATCTCTGTTTCACTCCTTGATATTGAAACCGGTGATCATCTGTGGCAGGATTCGATGAAAGGCACGATGGATGACATTTTCGAAATTCAGGAGAATGTTGCTGAAAAGGTCGTTACAGGACTCAAGCTTCACCTGAGCGAAGAAGAAAAGGCGCAGATCAATGACCGCGGCACCGAGAATGCAGAAGCATATGAGTTCTACATGCTGGCAAGAAGTTATTATGCACTTCAAACTCGGCAAAGTCATGAACATGCGATGTCGCTTTGTGAACAAGCGATCGTGCTCGATCCGGAATATGTCGACGCATACTTCGAGTTTGTTGTGATTGCCCTATCCTATTATAGAAGATATAAGAATGACGCCACGCTTCTGGTGAGGGCAGCATCGGTGATCGAACAAGTTGAGCAACTCGCCCCTAATTCCTGGACTCTTTATAATATCAAGGCGAAGTATCTTAGTGTGATAGGCAAAGTTGACGAGGCAATCGCACAAGCCAAGAAATTGATAGAAAAGGATCCAACAGCCGCAGGCAGCTATGATACCTTAGGGTATATCTACCTCACAAATGATATGGCAAAAGAAGCTGCAGAGGCCTATGAAAAAGCACTGGTGTGCGATCCGAATATCCTCACATATCATTTTAATGCTACTGTTCAGTACTTCAATCTAAACGAGCTTGACAAATGTAAAGAGTCAGCCGAGAGGGCATTGCCGCATTACGAAAAGCGTGTCCGCCGACATCCGGAGGAGCAAAATACCCGGACGAATTATGCTGTGATGCTCCACCTTGCCGACCGTGATGACGAAGCTGTTCGTGAACTGGAAATAATGCTCTCCCAGCCCGGAGTAGATGCAGGTATCTATTACAATGCTTCCATAACGTTTCTTGATCTCGGCAGGATTGATAGGGGGTTAGAACTCTTGACCAAAGCCATTGAACTTGGGTTTCCCTCTGCCAGAGAAGCGCTTAAGGGAGTGCATTTCGATCGCCTTCGAGAACATCCAAAATTTGTTGCCATATTGCAATTAGCAGAGCAGAAGGCAACTAGCACAAATGGCTGATATCTTCATCTCATATAGCTCCATAGACCGCGAGAAGGCGGAGCAGCTTACCGAGCTGCTCGGCTCTGCGGGGTTATCTGTATGGATAGACAAAGCAGGAATCGAAGCAGCTACGAGTTGGTCGGGCGAGATAACACAGGCGATCACTGATTGTAAAGTATTTGTCATTCTTCTTAGTCCGAATTCTATCACGTCGCATAACGTAAGCAAAGAGGTCTCGCTTGCAAGCGAACGTAAGAAGAAGATACTGCCTATTGATCTTATCCCCGTAGAACTTCCGAACGACCTTGCCTATCACTTGGCAGGGATACAGCGCACATCGCTTACGAACATTGATTCTATCATTCGCGCTATCGGGCGGCTTGGTCTTGAGGCGCCACATGCACCGACCATAAAACTTGTGCGCGAGACAGATTCGCGGAAGTCACTGATGATACTTCCGTTTGAAGACCTATCACCGACGGCAGATAACCAGTGGTTCGCTGACGGCATTGTCAGCGAGATGATCTCATTGCTCTCGAATGTGAAAGCATTACGATTGATAGATGCACAGACAACCAAAGAATTCAAGAATTACAAAGGACACCTCGCGGTCTATGCAAAGGAGATGGGGATACGTTACTTTGTGGAAGGGGATGTGCGCAAGTTCGGCGACAATATAAAAATAACATCGCGCTTGCTTGATATTGAAACAGGCGATCATCTTTGGCAGGATTCTCTCAAGGGGACGATGGAAGAGATATTTGATATTCAGGAAAGCGTTGCGAAGAACGTTGCAACGGGGTTGCAGATTATTCTTACGCATGAAGAAAATAAAAGAATCGAAGAACAGCCGACAGAAAATGCGGAAGCTTACGAACTCTACCTACGTGCAAATGAATATTATAGCAGACATACTCGCGTTGACATAGAACGGTCGCTTAGTATTTATGAAGAGGTTGTTAAGCTTGATCCTGAATTCGATGATGCATATATTCAGATGGCTAATGTTGCTCTTGCGTACTATCGTACCTATTCAAAAGACAGTGCTATTATAGAGAGAGTGAACGGATATATTCTTAAAGCTGAATCCATACTCGGTGAATCGGCTAAAGTCTGCTGGATTCGTGGAACGTTGCAGCGTACGACGGGGCAATACGAAGCGTCACGGATTTCGCTCAAGCGAGCGATAGAACTTGATCCGGGGTTGATGGATGCCTATGAATCATTTGCAATGACTTCGGCAATTCTTGGCAATCTGGAGGAAACCATTATAGTGCGCGAGAAGATGCTCCAGCTTCAGGAGAGCAACCACAATGCGAGGTATTCGTATCTCTTGGCATTGAATCGGCTCAACGATATACCACGTTTGCGAGAAGCTGCAAGCAAAGCAATACCTATCTTTGAGCGTTACTTGCGTCTGGCGCCTGATGATTGGTATGCACGGTCGCAATATATTGGTGCTGTATGTATGTCCGGTAAATTTGAACGCGCACTTTCCGAAGGCAGCATGCTTGAGGCAAACGGAAACCTTGACGGATATACGCTCTTTAATCTTGCTTGTGCATATCTTCATACAGGCAGCAAGGAGAGGGGTTTGGAAACGCTTCGTAAGAGTGTCGCCGCAGGGTATAGCAATATGGATGTATTTCGCATCCATCCCGACCTTAATTGTATCCGACTCTCACCAGAATTCGAATCAATACTAAAGGAAGTTGAAGAGCGGATAGCAAAAGAAACACATGGCTGATATTTTCATATCATACTCATCCAAAGACCGCGCTCAAGCGGAGCAGCTTACCGAGCTTCTCGCTTCGGCGGGGTTATCTGTGTGGATTGATCAATCCGGGCTTGACGTCTCGACCAGTTGGTCTGCAGAGATCGTTGACGCGATAACTTCATGCTCTGCGTTCATTGTTCTGCTTTCACCAAATTCTATTGAATCACACAACGTCATTAAAGAAGTATCGCTTGCCTCAGAGAAGCGAAAGAAGATTTTACCACTTGACCTTGAGCCAATCACGTTGCCACGTGAACTTGAATATCAATTAGCTGGCATACATCGCGCACCGATGACGAACATCGACTCCATCATTCGCGCACTCGGCAAACTTGGCTTGGAGGCAACGCAAGCTCCGACTCTCAAACTCGTCAAAGAGACAGATGGAAGAAAGAGCTTGATGATTCTTCCATTCGGAGACTTATCACCGACCGCGGACAACGAATGGTTTGCAAATGGAATTGTGAGTGAGTTAATCTCTGCACTCTCCAACGTGAAGGCATTGAAAGTGATGGATGCACAGACTACAAAAGAATTTAAATCTTACAAGGGACATCTCACTGTATATGCTAAAGAGATGGGTATCAGATATTTTGTGCAAGGCGACGTTCGCAAATTTGGCGATCAATTAAAAATATCTGCTCGTCTGCTCGACATCGAAACAGGCGATCACCTTTGGCAGGATTCACTCAAAGGGGCGATGGAAGATATCTTTGATATACAGGAGACAGTTGCGAAGAAAGTGGTTGAAGGTCTTGCCGTCATTCTTACCTCCGACGAAGAGAAGAAGCTCGATAAGAAACCGACAGAGAATGCAGAAGCGTATGAGATGTATCTCAAAGGATTTGAATATTTCGCCCGCCAGACGAAGAGCGACCATGAGCGCGCGCTTTCCCTCTATGAATCAGCCGTTCGCCTCGATCCGTCATTTGCAGGTGCGTATGCTACTATTGCCAACGTCTGCCAAGAGATATACCGCCTCTACGGCGGCAGCCAGAACCTGCTTGACCGAGCTACAGAAGCTGCAGAGAAGGTCAGAGAGCTTGAAGGCGAAACGGCGAAGTATTATTGGGTCATGAGCTCTATCGCGTTGCGTCGCAGTGATGCCCAAGGAGCACTTGCCTATGCCAGACAGTCGGTGGAGACTGATCCGAAGTTTGCTCTGGGTTTCGCTGCCCTCGGCAATGCCTATAAGGCTCTTGGGATGAAGGAAGGAGCGGTAAAGGCAAGTGAGGAATATGTCCGCCTGAGGGAGAATCATAAAGGTGCTTACTTCAACCTTCTTATCAGTCTTCATGAGCTTGGTGACGACGAGAGGTTACGGTTAGCAGCAGAGCGTGCGATCCCGATCTATGAGCGGTATGTCCGTCTGAATCCTGATGACTATCATGCCCGGGTAAGCTTAGCAACTATTCACTCCATGTCCGGCAACCCATCCTCAGCACTTGCAGCCGCAGATGAGTTATCGGCTATCGAGATGCTGGATGGTTTTGCTCTTTACAATCTTACCTGCCTCTATTTGAATTGCAACGCACCCGAACGCAGCGTCGAGCATCTTCAGCGTGCCGTTGCGAAGGGATTTCGAAATATCGAGCAATTCCGCCGCGATCCCGATCTCGCCCCGCTTCGCGGCACACCTGAGTTTGAGGAATTGATGAAGGAGTTGGAAGAGAAAATAGCGATCGAAAAAACTAACGACTAAAAGAGAGGGACGCATCACTGCGTCTCTCTCTTACTTTGATAACCATCAGAATTTTTACGCCTCGTCCTCTTCGTATGCAAGCTCGAAGATTGCATAGACCGGGAGAATCTCTACTTCCGGCTGACCTTCGATACCGACTTCCTGCGAGACGGGCATAAGACGCTCGCCGACAAAGCTCTGGAAGTTCTCTGCTGTCTCCCAAATATCAGTGACACGAATTCCTTTATCGTCGAATGCAGATACATGAGAAAGCATTCCTTCGGGAGTATCGTTTTCCCAATCGACAGCATTACGCAATGCTTCGTACTGTTGTTTTGTAACGTCGTTCCAGCGAACATGAATAATTACGCTCATAATTTTCTTCTAAAAAAATACGTGTGAAAAAGATGTGTTAATTGTCCCGCAAAATACACATTTGTCTATGACGGCACCAATTGTTTGTGTTATGAATCTGTGAATTGTGTTAGGTGAGAGTGTAGGGAATGTCCTATAGGCACCTCCTTCGCATTTTGCGCGCGAAAAACCCCGATTCCGCTTCGTATTCGCCCAAAAAAATAGTTTGAAATAGTTTGCGTGAGCATCTTGCAGACGGAGTTAGAATTTTGTATATTTGTGCGTCGTGATTCGTGTATTTCCTCCTCTGCGCTCTCCGCGCATCTGCGGTTAATCTTCCCCAAACTCCTAAAACCCATTAAACTCCCAAAACTCATGAAACGTGAAAAACTTCCCCCCGCTCCTGTTGAAGATTTTGACGAATCCGTGCGGCTCGCTGACGAGTCGCCGGATTTCGTATTTTCGACCGGCGAATATACAACAGGCAATATCTATCTTTTGGCTGCGCCGAAACTAGGTCTTGCCGCATCCGACTCCGCGCGGCTGTGCGGTCAGCTCTCCCACGATGCACCTGTGCTGTTAGTGAACTCGGATGTCCGCAGCGCGCTCATGCGTAGGTATCTCAAAAATATAGAGAAAGATAAAGGCGCACATACTATAAAGACAATGCGTATTGCGGATGCATCACTTGCAAATCGCTATGAAGAACTCCGCGAGCGTATCGAGAGTATAGGCGCGAAGGCGGTTGTGATAAATCTCTTTGAGAAAGCCGCGCTCACCGCACGTCACCGTGAACAGTTAAATGTGATATTCGCTATGCTCCAAGAAGATTTAGATATTGCGATCTTTGTCTATTCGCGTGAGAACCTCCAGCGGTTGCTACTTGTAAAGCGTAATCATCGCGGCGCGATCGGCGCACTTGCCTACGATGCCCAAGAGCCGATTCCCGTCGGCGACCAAACGGTGAACGATGAAATAAAGGCTATGCCGCCATACGTCGAGTGGATGATGGAGAATATCAAACAAGAACACGAGAATCCGCCACCAAAAACCCCGCTCAATAAGTTAGCGTGTACAGAGTTTACCGATTACATCGGCGGCGTAACAATTCAGCCTGATGATTTAGATAAAGAATGGGCGAGAGGGGAAATGATGAATGATGAATTAGGAATGATGAATGTGGGGAGGGGAGAGGTTGTGATGACTGATTGAGGTGGTAACGCTATGGAAAATATCTGTATATCTTGCTTCTGTGCAAGACTCGGTAAACAATTACTTCACCATCACGAAGTTCAAAACCAACTCGGTAATCTCCCGTTTTGAATCGGTATCTATCTTTGAATCCGTGAAGTCGTTTGATGTTTTGTAGTTCGCGTAAGGATGTAGCGGCAGGAAGTGTGTCAAATACGAACGACGAAACACGTTCATGAATATCACCAGGCAATTCTTCGAGGTCTTTGAGAAACGTCGGCTTGAACTTAACGAGCATCTGCGAGTCGGACGTGCTGTTTTGCTTCTTCCAAACTTATTTCTTCTTCGGCTTCTACCTCATCCATCGCTTTCTGGAGACCGGCATCAAGAATGAGTTCTTCCATTTTACGATAGATGTCATAGTCGAGCACGACGCTCTTAATAGCACCTGATTCGTCAACGATAAATTGTTTGGTATCGCTCATGTATATCTAACGTTTATTCATTGAATTATCATTCCTTCCCCTACTGACCACTGTTCACTGACCACTGACCACTTTTTTGTTGTATATTATAGGTGTAAATAATAGGCACCACCCCCAATGCTCGTTCCGGTACGTACAGAGGATATACTCGAAATAGCCGATTACTATAAACATAGGTATCGCGGCTATACGATAGATGAAGTTGCAGCCGATGAGGATATTATCCTCGTGCGGATGCCCGATATGCTTGCAAAAAAAGCGGGATACGCCGTATCCGCGCCTGTAAGTATGCGCCGTAAACGGATTCCCTCGCTTGCCATGCCGGGGAGAATGCTGATTTCCTATACCGAGTGGGAGCAGATCTTCCAAGATTGCATCGTCATTAATACGGCGTATAATTGCAGCGACGATGTGTGTAAATTTACAGCACCCAACGAAAATGAGGTGTTTTGGCATGAATTCTACCATGTGCGCTACTCGCCGACGGAAAATACGGCATCCGGGAAAGGGGCATACTCGATGATAGGTGTGCGAACCGCCCAAGAAGAACGCCGCGCCAATACCTTCGCCGGCATGATGGTCATCGCCGATACGGATGGATGCGATACGATAGAAGACGTGATGCGGAAATGGGGTGTGACGCGGGAAGTAGCGAAGTGCATTCCTTCGCGACCTTAGAGTCCTTCGTCCCTTCGTGGTGATAAGACTTTACCGCGAAGGAAGATTCTATTCTACCACCAGTTTCCCTGTATAACTTTTACCTTCAATAGTATATCGATAGATGTAAGCGCCTCTTGCGATTGCTTTGGTCTCGAGGTAGCGTTCGTGGATGCCCGGGGCGAAGCGTTCGCTTGCGATGAGCGCGGCGCGTTTGCCGGAAATATCAAATAGCTCAAGCGCAACATCAACCGAATGCGAGAGAGCAAACGACAGCAAAACCGGAGAGTAGAGTTTACGATCGTGAAGAAGTAATCCTGAACGAAGCAAAGCGTAGTGAAGGATCTGAGGGCTCTCGTCACATACAGCCATCAGATCTTTCGCTTCGCTCAAGATGATACAGAGTACCCCACCCAACAAGCCCCCAACCCAACAACAATACTTCCGACTGCATAAACGAATGCTGTCATCACTTCACCTGATTGGATAAGTCGTAAGGTCTCAAGCGAGAGAGCGGAGAATGTTGTGAAGCCGCCGCAGAAACCAATTGCGCCGAGCAAGTACATATCATCACCAAGTGAACTCGCTTTCGCAAAGAGCACGCCGATAAGAAGCGAGCCGATGATGTTAACAGCGAACGTACCGAGGAATGTCTTATCAGGTATGGCAGCAGCAGTCGCCCGTCCCGCATAATACCGCGACACCGACCCCACCGCCCCACCAAGCGCAACAAGTATGAGTTCTTTCATGGATTAGTTAGGGTATGCTGATAATATCACGAAAGCGTATGGTGGGCTGTCTTTGCCATATGCATTATATAATGTACCATAAGAATTGTAGTACTCACCAACAGTACTCATCACAGCCTTATAGATAGATGCTACAACATTTCCGAGAAAATCTGGTAAGGGCACTCCATATGCCCCATAGACTATGAAGTTGTTAGAAACGCTGATAAGTCTTAGGTTTTTCAGTGGGAGCAGTATCGAGCTTTCGTATCTGGTTGTATCATCTACAAGTAATGTATCATACATATACATAGAAAGATTTTCTATCTTTCTTAGGTCACTAGAGAATGCGCCGGTAAATTCTACACCCCTTACTCGGTTGTTTCCGTATTCTGTATATGGTTTTGAATATGTACAATTAATGCCGGATGCTTTGAGCGAAAACGTGTTTGTATACGAATCTCCTCTCAAGACCGATCCCCAGAAATTAGCACCACTATTGTATGGATCGTTAAAAATGGGATCTAAAGATTTAAAGGTAACCGAGACCATGTTCATTTTTGAAATACGGTCGGCAGTCACTTCCATCGGGATGATATGTATCGTCGTTGT
>JBKJTT010000069.1:0-57642 GCA_046590205.1 Kapaibacterium sp. (SeqCode)
GCCAAGCCACCACCGACCTAATGCTCCGCGAAGCGAAGGATGAGCGGGGGTAACCGAGAGTAATTGTTTATCATATAACATTAAAGTATGAGTAACAAAAAGAAGTTATCGCCAAAAGAGCAGGAAGAACTGCTTGGCATATTACAAGCCCGTTTTGTGAAGAACATGAAGCGGCATAAGATGCTTGAGTGGACTGATGTGCAAGCTCGGCTGGAAGCAAATCCTGATAAGCTGTGGTCATTACAGGAAATGGAAACGAGCGGTGGCGAGCCGGATGTTGTTGGGTTTGATAAAAAAACAGGCGAGTATATCTTTTATGATTGTTCGGCTGAAAGCCCTAAAGAGCGCCGGAGTATTTGCTACGACCGCGCCGCGCTCGACTCACGCAAAGAACACAAACCAAAGAACGACGCTATCACGATGGCGCGCGAAATGGGCATTGAGATATTGACCGAAGAAGAGTACCGCAATTTGCAGAAGCTCGGTGAGTTCGATACGAAAACCTCAAGCTGGGTGAAAACACCTTCTGATATCAGAGAACTCGGCGGCGCCGTCTTTTGCGATCGCCGCTACGACACCGTATTTTTGTATCACAACGGCGCAGAGTCTTACTACGGCGCAAGGGCGTTCCGCGGCTCGCTAAAAGTTTGAACCTTACACAAATAACTTCGTATGGCTGAAAAGAAATCAAAACTCGTAGAGATAAAAACAAAACCTACCGCAGTAAGTGTGGAGGATTTTATTGGTGGTCTTGCTGATGAACAGAAGCGCAAGGATAGCATCGTGCTTGTGGAGATGATGAAGAAAGCTACCGGCCAGCAGCCGGTATTATGGAGCAATTCTATCATCGGCTTCGGCAATAAACGCTACAAAAGCCCCGCCACAGGCAGAGAAGTTGATTGGCTTTTGATAGGGTTCGCGCCCCGCAAAGCGAACTTATCGCTGCACCTTACGATGGATATTAACAAACATGCAGAAGCTCTCGCAAAGCTCGGCAAGCATAAGACAGGCGTCGGCTGCCTCTACATCAATAAGCTCGAGGATGTTGACCTGAAAGTTCTGAAGGGATTGATAGATACATCATTAAAACATCAACCTTAGATTAACCTGCCCTCGTCCATCTTCGGAATTCCTCGAATGGCACAATGAACACAAATATGCTGCGTGATGTAATTCATAATATGATCGTACCTTAACCAAAGAAAAACCATCTCCTTCCTTTTCAAGGAAGGAGATACAGAGGAAGGTTATTTAATAAAATAATACAATATTATCTTCGTCTCGGAGTAAGATGCGATTTTGTTTGGCTATCGCCAATTTATTTATAACCTCACCCCAGCCCTCTCCTTAATAATGAGAGGGAGCGGGATTCCCCCAACTCGCGGAACTATCACTTGGAAAAAGAACTGTATAGTGTATTAACATTCTCATAACTTGCCCTATGAGTACACCTTTTCGTAACCTCGCTGTTGTCGGACATGCCGGCAGCGGTAAAACGACTCTTACCGAAGGCATCGCCTTCGCCGCGGGAGCAACAACTCGCCGCGGCACCATAGCAGAAGGGAATACCCTTAGCGATTATCATCCTGATGAGATCGCCAGAAAACACTCCATTAATACGTCGCTTGTCAGTGTCACCAAAGATACCCATAAGATAAACCTGCTCGATACACCAGGATACTCCGACTTCACCGGTGAAGTTAGGTCGGCGCTTCATGTGGCTGATACGGCAGTCGTGGTCTTGAATGCGGTGCATGGTGTCGAGGTCGGGACGGATACGGTGTGGGACTTCTGCAATGCCGATGAGAACTCCGTTATCTTCGTTGTCAATAAACTTGACGCGCCCGAAGCACATTGGGATGATATCGTCGAAGAAATGAAAAATCATTTCGGACATGAAGTAGCCGTTGTGCAATTCCCCTATAAGACGGGACCCGGCTTCAACCAGATCATCGATGTCATGAAGATGAAGATGATGACCTTCAAGACCGACGGCTCCGGTAACTATAGCGAAGATGATATTCCTGCTGATGTCAAAGACAAAGCAGACGCACTGCATAAAGAGCTTGTCGAGATAGTCGCCGAAAGCGACGACACCTTGATGGAAGAATTCTTCTCCAGCGACGGCAACTTGACCGAAGAACATTTCGCAGGTGGAATTCATGAGTCCCTTGCACATCGCAAACTTTTCCCGATACTCTGCGCCTCGGCAGAAACCAACGTCGGAATCAAACGACTTCTTGAATTTATTGAGACCAATGCCCCTGCACTGGAGGATCACATCGCCGATGTTCATGGTACCAATCCCGAAACGAAGCAAGATGTCAGCTTGAACAAAGCTGGAAAAGATGCTACGACGCTCTTTGTTTTCAAGACAGTCAGCGAAGCACATCTCGGCGACTTATCTTTCTTCCGAGTCTATCACGGTGAATTGAAACATGGTCAGGACTTGATCAATGAATCCAACGGCAAACCTGAACGCGTCATGCAGCTTTACAACATGACAGGCAAGAACAGGAAGGAAGTCCATAACGTCGTTACTGGTGATATAGCAGCGGCAGTGAAGTTGAAAGATACCCATACCAACAATACACTTTCATCGAAGAGCTTCCCGGTCATCTTGAAGCCGATCGAGTTTCCTGCTCCGGTCATCACCAGCGCAGTGAAAGTGAAGAACAAAGGCGACGAGGAGAAACTGGCTATCGGGCTTCACTCGCTTCATGAGGAAGACCCGACGTTCCTTGTTGTCCATGACCCGGAATTAAATCAAACACTCATCGAAGGACAAGGCGAACTTCATCTTGATATTGCAATTCGACGTTTGAAAGAACGGTATAAGATAGATGTTGAGATAGTCGAGCCGCGCATCGCATTCCGCGAAACGATCAAAGGCAATGCCGATACAAGGTATCGTCACAAAAAGCAATCAGGCGGTGCAGGGCAGTTCGGCGAAGTAGCGATAAAGCTCAAGCCGAGAACTCGCGGCGCGGGTTATGAATTTGTCGATAATATTGTCGGCGGCGTCATCTCGAACCGCTTCGTACCTGCTGTTGACAAAGGAGTCCATGAGATGCTCGTCAGAGGACCGCTCTCTGGGAATCCTGTGGTTGATGTCGAAGTAGAACTTTACGACGGCAAGGAACATGCAGTGGATTCCAACGAGAATGCTTTCCGCACGGCAGGGAAGATGGCTTTCAAAGAAGCATTTCTTCTTGCACGACCAGCACTTCTTGAACCGCTCTATGAACTTGAGGTGATGGTACCCGGCGATCACATGGGAGATGTACTCGGTGATATTTCATCGCGCCGAGGTAAGGTGCAGGGCATGGAATCCAAAGGCAGCTTTGAGGTAGTGAAAGCGGTTGTCCCGCTTGCCGAACTCTATCGCTACTCGACGCGGCTCCGCTCCTTAACGCAAGGCAAAGGTAGCCACCGCCAGAAGTTCAGCCACTACGAAGAAGCTCCGTCAGACTATGCCAAGAAGGTCATAGACCACTATGCCCAGCATCATAAGATGGAAGAGGAGTAATCTAATCATAATATTAGCAGGGCGAATATTTTGTTCGCCCTGCTGTTTTTCACCATCATGATCCCCATCAAACTTGCCATGCTTTGGCATCAGCACCAGCCGTATTATAAGGCGGACGGGAAATTCCATCTGCCGTGGGTTCGGCTGCACACCACGAAAGATTATGCAGAGATGGCGGAGCATATTGCTTGCTTCCCGGAGCTCCATGCCACGATAAATCTTGTTCCGTCGCTTATTGGTCAGATAGAAAGTTATATGGAGGGTATCGAAGATGATGTCCTCACACTTTCTCGTAAGCCGACGGAGGAATTGACAAACGACGAGAAGATATATCTCATAGAGAATTGCTTCCATGCGAATCCCGAGCGAATGATAAAACGCTCGGCGAGATACCAAGAGCTTCGTAATAAACAGGAACAGTTTACCGAGGAAGATTACCGTGACCTTGTCGTTCATTATGCACTTGCCTGGCTCGGTGAGTTCGAGAGGAAGAAAGAGTTTTATCAGTACTACCAGAACAAAGACAGAGGATTTACAGAAGAGGAGAAGAATAAATTCTTTAATGAACTTCACTCACTCTTTCAATACACGTTAGATATTCATCGTCGGCTGGCTGCATCGGGACAGATAGAGCTTTCCACAACGCCGTTCTATCATCCTATCTTGCCGCTTCTCTGTGACACCAACTCCGCACATGAAGCAATGCCGGAGCTTTCATTGCCAGAGAAACGGCTCGCTGCTCCCCGTCATGGAGCAGAGCAAGTCAAACGAGGTCTCGACTTTATGGCGGAGCGGTTTGGTGAAAGACCCAATGGGATTTGGCCCTCGGAAGGGAGCATCTCAAACGCCGCACTGGATGTGATGGCATCACAAGGAGTCAAATGGACAGCAAGCGACGAGGCAGTGCTGCTCAAATCACTTCGGGACTTTGAGTATGAGGAGTTAGAGAAGTATTTTCCGAGGAAGTATTCATCGGGAGGGAATGACATAACGATCTTCTTCCGCGATCATAGTCTATCGGATAAGATCGGCTTTGATTATCAGTCATGGAAAGCCGAAGATGCGGTGAATGATATGTTGGAATCAATACGTGAGATACGCCAAGCAATACTTGAGCGCTATGGGGAAGAGGTATTGCAAAATGCCTGTATCCCGATCATCCTTGACGGCGAGAATTGTTGGGAATACTATGAAGCAAATGGTTATCACTTCTTACAAGCATTATACGAAGCGCTCTCGGAAGCAGAAGATATTCGGACAGTAACCTTCACTGAAGCAATAGCTGATATAGGCTCCGAGAATATTAGACGGGTAGAAAGCATTACTGCCGGTTCTTGGATAAACGGCAACTTCAAGATTTGGATCGGGCATGACGAGAAAAATCGCGGCTGGGAATTGCTTGCTGATGCTGCCCAAATATATGACTCGCTTGATGGGGATGATGCGGGATTTGCTACTGCCAAAGATAAAGCATTTCGGGAGTTGATGCGAGCCGAAGGCAGCGATTGGTTCTGGTGGTACGGCGACGATCACCACTCCGAGCAAAAGAATATCTTTGATGAATTATTCAGACTGCACTTGACAAACTTCTATAAAATACTTGGGCACCCTGTTCCGGTGGCACTCTCATTCCAGATAGGGATAGAAGTATCGAATAGCGTATTTACCTCGATGCGGCGGGCGAAGTAAGACTTCCACCGCTCGGAATGTCCCGCCTGATGTTGTTGTTTGACTTGCCTATATTCTACTTATATTTGTCGGTAATTACGAAATGGCGAAAAAGGCATCATCTCGCGAACTCAATATAACATCAGGTATATCTGCATCTCTATCTTCTACTTCAAAACCATCCACGAACGGTTCGGCACTCCCTTTCTCAAAAGAAGAAATCCTAAATGATTACCGCATTGCCAACCAGTCACGTTTTGCAAGTTTGCTTGGTCGCCGTGAGGTCTTGACGGGCAAAGCAAAATTTGGTATCTTCGGTGACGGCAAAGAGATCCCGCAGATAGCGATGGCGAAAGCATTTGAATTCGGCGATTGGCGCAGCGGCTATTACCGCGACCAGACCTTTATGTTTGCTACTGGCACATCAACAGTTCAGGAGTTTTTCGCACAGCTTTATGCCCATGCATCGCTCGAGGCCGAACCTGCCTCTGCAGGGCGCATGATGAACGGGCACTTTGCAACTCGCTCTCTTAATACCGACGGTTCATGGAAGAACCTGATGGAGATAAAGAATTCATCAGCAGATATTTCACCAACAGGTGGACAGATGCCGCGACTTGTTGGGCTTGCATACGCTTCTAAACTTTTCCGCGAGAACAAAGCGCTACACTCACTGACGAACTTCACAAACAAAGGCAACGAAGTTGCATTCGGCACGATAGGTAATGCAAGCACTTCGGAAGGATTGTTCTTCGAGGCGATAAATGCTGCTGGAGTCTTAAAGATACCGATGGTCGTATCGGTGTGGGATGATGAATACGGTATATCTGTATCGGCTGAATATCAGACAACAAAGAAATCAATCTCAAAAGCACTGGAAGGTTTTAAACTTGATGAGAATGGCGACGGATTTATTTTCCGCACTGCAAAAGGATGGGATTATTCCGCTCTTTGTGATATGTACTTGAGCGGAGTAGCAGAAGTTCGCAAAGACCATACACCTGCACTCTTTCACATCACAGAAGTAACACAGCCGCAAGGTCACTCGACCTCCGGTTCGCATGAACGTTACAAATCAAAAGAGCGTCTTGCATGGGAAGCGGAGTATGACTGCCTCAAAAAAATGCGCGAGTGGATGATTGAGTATAACGTCGCAACAACGGCACAGCTTGATGGCATTGATAAAGAGGATAAAGAAATAGTTGACCAGGCGAAAGCAAAAGCATGGGAAGCATTTATTAACCCAATACGTGAAGAAGTTGTATATGTCGGTTCACTTTTAAGTGATCTTTCATCGCAGTGCTCGATGGGTAATGATGTACTTGCAGTACAGCAAGAGCTTGAATCACATCGCGAACCCGCTCATCGCGACATTACATCTGCTGCACGAAAAGCAGTACGCCTTGCCAACATCGAAGCAGCACCGGCAAAAGAAAAGTTAAAAGAGTGGATAGCTACTCGTGTTGATAGAGCAGAGAGTGAGTACAGTTCACATCTTTATAGTCAGTCGGAAGAAGCTGCGCTGCTTGTGCCTAAAGTAAAAGCAGTATTAACTGACGCATCAGAAGAAGTTAATGGATCGCAGATAATGAATGCTTGTTTTGATGCGGCATTCACTCGCGACGCAAAAGTATTTGCTATCGGTGAGGACATCGGTAAGATAGGCGATGTCAATAAAGGTTTTGACGGATTGCAGGAGAAATTCGGTGAGATACGTATCACCGATACAGGTATCCGCGAAGCAACAATACTCGGGCAAGCAATAGGTGCGGCGATGCGCGGACTTCGTCCGATATGCGAGATACAATATCTTGATTATCTGCTCTATGCGTTGCAGGGAATGTCCGATGATCTGGCAACAATTCAGTGGAGAACAAAGGGTGGACAAAAAGCACCTGTCATTATTCGCACACGCGGACACCGCCTCGAAGGTGTGTGGCATAGCGGTTCACCGATGGGCATGATACTGGGAGCAGTTCGCGGGATGTATGTTCTTGTCCCGCGCAATATGACACAAGCTGCAGGATTTTATAATACCATGTTTCGCTCTGATGATACAGCCCTCATCGTTGAAGTATTGAATGCTTATCGCTTAAAAGAAAAACTTCCATTAAACATCGGTGACTTCACTGTCCCGCTCGGTGTGCCCGAAGTATTAAAAGAGGGAAGTGATGTAACACTCGTAACATACGGCGCATGTTGCCGAGTAGCGCAAGAAGGCATTGCAGAGCTTGAGAAGTTCGGTATCTCTGTTGAGTTGATAGATGTGCAGTCGCTACTGCCATTTGATATTCACGGGAAGATAGGTGAGTCTCTCAAGAAGACGAACCGAATCGTCTTTATGGATGAGGATGTCCCCGGCGGCGCAACGGCGTTCATGATGCAAGAAGTACTGGAGAAACAATCAGGATATAAGTATCTTGATTCAGCTCCCATCACACTCACATCAAAAGCACATCGCCCTGCATACGGCTCTGACGGTGACTATTTCTCAAAGCCCTCAAGCGATGATGTCTTCCGTGTTATCTACGAGATGATGTCAGAAGCAGACCCGAACAAGTATCCGATGTTTTGGTGAAAAGATAGATAAGATAATTACTTCACAATTATTATCTTCGATACTTGACTGCCTTTATCGGTAGTTATCTTTACAAAGTACACACCTGCTGCTACATTTGGTATAACAAACTCGCTTGCTTTGGGGCGTGCAACCTCTCTGCCGGATATATCACTAAGTACAATAGAGAAAGCATTCTCAAGCTCTATCTTCTCTCCAACTTTAACGATGGTTGGTATAACAGAAGTAGTAGTAGCTCCGATATGTTTGACTGCAAGTGTAGGGAGCGGTGCAGTATCACGCACGAAGAATACATCTCCGTTATCGTTTCTGTCATCAGTCCATGCAATGTAGCGCGTGCCGTCTTTTGCAAATGCAACTTGCGCGAGCACCTTCTTCGTATCTGATGTATCGGCGAGCATCCGCATTGGCTCTGAAAGATTATCGCTGATAAGAACATACTGCAAACCCTTATCAAATGTTTGGTAGGCAATGACAACATTCGAGCCGTCACCATAGGCATCAACATCTGCCCAATCTGGTTGGAGTGCATCATCTGATAAGAGCATATTCCCGGGAGTATCCGATGATCCTTTATCAAGCCGCGCATAGTATATCTTTGGTGCGCCCACAGCATCGCGCGAGTCACGCCATACAACGTGAAGATTCTCGTTATTATCAAGGGCAACGTTTGGCCCGCTGACGGGGCAAGCAGAGATATTCCACGGGCTTGTTTGTATGAGTATCGGTGGTTCAAATGTGAGCCCCCGATCGGTTGAGCGTACGACATGCATGTCGCGTTGATTAAGTATATTTGAGCGGTATGCAACATATACATCACCATCTGGGCTGACAGCAATATCTTGCTTACAACACTCACACGTGCCTCCTATCCCATTCGCATAATAAGTAATGCGCTTATTTTTTTCCCAAGAATTTCCTCCGTCTGTAGATATAGTCAAATATAATTGTTTGTCTGTGGAAGACCCTAACTCACGTTCACGTAAATCAAGAAATGACACATAAAGTCTATCGCTTGAATCACATGCAATCGAAATATAGTCCTGGTCATAACTTGGGTCGTCGCTTGCTGTAATTGGTTCTGTCCAGGTTGAACCAAGATCTGCTGAGCGTGAGTACCATACATCTTGTTGGTTGTTTTCTCTTCTTTCGATCCAGATCAAATGAATATTGTTCTTTGTGTCAATAACAAATTCACCACCTCGCTGAAAATCAGGAGATATCTTTGAGTTCTGCGTTGCCTGTTTCGGTGCACTAAATGTTCTGCCGCCATCGGTTGAGTGAGCTATAAAAATAACTCCACCGGTTATATCAGGTCGTATCCATGTGATGAATATTGTACCGTCATTACCGACGTGCATGATCGGCGGACGCTCGGTGCCTGCTTGATTTGATACGTTGATCGGTGTAGATAGCTCTTGTGCATTGCTTGTAAAGCCAATGAGCACGAACATGGAAAGGAAAATATATTTCATAGCACTTCTTTCGTGGTAGTAAATCAGTACAAAGATACGACTATCTGACGAGCATTATTTGGTAAAGTGTTGGGTCAATAATTATGGTTTTGTATGTCCTTAGCACATCCATCGCCAGCGTACCAATAACTTCAATATTGAGGTCTTTAAATTGTGCCGGGCGTTTGACGACAACGCGTCGCGGGTTTCGTCCGGCGATGTTTCTTTCGCCAATATAGAACTGCCCAACACTAATACCTGCAAAATTTTGCTTGCCGGCAAGCGAATCGGCATGCTCCTCTTTCTCGATTATTGCCAGGGTTGGCGCATCAAGCGCATCTCGGAAGATCGTTGACTGATTTTCTGCAAGTGATAGATGCAGTCTGCCTTCTTTGATTGGCGGAGCTTTCACCTCAAGCCACATCGAAGGGAATTGACAATTACAATAGGTAATGATAGCATCATCGAAGTAGTATGTTTTAGTTGAACTTGTATCAACGTAAGGTGAGTATTGAATATCTGTCGATAACGAGTAGAGCTTCATCTCACCCCGCGTGATATCAAGTACAGATCGGTATCGTTTAATAAAACCATAGCCGAGCACTCCCATAAAGTTCTTCTCGATGCTTCTGAATTGCTCACGCGCTTCAGTCGGGACAAGATCAAGTTTGATGGTGCGTGACTCGGAGACAGGGAAGCGAAACTCGAAGCTGCGCGTAATGACAATACCTTCAGAATCTATCGGCACAAAGTTGCCGTCACCTGCGATAGCCGGATCGAGGAGGAAGCTCTTCGGAAGGATAACCTTCTCTCCGAACGCATTGGTATCATGCATCGGCATAGTAACGAACAGGAATCCGTTCTTTACTTTCAGACCTAATGTTGCAACAAGATCACCTTTTTGCACAAACGTATTCTGAGCGATTGCAGTCGCTCCAACAAAGAGTAGAAGAAATATGAGGAGGCGGTTAATCATTATTCTCAATGTAGAGTAAATGTGATTCAATATAATTGCGTGCATTCGGTGCCGCGCGAAGTGTGATGAAGTAAAGCCCTGCACGCAAGGGTGTCCTGTCAACCGATAGTGGCACCCACTCGGCAGAATACGAACCTGACTTTAGTGAAGTATCTTGAAAGACAACGACAGAGTCACCGATAGCATTCTGAATAATGAGTTTTACATTTCCGGTGTCAGCGAGTGTGAATCCAATATGAATCGAATTGTCACCATTACTATGATTGTAGGGATTCGGGAAGGGGTTAGCAAGTGAATCCGGAAAGTTTGAACCCGCTTCGATCTGAAATCTATCTCTAATGATCTGGTATTCGGTTTGTGAAAACTGCAGTGTATCATCAGGCAACGTACTACCTGTGCAGCCGAAGAGGGTGCACAGGCAAAGAAGCCCGAGTATGTATCGTATTCTCATCATTCTAAAATCCAAGTGCATAGCCAATACCGATACATACACCACCAATGTTGCCAAGACCGCCGGATGAAGTTGCATCAGCAAAGTAGGTACGGACATCAAGCCCTGCTGTGATACCCGAAAGTGAGCCGATCGGATAGCTTACACCTAACCCAAGTGCGATACCAACATTATAATACGGACGCGAAACTTTCATATTTGATACATTACTGCCATCAGTCGTTGCTTTAATAACTCCTTCTGCAGTTGACCGAATAAATCCGATACCTGCTCTACCGAATAGGTGCAATTCTTTAGGGGCTGGCTCATCCAAGTAGTACTGCACTGTTGGGACTATCTCAAGAGATGAAATGGACATCTCATTAACAAAGATAGCATCCCGTGATTTATAGTGTACAAGCACACCAGCCGAGAGTCGCTTCGATGCAGGGAAGAGTAGCCCAATACCAAGTTCAACCGGCAGCCCTAATGTACTTGTTTCGTAGTTTATCTTATAACTATCTTTGAAAGAGATATAGCCGTTTACATCCAGTAGAAGAGTCGCGTATTGTTCTTCGGGTATTTGGGAAAATGTGGGGGAAGTGGCAAAAATAGAACAAAACAGCAAAAACAAGGGCAAAACCTTGTAACCTTTCTTTCGTGAAGCGTTTTTATTATAGTGTTCGCTATAAGCCAATATTTGTACTCGTACTTGGGGAGTCGTCACCTTATTTTTGCTCTGTATTATGAACAACCGAACGAGAAAGATTGTCGCTTTGAGTTGTGTTGTATTATCTCTTTTCTGGAATGGGTTTGTCTATAGCCAACCCATCGTTCGAGCGTTGCCCTATCAACTCCCCTCGCGAGATACCTTACTCTCGACAGAGTTACCAGATCTATTTGACGGTGAAGCTGGCTCACATGGTAAGTGGAGCGTTGATACAGACGGGCATATCGTCGGGACCGATGGCTATCGCCTGAAAATGTTTGGTACTGTGCTGGGGCAAACGGCAGTTTTTCCTGATGGGAAAGAATCAGAAATACTTGCCAAACGTCTTCGCAAAATGGGTTTTAATGCAGTGCGTGTAGAAGATATTGACTACTGGAATTATGATGCTGCAAGCTTCTTCAAATACCGCGATAGCGCGAACCAAATAAATCAGTCTTCATTTACTATAAACCCATTACAATTTGCTCGGTTTGATACCCTCTTTTATCATCTGAAAAAGAATGGTATTCATGTGGTCTTTACGCTCAATAGCCAACACCGATATACATCGCAAGACGGGATGATGAATTTTGATTCGTTGAACTACTACCCGCAGTTCGCGCCATTCCTTGATCCGCAATCAGCGATCAAAATGCGAAGTTGGGCAAAGACATTCCTTACACATATAAATCCACTCACTGGTAAATCATATGCGAACGACCCGGCACTTGCGATCTTTGAATACTTCAATGAGCAATCACTTTTCTATTATTGGAATGCACTTGACCGCCTTGTTTATATAGATGCGAATAACTACGGCAGGAACAAGCAAACGATCAGCTGGCGATACTCACGCCGTCTTGACTCTCTTTATAATCAGTTCTTGAAAAATAAATATGGGACTGATGCGAACATGGTTTCTGCATGGTGTGGCAATGGTAATGTACCTCAGAAGAACCTAATGGATAATGCCAGTTTTGAGAACCCTTCTTCTCCTGCCTGGAGTGTTCAGAATTTCAATGGTGCGTCTTCGTTTGAGATAGTAGCCGATGGAGGTGTTGATTCGCTGATATATGTGAAAATACGTCCGACAAATATCGGTGGAGTTCTAAACGCAGCAAATATCCGATATACAAATACCAGTGCCCGACTTGGTAAAGACACACTCTACGAGCTTTCATTCTGGGCTAAACTCGGATTCGATGCTACAAACCCTACCAAAGTTAAACGTAATATTCAACTTCTTTCACTTCATTTCACGACAGGTACTGTTGTCTTTAATCAGACTATTCAAATAGACACAGGGTGGAAGAAATATACATATTCATTTCGTTCTACATCCAGCGGTCTTTATACCATACAATTTCGCCTTGCAGCAGAGCTTGGGGATGTGTGGCTTGATGCTTGTTGGCTCGAACAAAAACCAGAAGCACCACCACAATCAGGTGAACTGCTTTCAACATATACGGTGAAACGTCTTCGTAATGATGGCTTGCTCCGCTTACAGCCGCCGCAGAGAATTCGTGACCAGATAGTATTTCTTGATACACTTGAAAAAGCGATACATTCATTTTTTGACCAGACAGTTGTTGATACCGTAAAACCAATGTGTCTTATTAATCGTCGTCAGAACGGCGCAGGCACAACTCTTCCTGATGTTTATACGGCACTTACCTCAGATGTCGTTGATGTTCATACTTCATTTGATTTTGTTACTTCGCGTGTAGGGGGCGCTCCTTATGGCGACAGCGCATGGAGAGTTGGAAATAATACAACTGTTAAAAGTAAATCATCAGCGAGTTTGCCATTTATGATGGCAAATGGGATTAAAGGAAAACCAATTATTGTCGGAGAATACATTACTCCGTATGCAAATCAGTTCGGTGCAGAGCAATATGTCATTCTACCTGCATGGGCACGACACCAAGATTGGGATGGACTGTTTATGGGGTACTATAGTGTGCTTCGCGGCGGCTTGCTTGCGGACTCATTACCGAACTGGTTCAAGACCGGTGGCGGCACTCTTGATGCTTACACAATTGCCCATAACCCTTCTGTTACTACGCTTCTTCCGTTCGCAGCGAAAGTATTTCGTGATAGCATTGTAAAACTTGCAGAGTATAACCAGACCATCACCCATGTGAAAGATGATATTCAGCTCTGGCCTACGTTCCTTGCCGGCCGTGGTTCATTTGGTGTTGAGGGCAATATTGAGGGGAATATATATACTCAGATGCAAACTCGACAAAGCTTTAACCAAACAACGCACAAGGTTGCCGCAGAGTACCCGTATGTCGCTGATACTGCGGTTAAAATATCCGACACCAAAGAGATATGGTGGGATCAGACGAACGGAAGATTCAAAGTAACAACGCCGAACTACTATGCTGCTTGCGGACTCTATGCAAAAGACACGGCAAGTTTTCCGAACTTCTCTTTTGTACGGAAAGACGCTGCTGCCGATGGGAAAGAGATGATAGCTCTCTATTATATGAGTGCAGATACGAGTCCATTAGCAACTGCAACGACTGCATTGCTTTCATTCTCAACTCGCGCACAGAACACCGGCTTGACGTGGATAGACTCGAACGGCTGGACAAAGAATTTTGGCAATAAACCAGTTATTGTATCTGCCCCGACAGTGCGATGTGTCTTTACGAGCGAACTTGACAGTGTGCTCGTGACTCCACTCGATAGCATCGGCAGGGAACGGAGTTATACATGGGTAGCAAGTCGGATAGGCACAACAAATCAATTTTCGATCGAGCTTGACCCTACCGTTACAAAGTCGTTCTGGTATAAAGTTGAACATCGCATAGCCGATCCAAAATCAGTTGACGGTGGTACTATCACCCCAGAATATCTTACTCTAAGAGCGAATCCTATCTCTGGAAATACAGGATATATTCAGTATCGGGCTTCAGAGGGCAATGTGGTTACTATATGTCTGTATGATATGCTTGGCAGAGAGGTCGCTGTTCTTGCAGATGGCATGGTCTCGAACGGTGCAAGCACTCGGACAAGTTTTCAAACGAATTCACTTCCTACAGGAGGTTATATGCTCGTGATGCGTTCAGCGGGGAACACGATAACACAGCGGGTATCGCTCATCAAATAATTTTTTATTGATATACGATAATGATACAACGTCTTCATTCACTTCTGATTGTTCTTGCGCTTTTAGCTTTTGCAGCAAGCGCAGATGCACAGTACATTCAGCGTCCTTACCCGTTCACGATCAACTCTCGTGATACCGTAACAACTCCATACTTCCCGACAAAGAACGAGCAGATTGCAGGAGCGAAGGGTAATGTTACTGTTACGCCCGCCGGGCACTTTATCTCCGGTGGTGAGCGACTCAAGTTCTTCGGCACGGAGCTTCAGTTTGATGCAGGGTTCATGGGAGGCAAAGATGCGCGTACACTTGCACGTCACTTAAAGAAACTTGGCTTCAATGCGCTACGTCTTCGCGCAAGTGACTATACTTATGATGTGAATGCCAGCTTTTTCACTACCTCCGGCTACCCTAAGAATTCATACGTAGTAGATGCTGGGCAGCTTGCAAAGTTCGATACACTTGTTTATGAAATGAAGCAGGCAGGTATCTATATGTTCATTGCACTCAACTCCGAGTATCACTATCTCTACCCGCAAGATACGATGATCTCCTATACGGATTCATTGTGGGGAGGTCAAGGATATTTCCAGAATTTCTTTGACAATGGCACTGCAAAATCGCAGCGTAATTGGGTGAAGACACTTCTCTCGCATACGAACCCACTCACAGGCAAACGAGTTGGTGATGAGCCATCGATCGCAGGTATTGAACTCAATAACATGCCGGGACTATACTATGCGTGGAGATATAACTATCTTAACTACATTGATACGAACAATCACTACTCACGCGGCGGTGCTTCTACATTGAGTTTTCATCAATCTCGAAAACTTGATACGCTTTTTACACAATATCTCAAGAAAAAATATACAAGTGATGCAGGGATAAATCTTGCATGGAAGGGAAGTGCATCGGTTGACCTGACCAACAGAATCGCTAACGGTAGCTTTGAAAGTATCACATCGCCGGCTTGGTCGTTCAATGTTGCAAACGGTGCTACTGGTGGCAAAGCAACGATTTCACCGGCACAGGATTTGCAGTATTCTCTACTTGTTCAACTTGATGGTTTAAGTGCTAACCCGCAATGGTATGATGCATATCTCGGCAATCTCTCCGCCAGATGCGGTAAAGATACACTCTATCAAATATCATTTTGGGCAAAGATAAAGTACAGTCCAACGAATGGTATCAAGGCAAGGAATATCCTCCTCTATTTCTATGATTATAATGGTGCTGCCGGTGCTGCTCTTAGTCAATATGTTGATATAGACACAAACTGGAAACAATATACATACTCATTCAGAGCACAAGCATCAGGACTTCACAACTTGTATGTTGGTCTCGGACAATCGCTCGGAGATGTCCAGCTTGACGGCTTTGTTATCAATCAGAAGGAAGAAATCGGCCTCTATCCCGGGGAGTCATCAACGGTCAATGGTATCTATCGCATTAAGTATGGTGAAGGCGCTGCAGTTTCTATTCCGCGAGCACGGGATATGGGTATCTTCTATGATTCGCTTCAACGCTCGTACTATACAAATATGATGAAGGCAGTCCGAGATACTCTCGGTGCAAAAGTACTGATGAGCTTCTATGATTCTGACTGGTGGGGTAATATCAATGATGCACATGCGGCGAAGACGGCTGACTTCACGACAGTATCAGCGAACTCTGACTACATCCGTCAGCGCAACGGGATGCCATATTCCGATTCGACATTACGCATCACCAATATGCCAATGACCTCCTCAACAGGTAGTTACGTGCTTGGTCAGATTGCAGCGCAGAGCATACAAGGGAAACCGCATGTCGTAAAATTCTCTAATCCGAATTACGAACAGTACTACTCACAAGCAATACCATTTCTTGCTACCTACGCTGCGTATCAGGATTGGGACGGCCTTTTCATCAGACCGTATGCAACATATAAACAATCGTTATTTGCTGATAGTATCTTCCCCGGTACAGGCAATTACATCGGTGCAGGATATGACATCCAGGGCAATCCCGGTATTCTTTCACTCTTGCCGAGTGCAAGTGCGATTTTCCGCAACTCGCTCGTGAGTGCTGCGGAAATATCGGATTCTATAACTCACGACGTAAGTGATGTGATCTTAACGTCAACATTTGCCGATTATCGCCACCCGTTTGGCACCCAAGGGTATCTTTCCCCGGATATCGTAACGGCATTGAAAGTACGACAGAAGTTTGATGCTCCGCTCCATAAAGTTGCCGCGCAGTATCCGTATGTACCTGATACGGCGGCAAAAATATCCGATCACGGCGAAATATATTGGCAGCAGTCAACCGGTTTCTTCCGCGTGAACTCCGATAAAGCAAATATCGCTATCGGCTTTTTTGGTCCGGACACTATTGCACTCGACGCATTGAAATTCCGTCGTCTTGATAATGCCCGCGAGAATCTTTCGCTCTCGCTTGTGCCGCTTGATAACAAACCGCTCACGACTTCATCGAGCATGTTACTGACGATGACAACTCGCGGACAGAACAATGGTATGCAGTGGCAGGACTCGATCGGTATCGGGAATAAATGGGGTGGTCTGCCGACGCTTATGAGTGCGGCGCAGATCGAGATAACGATCAAGAGCGATTCAGGTCGCGTTGTTTTCCATCCGCTTGATCCGGCGGGTATGCCTATCACAAGTTATATTGATGCGAAAAAGAACGAAGGAAGTAACACCTTCAAGGTTACACTTGAACAGTATAACGACGCTACGCCGTGGTACTGGATTGAGCATACGAACGCCACGAATGCTGTCCGTTTGTCGGGCGCATCGCCCGCAGTTTCGTCGCTTGCTGTGTATCCGAACCCTGCAAAACAAACGGCAAAGGCACTACTCAAGATTTCTCGCCCTGAACTTGTAACTTTGAGCGTTTCAGACGTTTTAGGTAGAGAGGTATTACGCATTACTTCGGAGCGTCTTGAGTCGGGTTCGTATGAATTCCCACTTGAGCTATCTGCACTTCCTGAAGGGACATACATCCTACGCGCGGAAGTGGGCGGGGAGCGTCTGACGCGCAGTATCTCTGTCATAAAATAGGGTTTTCATGTGTCTTTATGAGTAGGGCAAGCACTCCTGCTTGCCCTTTCTGTTTTTAGGTGTTATCTCACATAGGAGTACCAATATGATGCGTCCCATAATTGCTGTAATTTGCTCTCTCTTTGTAGCTATCTCGGTCTTTGCACAAGGAGGTATCCCCTTAAAAACAGGTCAGAAATATGTAACTGCCATCGTTGATCCCGGCAGTGGCTGGGTTCAGGTAAAGATTTTCCCGGGAAAACCATATGATGGCACTTTGAGCTATCCTCAAAAATCATTTGTATCGTTCGATGTGAACGGGAAGGTCTTTACGAATAACGATGTAGGCCTTGGTGTTTTACCTGCCAACACCTTTATCTTGAAAGACGGTGTGCTTACAAAAAGAAAAGGTACAAGATCAAATACGGATACGATAGTTTGTACATGGCCGAATAAGGAGGGTGTTGATCTGATACAAGAGATATATCCTGTTCTTCTTGAAAAAAGCGAACAGATAGTATTTCGCTGGAAGGCAGTTAACAAAACCACTTCAAACGTAATAGTTGCTGTTCAATATCTCCTTGATGTTCAAGTAGGTATCGATAATATTGTTAATGATGGCTCACCAATATTAACTCGCTATGGCTATAGGCCAAACTGGGATATGTTTACTACCGGTATTGGTACAGGAGTACCACCCTTTTATTTATCACCCCAGAATAAACTACCTAATTCCCCTACATTTGATCCTGGCATCACAGGAACGGGATATACAGACAATGTGTATGTCAATCTTGGGCTCACCAAACCATATAGACAGACGATCGGTGATTGGAATAAACTCATAGAAGTAAGATGGGGTCCGCCTACGCCGTTACCAAATGGGCAATACACTGATGCTGCAACACTTTTCGAGTTTAACGGGGCTACAGCTATTCCAAATAAAGAAACACCCCTTGCTGCTACTTCGTATGGTACAGGAGAATTTGCAACGTGTAGGGGACAGCTTTTTGGTATGATCATGTATCCTTTGCGTTTGAAATGGGAGCCACCAAATCTCTCCCCGAACCCGTTCACTATTGATTTTTTTGCATTTAACCCGCAACAAATTGGGGCAGCAACAAACAGTACATTGACACTATCAGTCGGTGACCAACTAACAATCATTGACCCTCTACCGACATTCAACAATGGGAAATCACAGACACAAGCACTCGGTGTAGGCGGTGTGATTCCTGCTCTCGGAGTTGGGGCAGTATCTTGGAAAGTCCAAGCTGCAACCTCTGATACATGCCAGCAAGATATCATTTCTTCCCTCAAGTTTTTTGCTGTAAGTCCAAACTTAGGTTATCCGATCTTCGTCAATGACGCAACCGGCACTGATACATGCGAGCATGCAATACTGATCGAGTGCTCGAATCCGAATAGGGATACGTTGCCACCGATTCATGATCCAATCATTGTCAATGTGAATGGCGATAAACGAATGTTAGTTCACGATGACCGTAGTAAAGATACTGGTCTCAAGAGCATTACCTGGAAAGCGGTGGGAAATACTGATACATCAAATTTTGTTGTGACGGTTACTCCGGATATCCTTCCGTGTAGTAAAAACATGCATAGTATATCTATTCATCAGATAGATACATCAAAATCCGGTTGTTTTGATATAACATTTGAAGACTGCCTCGGGAATACGAGTGACACGGTCGTTTGCTTCAATGCAAAATATCCACCGTATATCCCTGATACAATCGCACCGATGATCTTTGACAAGATAACTGTTTCAAATAAGATTGGAACATTCATTATGACTGATACAACAGTCATAGATACCGGCATTAGCCAACTTACTGTTCTACCACCAGTGTATGGCACTGCTTCAGCAGCTATTGACCCGCCACTCGTCCCATGTTCTAAACTTGTGCATCAGGTGTACTTGAGCCGTAAAGATTCGCTTCATAGCGAATGTATTAAGTATGCTGTCACTGACTGTGCAGGGAATATGACAATCGATTCAATCTGCTTCGTAGGTACTCTCGCCGTGAAGTCTAACCCCGACGAACGAATTTTCTCGATCTTAGGCAACCCCTCATCAGGCAAGGCGACAATACTCTTGACGCTTGAGAGCGCACAAGATATAACTCTCCGTATCGTCGATCCTCTCGGCAGGGAAGTGCGTCGACTTGATATAAACGGATTATCACAGGGCGAGAATCTTATTCCATTGCAAACCAACGAGTTCGCGTCGGGGACATACTACGTCATCGTCGAGATTGACGGCAAGGAGTTCGCAAAGAGTTTGAAGGTTCTTAGGTAGGAAAGAGGGCGCGCGCGGCGAGCCCCTACAGTGCTGCTTTGATGCGGTCGGTGATTTCTTCTACTGCGCCGAGACCGTTGACTCTTGCGACTTTGCGAATCTTCTCGTAGTAGTCGCTGACAGGTTGCGTCTGGTCGTGATAGACTGTGAGGCGGTAGCGGATGGTCTCTTCAGTATCATCCTTACGTCCTGATGCTTCGCCGCGTTTTACCATGCGTGTGATAAGCTCTTCCTCCGGTGCTTCGAGCATAACGATGCTTACATCTGCAATACCGAGATCAGCAAATAGTTTGTCAAGTGCTTCTGCTTGTGCAAGTGTGCGTGGGAAACCATCGAGCAAAAATCCTTTGCCCTCGGCTTTATCTTTTGCGAGTACTTCACCGACAAGACCGATGATGACTTTATCAGGGACAAGTCCGCCTGACTCAACGAATTTCTTAGCTTCCAAGCCCAGCGGTGTGCCATCTTTAATAGCAGCGCGGAGCATATCGCCGGTGGAGATGTGATGAAGGTTATAGCTATCGCGCAAGCGCTCGGCTTGTGTGCCCTTGCCAACGCCCGGTGGTCCGAAGAGAATTAAATTCACTAAAGTAATTACGAATTATTAAGGTGTCATTGCGAGGAGCGAGTCTTCGAGCGACGAAGCAATCTAAAATGTTGAGGTAGTCTATATCCCAAAAGTTTAGATTGCTTCGCTTCGCTCGCAATGACATGTACAAAAATACGACAACTTACCCGAACTTCATAGCAGTGTGTACATCTTTCATTGTGCTTGCTGCGACTTCACGGGCGCGTTCTTCGCCGTGCTCGATGATCTTTAGAACACTTGCAGTATCGGCTTCAAGTTCTTTGCGCTTCTCGCGTATCGGTTCGAAGGCGATGTTGATAGTATCGGAAACGCGCTTCTTGCAGTCAACACAGCCGAGCGTACCGCTCTCGCAGCCGGAGCGAATCTCCGGTACTTCGGCAGCATTCCATTTATGATGGTACGAGAAGACGAGGCAAATATCTGGATGCCCCGGGTCATTCCTGCGGACTTTCGCAGGGTCAGTAACAGCTGTTCGCATCTTCTTACCAGTATCTTCTGCGCTATCGGAGATGAAAATGGTATTGCCGAGCGACTTCGACATACGCTTGCCATCAAGACCTGTCAAGCGCGGGAATTCACTGATGAATGCACGGGTAACAG
Organism: Kapaibacterium sp. (SeqCode); assembly: GCA_046590205.1. Lineage (GTDB taxonomy): Bacteria > Bacteroidota > Ignavibacteria > Palsa-1295 > Palsa-1295 > DATDEW01. Next base: position 21,013 of record JBKJTT010000069.1, read on the forward strand.
GAAAGACTTCGCCGTACTGATTATTAAAATCGCGTGCAAGTTCGCGAGTTATCTCGACGTGCGGGACTTGGTCTTCACCGACGGGCACGAGTTCGCCTTTATATAGTAAAATATCTGCTGCTTGCAGAACAGGGTAGCCGAGATGACCATAGCTCATGCGCTCATCAATGCCGAGGTCGCGGACTTGGTCTTTGACCGCAGGGTTTCGCTCAAGCCGCGCCTGTGTGATAAGCATCGAGAAGAGAAGATGCAATTCAGGATGCTGCTTCACCTGCGATTGGCGGAAGATCGGCGCATGGTCAGGGTTGATGCCTGCCGCGATCCAGTCAATCGCCATATCAATAGAAAGCGCGGTGAGCTGCGAACTATCGAGGTTCGTCGTCAGCGCATGGTAATCGGCGATGAGGTGGAAGTTCTCCGCCCTATCCTGCAAATTCACCCACGGCTCAAGCGCGCCGACATAATGCCCAAGGTGCAATTTGCCTGTCGGGCGCATACCCGATAGGATACGCGGCTTCTTCTTTGGGAATGCCGCCGCAAGGTCAGCGTCCTTTACAACGACCGATGTATGATGTTTTTCAATACTCATAAGTCAGGGAACAACGGCAAACAGGGGCGGAGAGGTTCACGGAAAGGTGAGTTGTAACTTTAAAGGGGTTGGAGCGTTTTTATAGGGTATGAAGAAACTGCTCATATCCTTTTTTGCTGCGGTATTTATTTCCACCTTATGCTCTTGTTCAGGGTGGCTTGATGATTGCGGTCCGTTTGATGAAGGACACACATGGGAAAAGAAAGACCATGTGTTCATGGTGCCGTTTTATCCTGATTCAGCAACAAGAGATACAATCATAATTAGTATGGGGTATGTACGCGAAGGTGTCACACCTGAAATAGTCTATTCTACCACGCTGGATTCATTTAGGATAACAACAAATGTAAGGGGCTCATATTTTCATCAGGCGGGTGCAGATACTATTTGGAAACCCTCATATCAGTATGATTCGGGTTATAGGTGGCTGTCTCTAAGTTATAGGTACAATCCTTATATAGCAACAAAACAGCCATCACAATCTCCTCAATGTTCTCCTAAAATGGATCATGTTGAAGTACAGAAAGTCAGGATCGAAGTCCCACAAACCATAAAGTATATCACATTTTTCTAAAGGGGTATTAACATGAGGCTACTTATATCACTATCCATGCTAACGCTTATTACGCTTTCGCAGAGTGCATGTGATAGCTGCGGGTCCGATGAAGGCTACACTTGGGAAAAAAAAGATTATGTCTTGATGGTGCCGTTCTACCCTGATTCACTTGCTTCTGATTCAGTCTTTGTTAATTTCTTTCCGGATCTTTATCATACAACACCGCAGATAGTCTATTCGTCTTCACTGGACTCGTTTCGTATCACAATGGATGTTAAGGGGGCTTACTTCGGCTTCCCAGGTTCCGATACCATTTGGAAGCCTTCCTATGATTATTATTGGGGAAGTAAGGAATTGAGAATAGACTATTGGTTCGATTATGCAACGACCCTTAAACAGAATGCTCAAACACCTCAATGTACGCCAGCCATGGATGAAGTCTTTGTTACAAAAGTGAGAATTGAGGCCCCTAAAACAGTTAAATACGTTACTCTATCAAGGTATTAAAATGAAAATATGCTTTGCACTATTCTTGTTAACGTTGGTTGCACTCTCACAGAGTGCGTGTGATAGTAATGACTATTATGGATATGATTGGGAGAAAAAGAATACAATCTTAAAAGTACCTGTCGTCTTGGATTCTCTGCGAGGTGATACCTTGAATGTGAGAATACTTTCTTGGGGATTGGATACTGTACCGAAGGTGATATATAGTTCGACATTAGATTCATTTGTCATCACGGCAGATATAAAGGGTGAGAACTTCTCGAAGCCCGGTGCCGATACTCTCTGGAAACCTGGATATGAGTATGAATGGCATAACAGTCGACTTACTCTTAATTATTTAGGAGATATCATGAAAATTGAGAGAAAGAATTCTCAAACACCTCAATTGACACCTTTCCCAGAGAATCTGATAATTATAGAGAAAATGCAGATTGAGGTACCTAAGTCTGTTAAACAAATAAACTATACATACTGGTGAAGCTTACGTATTATTGCCCAGTGCGGATAAGTATTCTCATCTTACTTCTCTTGTGGTCTGCGGTAACGAGTGGGCAGGTTGTTATCAATGAGTTGATGTACGCTCCGCGTGCGCCGGAGCCGGAGTGGGTGGAGCTGTATAGCTCAACGGAGATAACTGCCGAGGAATGGACGATAAGCGATGAAGTCAAGACAGTAAAACTCCCGACGTTTACAATAGCGGGTGGTAGTTACGTAATTCTCACAAAAGAAAGTACTGTATTTGCAAGCTATTATCCATTACTTGTTGGCACAGTAGTATCCGTCACTTCTTTCCCTGCATTTAATAATGATGACGATGTTGTAGTGATCAAGGATTCGAGCGGTGTAATTATTGATAGCGTCCATTACTACAACTCATGGCACTATGAAGGGCTTGATGATACAAGGGGATATTCACTTGAGCGGAGGAGCATCACTGCCGCGACAAATGACTCTCTCAATTGGGGTACACCGCTCACAGGTATACACTCAACTCCACTTGCTCAAAATACACTTGCAAAGCCAACTATCACAGCCCCATTAATTGACGTAACCAGCACACCAAACCCATTCTCACCCGACGGCGACGGCTACAATGACGAAGCAATCATTGAGATAACCATCCCTTCAACCAATGAAGAACTAGTCTCCGCATATCTCTACGACCTCGAAGGACACAACGTAGCGACAGTAGCAAGAGATAGACGCATTGTCGGAAGCACAACGATAACGTATGACGGACGAGATGAGAACGGGAAGATATTGCCGATGGGGTTGTATTCGCTGATTGTATCATCTACGAATCAAGCTTTAGGAAAAAAGAAGATTGGGTTAGTAGTCGCAAAACGAAAATAGTAATGTCATTGCGAGGAGTGGCTTTAGCCCGACGAAGCAATCTAAAACCTCTATAGTTACACACCTTTGACATTTTAGATTGCTTCGTCGCTCGAGGACTCGCTCCTCGCAATGACAAGTATATACTATAGATACTATATGAACATTCCACTCCATATTGCTGTTTACTATCCGCTAAAAAATCTATAGTATTTCACTCTAATCTTATTACAATGGACGAGAAAATAGGTCAATATAAAGTTCGCGATTTATCACTTGCTGATGCAGGGCGCCGCCAAATCGAATGGGCGGAAAGCCGTATGCCTGTGCTCATGGCGCTTCGTGAGAAGTATTCAACGTCAAAGCCACTTACAGGGTATCGCATCGCGGGTTGCTTGCACGTAACCAAAGAGACTGCAGTGCTCATCGAAACCCTTGCCGCAGCAGGCGCGCAAGTTTCATGGAGCGGATGTAATCCACTTTCAACAAACGACGAAGTTGCTGCTGCTCTTGCAGTTGGCGGCGCGACCGAGATCTACGCTTGGTACGGAATGAACGTCGAAGAATTCTACTGGTGCATTGATCGCACGCTTGACTTCAAGCCGAACCTTACACTTGATGACGGCGCTGACCTTATAATCACAGTTCATTCTAAGTATCCTGAACTCGTCGCTGATATTATCGGTGGTACCGAAGAGACCACGACAGGCGTTCATCGCCTTCGCGCAATGGCTGATGACGGAAAGCTCATGTATCCGGTTATCGCAGTTAACGATGCCGAGACAAAGTGGGACTTTGATAACGTCTATGGCACAGGTCAATCAACGCTTGACGGTGTTGTCCGCGCAACGTCAGTTCTGCTTGCAGGAAAGAATGTTGTCGTAGCCGGCTACGGACATTGTGGCAAGGGCGTTGCGACTCGTGCAAAAGGCATGGGCGCAAATGTTATCGTTACCGAAGTAAAGGCAACAGCAGCACTCAAAGCAACGCTCGAAGGTATGCAGGTCATGACGATGGATGAAGCAGCGAAAGTTGGCGACATCTTCATCACTGCAACAGGCGTCAAGGATATTCTCATCGGTCGCCATTTCGATTCAATGAAAGACGGCGCGATCTTCTGCAACACAGGTCACTATGACTGTGAGATCAATATCCCTCAGCTCGAAGAGAGAATGGCGAACAAGCGTACCATCCGCCCGAACTGCGAAGAGTATTTGCTCGAAGGCAACCGCCGCGTCTATCTTCTCGCGCAAGGTCGCTTAGTGAACCTCGCAGCAGCAGAAGGACATCCTTCAGAAGTTATGGATATGAGCTTTGCAAACCAGTTCATGTCACAGATTCGCCTTGCGAATGTTGATAAAGGACTTGAGATCATGGAGCGCGGCAAAGTCTATGATATTCCTGTCGAACAGGATCAGGAGATAGCCGGCTTGAAGCTTGCTACCAATGGTGTAAAGATCGACGCTCTCACCGAAGAGCAGGTCGCTTACTCAATGGATTACGCAGCAGGCACGTAAGAAATTACGAATTAGTACTTACAAATTACGAAAAGAGTCCACAAGTTGCGGACTCTTTTTTTTATCTCCACCCCGTCCCGACCCACGGTAGTTTCAACTCAAGTCCGTTCGCATCTGATAATTTTCGTAACGCAAGACTCATTTGTGCCATGTGGTGCTGGATATGGCGGATGTTGTAGATATGAAGCTCTAATCTCGTGAGCGGCTTGCGGCGGAAGACAGAGGGGAAGCCGGAATCTCCTTCGAGCGATGCTTGCGTTTCCTTTGCAAGAGAAGCGATAATGTTCTCATGAGTATGCTCGATAAATGCAAGCGTATCTGCTTTGCTTAATCCTTCGCTAATGACGGGCTGAAACTCATCGCCGCCGCTCTCATTGAACTCATTGGGTACGAATTTACTCTCATGCTCCGAGAGGTAGTAGTTTGCCCAAAAAAGCATGTGATATGTATCCTGCTTAATCGTCCCTTCGCCAACCTTCGTCTGCCAATGTTCATCGGGGCAAACTTCAACGCGAAGTTTCGCCATCGCAAGCGCAGCTTCGTACTGTCCGAGTAATGTTTGTTTTACGAGTTCTGTCATAGGTGAAGTAATCAGATAAGCTACTTCAACGTATGGTAATAATTGTGAGTGCCAGTGGGCTCTCACACGATTTCAGAACCATTCCTAAATTCGGCTCGTTTACACTCGGCTATAACCAATATGGTTCAATTTTAACGATTTTATAATATTCTAAGGGTTTTATATGGCACGGAAATTCTCTATAGACAAGACGCGAAACATCGGCATTATGGCGCATATTGACGCCGGAAAGACGACTACGACCGAGCGTATCTTGTTTTACACAGGCGTCGTTCACCGTATGGGTGAGGTCCACGAAGGCGGCGCAACAATGGATTGGATGGAGCAGGAAAAAGAGCGTGGTATCACGATTACTTCGGCTGCTACTACATGCGCATGGCGTGACCACCAGATCCAGATTATTGACACTCCCGGCCACGTTGATTTTACCGTAGAAGTAGAACGCTCACTGCGCGTTCTTGACGGTGCTGTTGCGCTTTTCTGTGCAGTAGGCGGCGTTGAGCCACAGTCAGAGACCGTATGGCGTCAGGCAAATAAGTATGGCGTACCACGTATCGCATTCGTCAATAAGATGGATCGTACGGGTGCCGACTTCTTTAATGTTATTCACATGATCAAGGAGCGCCTCGGCGCGAACCCTATCCCGATCAATCTTCCAATCGGTCAGGGCGACATCTTCGCAGGTGTTATCGATCTTGTAGAAAACAAAGCGTACATCTATACTAATGATGGCGGACTTGGAAAGAATTTTGAAGTGCAGGAAATTCCTGCTGACCTTCAGGAGCAGGCACGCGAATACCGCACAAAACTTTTCGAAGCAGTCGCAGAAGTTGACGATACACTTCTGATGAAGTATCTCGAAGGCCAGGAAATTACTCCTGAAGAAATTCGTGCCGTATTACGTCAGGCAGTTATCCAAAGCAAAATTATTCCTGTTCTTTGCGGCTCTGCATTTAAGAACAAAGGCGTTCAGCAGTTGCTTGACTGTGTGGTCGAGTTATTGCCAAGCCCTGTTGATGTCGGCGCAGTCGAAGGACATCATATCAATCTTACAGACCACATCAAGCGTGAGCCGGTTGATAACGAGAAGTTCGCAGCTATCGCGTTCAAGATCATGACCGATCCGTATGTAGGTAAGCTTACATTCTTCCGTGTTTATTCAGGTACACTTGCAGCTGGTTCGTATGTATTGAACTCTGTCAGCGGCAAGAAGGAGCGCATTGGTCGTATCCTTCGTATGCACGCTAACCACAGAGAAGATATTGAGGCAGCATTCACAGGTGATATTTGCGCGGCAGTCGGCTTGAAGCAGACACGCACCGGTGATACACTTTGTGATGAGGACGATCCGATCATCCTCGAGCGAATGATCTTCCCTGAGCCGGTTATCTCGCTCGCAGTTGAGCCGAAGACAAAAGCTGACTCGGAGAAGATGGGCGAAGCGTTGCAGAAACTTGCTGATGAGGATCCGACATTCCGCGTCAAGACTGATGAAGAGACAGGTCAAACGATTCTCTCCGGTATGGGCGAGCTTCACTTGGAAATTCTCGTTGATCGTATGAGACGCGAGTTCAAAGTTGAAGCGAACGTCGGTAAGCCACAGGTTGCATACAAAGAGACGATTCGCAAAAAAATTACGCAAGAAGGCAAGTTCGTTCGTCAGTCCGGTGGTCGTGGTCAGTTTGGTCACGTCTGGATTGACATTGAACCGAACGAGCCGGGTAAGGGATATGAATTCATCAATGACGTTGTCGGCGGTGTTATCCCGAAGGAATTTATCTCCCCGGTATCAGCCGGTATCGTTGAGGCAATGAAGTCCGGTGTTCTCGCGGGTTATCCTGTTGAAGACATCAAGATTCGCCTCTTTGACGGTAGCTACCATGATGTTGACTCGTCGGAAATGGCGTTCAAGATCGCAGGTTCGATGGCATTCAAAGAAGGTTGCCGCAAAGCAAGCCCTGTTATTCTTGAGCCGGTGATGGACGTAGAAGTTATCACACCTGAAGAGTACATGGGTGACGTTATGGGTGATATCTCCAGCCGCCGCGGTAAGATCGAAGGTATGATAAGCCGCTCTGATGCGCAGATCATCAAAGCGATCGTGCCACTATCGGATATGTTCGGGTATGCAACGACACTTCGTTCTATGACGCAAGGTCGCGCTGTGTATTCGATGCAGTTCGCTCGTTACGAGGAAGCTCCGCGTTCAGTACAGGAGCAGATCATCGAAATGAACAAAGGCAAAGTAAAGCCGATCGAAGCGTAAGTTAATCGGTAGTCTTTAGTATTTAGTAGGGGCATACGAAAGTATGCCCCTTTTTTTATAGATTAGCGGATGCATTATTAAACTTTACAGGTAATTATCAAATACTTCCGTACCTTTGTACCAAACGGATTGCACATATCATCCGCTCTCATACACTTACCACTAAATCTCTATGAACAACAGATTACTCACGCTCGGGATACTTTTGGCTATGCTTACTATCTTTGCAAGCACAGTGGATGCACAGCACTCACTTCAAGTTGATGATGGCGCTGGAAATATAGGTATTCTCACCGCACCTACTTCCGGTGGAACTACAATGTTTACTCTTCCCTCAAGCGGCGGTATGCTCATTACTACCGGCACAACAGCTACAAACCCGTGGCTGCTTCAGGGCAATGCACTCTCGGCACTCGGCGCCAGCCCGACACAGTGGTTCGGTACTTCGACAAATGATGATGTCATCATGAAGGCGAATGGCGTTGAAAAACTTCGCCTCGTCTCTGGTGGCGGAGTCGTCATCCCAGGCACAGCACTTTCGATTGGTGGAGTCGCCTACACCTTCCCCGCAGCGGCACCCAATGGCGTGCTGACTAATACGGCTGGTTTATTGAGTTGGGCGGTAGCCGCTTCGAGCGGATGGGCAACCACAGGCAATGCTGGAACTACCTACGGCACAAACTTCCTCGGAACGACTGATGCAGTAGATTTGATGTTCAAGGTCAACAGCCAAGTTGCAGGTCGTATCGAACGCACCACTGCTGTAACAGCACTCGGGTATCAGGCATTGAATGTGAATACAGGTACAAGTAATACTGCGGTCGGTTATTTTGCGCTTCGCTCCAACACGACGGGATTTTGGAACACCGCTTTAGGTGAAGGTGCACTTGCATCCAACACGATCGGAATCGCCAACACCGCTTCAGGTTTATCAGCACTTACATTTAATACGACTGCATCACGGAATGTGGCGTTGGGTACCGATGCGCTCCGCAGCCAGTCTTTTTCAAATGGGGGTGTAGTATGGATTAGCAACAACACCGCAGTGGGTTATGAAGCGCTCCGTAATAATCAGCCCACAAGCACCGGCGATGGTATTAATAATACTGCTGTTGGTGCTGAGGCACTTCGCGCGAACACGACTGGAGCCTACAATACCGCTTCGGGTTCAAATGCACTTCGAGCCAACTCGACGGGAAACAGCAATACCGCTTCGGGTGAAAATGCACTTTTATCTAATACGACGGGAAGCCTAAATACCGCCTCCGGAGCAAGTGCACTTCTCTCCAACACAATCGGAAGCTACAATACTGCCGCTGGAGTAAATGCACTTAATAGCAACGCGTTCGGAAACCGCAATACCGCTATGGGTATAGATGCGCTTGCACAGAACACCATCGGAAGCTACAATACCGCATTGGGTGGAGGTGCACTTCAGAACAATACGACGGCTTCGCAGAATGTGGCAATCGGTCATGAGGCTCTTCGTACCCAATCATTCTCAAATGGCGGAGCTGTATGGATAAGCAATAACACCGCAGTAGGCTTTGAAGCATTATTAAGCAATCAGCCGACGAGCACATCGAACGGTGTAAATAATACAGCAACTGGGTATCAGGCTCTTAAAGCAAATACGACCGGGACTAACAATACAGCTTCTGGGGCAAGTGCACTTGCTGCTAATACCACTGGAAATTACAATACGGCTATAGGTGTAGGTTCACTTTTCAATAATACGACAGGAATCAATAACACCTCTTCGGGTGAAAATACACTTTCGATTAATACGACCGGCAGTAATAATACTGCTTATGGTCAACGTGCACTTTACGTAAATACGACAGGGAGCAATAATACTGCACTCGGTTATCATGCTGACGTTTCGTCAGTTGCGCTCACCAACGCAACAGCTATCGGCTACAATGCTACTGTTGATGCAAGCAATAAGATTCAGCTTGGCGATGGTAGTGTTACGCTTGTTAGTACCGAAGGTGACTACCAAACAGGTTTAGGAGATAAAATGATTTTCCGTAATCCTGCGGGGACGTTTAACACGACATTCAAAGCAGGCGCACAGCTTGTTGCACTTGATTATACTCTTCCGATCGTCGCACCGACAGCAGGGCAAGTGCTTTCGTCAGATGCGGGCGGTGTCCTCAGTTGGGCAGCGGCAACAGCAGACTTATCACCGGCAGTTATCCTGGCACCGACAACCTCTACTCGCAATGTGATCCAACCGACTGCAGCGACAGTAGTGCCGTTGACAGTCAAAGGATTTGCCTCACAATCAGCGAATTTACAAGAGTGGCAGAACTCTGCCGGAGCAGTAAGGGCTTCTATTGGCCCGTCGGGTAGTGCTCTCTTTGATGCCGGCATAACTGCTTATGCTGGTTCAAGTTTTTATGGTGGTACTACTATCTTTGCAGGTGCTACTAACAGCTATACGCTCAACGTATCAAATATTACTTCTGGAAGTGGCACCTCTGGCACCATATATGTGGACATGCCAACTGCTAAAGTAGGGGGTACTAATAACGGCATTGCATTCAATGTTGTAGGTGGTGTCGGGACAGCTAATGATATTGTTGGCACAGGGAATACTTGGAAAGTCACAAGTGCAGGAGCTTTTACTTTGAACGGACTTACTGCAAGCTCTCTTGTAGCTACAAACGCATCGAAAACACTTGTGTCGGTTGCAAATGGAACAGGTGTGCTTACCAATAATGGTAGTGGTACATTGAGTTGGGTTGCAGCTGGGTTAGTAAACTTTACTGAATCGCTTACGACGGCTGCGCCTTATTCAGCGACAGACGCTGCAGCGCGTTTGCTGGCTACTAATGCTACGGCGACGAATATCGCTGTCGTTCTTCAGCCCAAAGGCACAGGCGGTTTGCAGGCTCAACTTGCTAATAATGCAGCATCAGGCGGAAATAAGCGCGGACAGTATGCAGTGGATTGGCAGTTGATCAGAGCCGCAAGTACACAGGTAGCCAGCGGTGATTATGCTACGATTGCGGGTGGTTTTGGTAATAGAGCGATGGATCTTTTCTCAACTATTAGTGGTGGTGCTGATAATCTGGCGAACAATCAATACGCAACTATTGGCGGTGGAACAGCAAACACTGCAGGTTATCAGGCTGTCGTTGCCGGAGGTGAAGGTAATACAGCGAGCGGTTCAGGAGCAACAGTTGCAGGTGGTTCTGATAATGTGTCTAGTGCTAATGTGTCAACTGTAGGAGGTGGTGTTCTAAACACTGCAAATGCGGGCTATTCTGTGGTTGCCGGAGGAAATCAGAACACTGCCAGTGGGTCTTATGCAACTGTCTCGGGAGGTGAATTCAACGTGGCCAGCAGTATACGTTCAACTATAAGCGGGGGTGGCAACAATTCTGTAAGTGGTTTTTACTCTAGTATCAGCGGTGGATATTTGAATGTTGTGATCGGTGATTATTCTTCTATAGGAGGTGGGCGTGGACTCACACTTGATGCAACTGCTAATGGTTCGTTCGGATTCCTTGGCGGAAACACCGGCTCGAACAACATGACCATCTCCGCAGCAAATACAGCGGTCTTCGGTAATACCGATCTTTGGCTTGGGAATAACGACGGCGCTGCACAGGCAGATGCTTCGCAACTTCGTTTTTATGAGCCGAATGCAACGCCGGCTGCTTTCCCTGTTGATGCAAACCATAACTATGTTGCTCTTCGCGCTCCCGAATCACTCGGAGCAAATTATACATTAACACTGCCTTTAGATGACGGCACGGCAAACCAAGTCTTGCAGACTGATGGAAGCGGTGTCTTAGCTTGGACAAACCCGGCGCAGACACTTGTCTATGGTGAATCAACACCGGCGGCGATCGCAGCAAATACGAATGATTATGCATTGCTCACAAGCACCGGTACTTCGTATCGTATTTCAAGCACGGCTGCTTTTAACATTACCGGTATTGACGGTGGTGCCGGCGGACGTTGTATCATCTTGACTAATGTCGGGACGTTCAATATCACGCTTACCCATCAGGATGTAGGTTCTACCACTGCCGGCAATAGATTCTTACTTCCGGGCGGTGGCAATGTCACTATCGGAGCTGACGGTGCTGCAACACTCGTCTATGATGGCACCTCACTAAGATGGCGCCTTGTCTCGACAAACTAATCCACTCTCACAACATACAATTTTAGAAAGAACAAACATGAAAAAGCTTATTGTATTTCTCGTCATTTTGAGTGGAGTAAGTTCATCGCTCTACGGGCAAGTCTATAAAGCGATCTACGCGAAACCGCTTGTGCTTGGTATCGGCACATCGCCCACATCAGGCATTACTTTACAAGCACCGGCTGCTATAACAGCATATTCACTCACGCTTCCGACTACCGCACCAACAGAAGTTGGGCAGGTACTCGGAGTGCTTACTTCCGGTTCTTCGTCAACGCTCGAGTGGACAGGTTCACCACGAGGGATGGTTGCTTCAAAAACGGCGGCATACACTGCTGTTGCTTCTGATCGTTTTATTTTCGTAAGTAATACGGGTGCTACATATAGCATCACTCTTCCGACAGCCGCAAATAAGGGACAACTTATTACCGTTACGAAGACTGATGCGAATGCAAATAATATTTCAGTCGTCGCTGCCGCCGGGCAAACGCTTGTACAAATAGGAGCTCGCGCAACTCTTACTGGTCAAGCGCACTCGGTAACATTGGCTGCTGATGGCACCACGACATGGTACGTTGTTGCCCATGAAGCCCCGGATGCTGCAGCAGCATCGGTTAACTAATTAGTCGGTAGTCGTTAGTATTTAGAGAAGCCACTGCCGAGAGGAGTGGCTTCTTCGTTTATGATATACTTGTACCGTTTCGGTTGGTTTGTTCGTTATATAGAGACACCCCCTGATGCCAAACATAACAAAACTCATCCTGAAACCCATTGTGCCCAAAGCGGGCAAGCGACATAGTCTCTTTGTTGTAGCGTATAATCATTTTCCCGGCGGTCTATATGCTGGTGTTGTCGGTATTGGGTTCTGGGGCTCGCCCTATCTATACGATTTCTTGCATAAGAAGGGTCTTGACTCGCTCTGGAGTCTGATACTGACGATTGCTGTCATCGTATTTGTCCCGCTGTTTCTGGTATATCTTGTGACGGTTCTTCGAGCTGTGAAGATACGTGGCAAACTCGAAGCCGAGGTACAGATACAATCTGATATCATTTCGAGCGACCTGAAAGATCTTCGCGAAAAACAACAGGAAGAGAAACAGGAAGTCATCCGTTTGGAGGAAGTAGTCCAAAACGACATCGAAGCCCAAAAGGTCAAAGAGAAAAAAGAAGACGAACGCTGGGACTTGCTCGATGAACAGTTAAGGCTTCAGAATCTAAAGGTTGAGTTAGCATCCAAAGAACGCTTGTTTGTTGCACAACAGGTCAAGGATATCAGAGATGAGAGGGAAGTCGCGCGTCAGGAATCGGTATCCGATGACCTAAAAGCACGGCTTGCAAAAGAAAAGAGCGATGAAGAACGCTGGGATGCGCTCCATGAACGACTTCGCATCCAAGAAGAACGCAACGACGAGCAAGACCGACAGCAAGTTCTTCGTGACGAAGAATCCCTTAGGATGCGAAATGAAGATGCCCTCAAAGACCAGTACAAAGTACTTTTCGCGAGATACCTCAAGAACTCACCCGACGAAAAACTAAGCCATGAAGTTTCCGACGGCTTGGCTCCGATACCCGATGCGTGGCTTGCCGAGCAGCCCGAGATCGTCAAGAACCCGGAGCTTATGGAGTTACTAAAGCCGTTGAATCAGAAGTAGGGGCACATTGAATGTGCCCGTCACCGAAGGTGAACCCCGCCTTTGGTATTAATCAAATGCACCGGTTATGGTTGTAGTAACATTCATCGTACTTTCCATAGCGTGTCGCATATCCGAACCGCGGGCACATTCAATGTGCCCCTACGGGATTCGCCATGCCCTGCGGTACGGGGAAGAATAGTGTGCAATCATTTTGCCCTTTTGGGTGGTTGTATTGGAGGGTAAAAATTAGTCCAAAATAGTTTCGGTTTTGCTTTGGATTAATCCAAAAATAATAGTATATTTGTACTGTGTTGTTGCGGAGGTAATGCACAGCGGTTCTACTTTCATTCTTCTTATCCCCGAGGTGTTGCCGGGTTGTTTACAAAACTAAAACATATCGTATTTCTGCTTGTTGCAGCATCTGCGGCAACGGGGTCTCTTCATGCCCAATCGTCATCGACAATTGGCACAGAGTTTTGGTTTGGCTTTATGCCAAATCACAACGGAGCCTCAGACCGTATCACGCTTGTCGCCGCATCGTTTACACCGGTAACGATCACCGTCGAGACCTATCTCGGTGATTCGGCGAATATCAGCAAGTCAACATACATGATACAACCCTCGAACTTTGGTGATACGATCGGTTCTGTCACGATCGAGTTGAACCCGAATTCAGCAGAATCCGGAACCTATGAACTTCCTATCTACCGCTCGATCCATGTATCAAGCGATGCACCGATCTCACTCTCTGCTTATACCTATAAACGCAGCTCCGGCGAAGGGATGCTTGTGCTGCCAGTTACTACCTACGGTAGAGAGTATCGAACACTCAACTACCCGACCTACCGTTTAGAGACCGACGCATATTCAGGGCAGTTCCTTATTGTATCTCCGTTTGATGATAATATCGTTACAATAATGACGAACGCTTACACCGAGAACGGGAATGGTACTGAGACACATGCGCCGGGTTCTTCATGGCAGGTGCAGCTTCGCAAAGGGCAAAGTTATCTTGTGCGTTCTTCGACAAAGTTTTCTACGACCGTTACCGACCTTACCGGCTCGCATATCACGAGCACAAAGCCCATCGCTGTGATATCGGGACATCAATATACCAAACTTGACGAGCCCTATGGCTCGACATTTTTTGAGATGCTTCCGCCGGTCGAGAGCTGGTCACGGAGATATCACTACGCAAACTACGATGCTGAACGTCGCTCGACTATCGTGATCGTTGCAGCAGATACCGGTGAATTCTATTTTACGACAGAAAGCGTTAGTACCCCAATCACGCTCTATCCCGGTCAGCGTCATGAAGAAGAAGTTTATTTTAATGAAGCGTGTTATGTCGTAAGTTCGACGAACTCACGCTTTATCGCATACGAACTTCGGCGTTCATCAAAAGATATTACAACCGACGTAAAGCACTATCCGCCGTCAATGACGCTCCTGACATCACCTGATGACAGGGATAAGACCTTCATCCAGAATTATCCGCCTCTTTTTGATTCATTAAGCACAGATATTGCTGAAGAGACGGTGTTTTTTGGACATATTGATGACCTCTCTGAACTCTTCTATCAACCGACATCTCCTTATCTGCACTATATCCCTCGTACAAATCTGAACTACGGGTATGAACGCTCGAGCGGATATTCGAGCGCTCATGCAAAAAGCTTTTTCAACCGCCGTCCGGTCTCTTCAATGGTTCGCGGGACTAACGGCACTGCAAGTTTTGGTCATACCGGCTCGCTTCGCTATACCAAACGTTCTGCTGATATTGTTGCGCCACAAATTACTATCAATGCAGCCTCATGTGGTAATTATGATATTACCGTTACCGATGATGTCGTTACCAATCCACTGACCATAGAATCCGGGCAGCTTGCAGATGTGCGTGTTATTACTCAAGAGCATGACATATCACTCATGCCACCTGCGAAGAACTATCGTATCGTGCGCGCTAATGAGTTCGCCGTCGGTGCTCAAAGTGATAACCTGAAGCTTGAGATCATTGACCCGCGCACTGATGCATGTGCTGTTGTCTATGTGCAAGACCTTGCCGGTAATGATACTACCTATACATTTACCTACACAGCAGGGAAAACCCCATTGCAACTTGCCAAAGGTACAGGAAATAAACTTCCTGTAGGTAAACACGTCTGCATGACAATTCCGCTCTACCCAAAGGGTGATACTGCGAGTGCGGATGTGTACATCGAGAGTGTTCGGTTAGAGAACGGACTTTCTGATCTTACGCTCCAATCTACTTCACCGACACTTCCGGCATCGTTTGGCATCGGCGATACACTCTATGTTACACTCTGTGCATACGCGGCGGATACAAATACATTTATCGCAGATTCATTGCTTGTCTTTGCTGATTGTTATGAACGCTCGTATGCTATAAGTGGAAAAGGTGCAACAGGCTTGCTCTATGCGCATGACGCATTCTTCACAGATAAAAAAGCAAATCAGAAATACTCTACGACCATTCGCCTTGAAAACAAAGGTGAGTTGCCGATTGCGGTGACCAATTACCGGATCGATGGTTCACTGCGTTTCTCTGTTGACCCTGGCTTCGTGCCCCCGCCGGAGACTATCGCAAAGAAAGGATTTTTTACGGTCACTTTATTCTACGAGCCGACAGAATATGAAGCCAAAGATTCTGCTATCATTTATTGGGATACCGACATTAATGCTCCCTATGAGAACAGTATCAAGACGTTTACCGTACTTCGGGGGACAACGCTAAAACAACAGAGCGGTCTTCGCGGCGAAGGGTCCAACACAACGCTTTCTATCAGTTCACTCACGCCGAACCCTGCGAAAGACTTCATTGAACTTCGTTACTATAGCCCTTCAAAAGTTACTCTTACTGCCATCGACGAACTCGGCAATCAAACCATGAAGCTCGAACTCCTGCCAAGCGAAGGACCCGAAGCCACGACACGTATCAACCTCCCGCAGCTTCCGAACGGTAGCTACACCCTCCGCCTCCAGAACGCCGACGGCGAAGTCGCCTCAAGACGGTTTGTGGTAGTCAAGTAGATAACCATTATCCTTCAGATTTCTTGTAACCTTTGGTCAGATCAAGGTATCTTATAATATGGTGGTAAGACTTAAAGTAACAGTCTGTATCAGTGGTTACACAAATTATTTAGATGATGGGATTATTACGTCTTTCCAAATACATAGTGATTTTGAGTATAGCCGTCCTACTCGTAGGATGTGATAGCAGTATTACTCCAGAACCTGAGAGGTTAGAAAGAGCACATCCGGCTCCTGTAGGAAGTGCTTTTACCTTTGACGAGTATACACTTGATACAGCGGGCATCATTACTGGTACCCCTTATGATAAAACTACCTTCATAGACTCCATAGTTAGCAATGGTACTACTGTCGGAGGAAAGAACAACGTTACAACTTTTAGGAGAACCATAAAGCCAGATTCTACATACTATCTCACCTATTACTATAATTATGAGGACAATGGTGATTTGTCAGTATGCTACGATAACGCACTAATAGATTCTAATTGGACAACATACCCAATTGAGTCACACAAACAAACCAAAACGACTTACTATGATTCAAGTGTCAGAACAGGTCATGTTATGAATGTAGTAACTACAATTGATTACGATTCAAATGTTTCAATAGTAATTGGAGATACAACATTTAAAGCGCACAAAATCAGAACGCAGAAAATCCAGGTATCAGATTTTAAAAAGGGGGGTAAGTTTGTATATATCACTAATGCGTATCTTATAATTGTACCTTCGATCGGGTATATAGTTGAATGGAGAATGGAGCCATATACGGTAAACGGAATATATTATGGTAATGAGACGGGGTTTCTTTGGATTTTAAGAGATTATCATATCCAGTGATGCTATACCTAATCCGGCAGGAATATTCGGACATTGAGGTTGATAAAGCAGTAACTGGTTCATTCACAAAGTAGGTTTCTGATAGAGCGCGCAAGAGGGCACATTCAATGTGCCCTACGGGTCATTTTCCCCTTCCGAAATTCTCCATTACTGCCAATTCATTGGATTGGTGAAACAACTTCGGCATAGTTTGTGTATAGAAATAGGTAACGACTACTTCTTGACATGACGATTCGCCGTATATATTGGTTTTGCCTCCCCCTCATCCTAAGTGTTTCTTTGGTACGACTTGGCGCGGCGCAGTCGGGCTATACTGGCGGTGCTTCACGTGAATTCAACACAATGGAAAGCACGCATAAGATAAATGATGTGCTCGAACTCATCAAGCGTTACTACGTCGAGCGTCCTGAAGGCAAAGAACTTGCCGATGCAGCTATCATTGGTCTGCTAGCAAAGCTTGACCCGCATTCAGTCTATATGCCTCCGAAGACAGTCGAGAAAAGCGATGAGGAGTACGGCGGAAGTTACCAAGGCATTGGGCTGACCTATACAAAAGGCAAGAAGGATACAATTATTGTTGACGGTATTGCGCCGGGTGGTCCTGCTGAACGAGTCGGTTTGCAATCGGGTGATCGCATCGTTGCTATCGACGGCCAGACGGTTGTCGGTAATGCAGATTCTATCTCAAAGAAGCTTCGTGGTCCGAAAGGAACGAGGGTTGATATAACGGTTGTGCGTTTTGGTTTATCGGAGCCGCTTGAGTTCAGCATTACGCGTGATGTTATCCCGCTTCACAGTGTAACCGCTCGTGTGATGATAGAAAACGAGACCGGCTACCTCGCGCTCGGGAAGTTTTCGGCAACGACGCATGATGAAACACGTAAAGCACTCGCCGAGCTTCGCTCGATGGGCATGAAAAAACTTGTGCTCGATCTTCGCAATAATGGCGGCGGGTTTATGGAGCAGGCGGTGCGTATCGCTGATGAATTTATCGGCGGCGAAAAAACGATTGTCTATTCAAAAGGTAGAGTACCTGTCTTTGATGAGTACGATGTTTCTCGTTCGGGCGATATGTACGAAAAGCTTCCGCTGGTTGTGCTCGTTGATGGCGGCAGCGCATCAGCAAGTGAGATACTTTCAGGTGCATTGCAAGATCTCGACCGCGCGCCGGTCGTCGGGACAACGACATTCGGCAAAGGACTTGTGCAGCGTCAGTTCGCGCTTGGCGATGGAAGTGCTGTGCGTTTGACGATTGCAAAGTATTATACGCCATCGGGTAGAAGCATTCAACGCCCGTATAGTGGCTCGCAATATACAGAAGGTATTTCGAATGTTGAAGATGAAGAAGCAGATAACTTCACCCATACGGCTGATCTTGTAAGCGGTGATACGACACGCCCCAAATTCACAACACCTACAGGTAGAACGATCTATGGTGGTGGCGGTATCACACCTGACTTTATAGTAAAGTCAGATACAATCACGCCGACGACACTGCGTCTGCTTTCATCAAGTGTGCTGTGGGATTATGTAACCGAATATATTGCCACAAGCGCTACTGATCTAAAGTCGAGATATACCGATAAAAGTTTTCCGAACGGCTTCAAGTTGCCAATGAATGCCTTTGCACTCGTACGTGCGAAAGCCGAAGAGAAAAAAGTGAAGATAGATGAAGTCGAGTATGAGCTTGATAAGACAAGGATAGATATTATGCTCCGCGGCGAGATCGGCAGACAGCTTTTTGGAAATAACACCAAAGCTGCATTACTGCTAAAAGTAGATAAACAATTTATGAAAGCATACTCCCTCTTCGGCGAAGCCGAAAAGATGGCAGTAATGTTTAAGTAGGCTACTTTACTTCTACAATTTTCTTTACTTGCATAATACCATTATTATCTCTAAGGCGTAGATGGTACATTCCGCTCGTTAAAGCACCTGTGTTAAGCGTCAGAGTGTGCTCACCTTTTGCAAAGAGGGTAGGCATACTACCGCATGACCCAACTCTCTCTCCATTCATATCAATAATATCTATCTTTAGCGTCATTGCTTCAGGCGTATATATATGTACTTTGCATGTTTTACCGAGCACTGGGTTTGGCGATATACTGCGTATAGATGTGATATTACCATTTCGTAGATAACCGGATAGAGTTCTGTCGCCACAGATAGATTCATAATCGAATGGGACGGTACCGCCAGATATTGTAACTATACAGTCACTATATGATGGATCAGTCGAGTTCAATTTGCATGAAGTGAGTTCTATGTTCGATGATGATTCCGTCGTTAGTGTTGCTCTAAAGTACAGTGTTGTTGACATTTCTAATGAAGCATCGTTCTTGATATTCAGATGTCCATCGGTTAACGTTACACTATTCTTGCTCTCATATCCTATATATGTTAGCAGGTCTTGGTTGTATGACAGCTCTCCATCGAACTCCTTGATATCTGCTAATGTGCTCTCAAGTGCTATCTCAAGAGCAATAGTGTCGCCACTTGTAGCTTTGGCTCTCAAGAGAGAGAGTGCAGTATGAATACTGGAAGGATACACAAACTTTCTATTACATATCACATCTGTGGTAGTAACCTCACTATTACTTACGACAGTTAGGATCCCAAATGATACGCGATTGCTATCAGTAGTGTCGATGCGCGAACGTACACGTAGTTGTATCTTTTCATCGGGAGCAATATGAATGGGCATTGAGTGTTCGTCCAGATCGAAACCGTCACCTGTAAGTGTCATACTTGAAATAGTGACCGTATCACATCCCCGATTTCTATATGTGATAGTTGTATCCGGTTCATCACATATTCTTCGGTTTCCGAAATCTACTGTATCATTCTCACAGACAAGTAGCCGGGTACCGTTAGTTATTTCCGCAGTGATGGGAATGCTTGCGATCATTGCCCTCTTTGCTCCATGCATATTGCGGGTATTTATCGTAAGTTGTGCTTCTACGATGCCTTTTAGCGTCGGAGAAAGGACGATTGTGTACTCTTCGGAATCACCCGGTGCAAGTAGGAACGGTGTTTCGCGATTAACCAGACTAAGTTGTGGATTACTGTTCAATACTATACTTGTAACAGCGAGGCTATCACATCCATTATTTGTAATGTATCCACGTTTTGAATCAGCTTTGGCGCATATTGTGAGTGGTGCGAAACTGATACTATCGGGTCCCACGGATAGTAGCCCTTCGCCGTAGGTGCATATACCGTTGAGTTCAATGATAAGTATTGATCGTAAGCCGTAACGCTCCGTTTCGTATTCAAGCATATCGCTGAACGAGCCGACAGTATTCGGAGTAAGACGAACCCTGACATTAATAGATGACCCGGGTGAAATTACGAACGGCAAATGGAATATTGTTGCGCTAAATGGTGATTGTACCTGACCCGGTCCACTGATGAGAGTGAGCGTATCGCAGCCTTCATTGCGAATAGTTAGTATCGTGTCCTTCGGCGCACCACATAAAGTTACTGTTCCAAGATCAAGCGACATCGCAGAGCTCACGAGCTTAGGTGTTGATGCTTTTCCCATTCCGCGAAGAGCGACAGAGTTTATTTTATAGATGCCGTTGCTTTCGGATTGAATAGTTATGGTATCTTTCTGCAACCCCGGCAGTATAGGATGAAAATGAATTCTGACTATCTGACTTTCACCTTTTGCAAGTGTTATAGGTAATGATAGAGTGTCAAAACGAAAATATGGATTGTTGTTCTTATGTATCGAAGTTATACGTAGCGGGTCACAGCCGGTATTTATGAGCAGAATGGATGTGTCCTTGGACTCCGTGCAGAGAGTCACATTACGTAAGTCAATAAGCGAGTCCACCGCCATCAGATATGGCGCAGCAAATTCATTGACGCCGAGAAGGGGTACATATAGATTTTGTGTTTCTAGTCCGGTTTCAGCAGTAAATAGAGCGCTTCTCAAATATTGTTTTACAGAATCCGGATTAAAGCTTACATGAAATTGCAATGTATCTCCGGGAAGTAATATCCGCGGGAGTGAGAGAGGATCAATAGTAAATGGATACTCAACGCCAAGAGGTCCGCTTGTAACTGTTATAGGTCCGCATCCGGTATTGACGAGAGCGGCTGTCTGCCTCTGAAAGTCTTCGCAACGTTCAATTGTTTTGAATGCGATAGTCTCTCTCTCACATGATAATCTTTTTTTTTCCGGTATAACACGAACCGTCACTTTAATTAAAGTATCGAATGGTGCTGTGCTATCAGACCCATATTGATAATATCCTTGCAAATGAAGATACGTTTGATAGTCTCGCAGGGAATCATGTTCAATGAGTTTGATGATGAATGATATTCCATTTTCACTAACATACACCGGCATGACCTGCTCGCCTAACCTAAAACTTGTCGAATCAAGCCCCCGTAATTCTTTGGATGTAATAATTAAGTTATAACATTCAGATACTACTACCGATACCGATGTTTGTGTATCTTTACAAACTGATGTTTCAACCAGTTTCGCAGGGAAGATGAATGTGTTATTGGGTCCATCAAATGCTTTCTTCTTGCGTACGGCAGTATCGATTGCTTTATAGATGTTGTTGTCCTTATCTGCACAGATAATAATTGTTCCTTTGCAATCATGCACAAGTCCGAAGCGGGTATCCGCCCAATAATCTGGACCACCGATTCCATGCCACGTTTTACCGCTATCGAGTGAACGGTAGATGCCATATCCGTCAGGATATGTACAGCCCGGACATGGTGCAGGACCTGTTTGTACGTAGAGCGCCTCGCCTGAGAACTGCACATCACTTGCCGAGCGAAAGGGAAGCGTTGTTATCTTTCTCCATGTCATCCCATAATCATCCGAACGCATTACTTCCGTCAGATAATCATTTATATCCGAATATCCTTCAGGCGTTGCAATGAAGGTGGAAGTTCCTTTCTTTCCACGAACCGTCCAAGACTCTGTGCCATAGTTGGACGGATGCCACGTGAGACCGCCATCACCCGTGAATACCCACTTACTAGATCTATTGCGGAATTGTGCAGCAGCGACTCCGTGTAGAGAGTCGACAAAGTCCATACCTAAAATATTGTCGTTTGCTTTATAGACATTTCGGAATGTTCTTCCTTCATCCTGTGATAGCTCTATTGTACCTGCAAGAAAATCTGTGAGAACTAACCCCTGTGATGTTCTGCGAATGGAATTACCAAGGTGAGAACCTCCGTCTGCAGGTGTCGAGACTAACTTCCATGTGATGCCGCCGTTATTTGTCTTCCAAACCCTGCCGGCATTATGGTCACTTAGCGCCCAACCGTTGAGCGTATTTTCCATGATTATCTCATTTACGCCGAATCCGCTTCCGCTCGGAGTCTCTGAGCGTGTCCATGTCGTACCGCCATCAACGGTACGGTATATAGCAGCGGATACCGTGACCTTGCTACCGGGCACAGTCCCTGTAGCAATAAAGCCAAGGTCGTCATCATAAAAATAGATGACCGAGACACGTTCAGGGAATGTAGTTATCTTCTTCCATGTGAGTTGGGCATGGATTATCTCGGGTGCTACTGCAGCCAAAAGGAATGCGATGAGTATATGTGTGATCTTCATATACTAAAGACCACTGACATCCCATTTGGTTACAGATTATTTTAGTGCAAGAATCAGTGACTAACTCTCACACTCCTTACTACTTCACTTCTACAATTTTCTTTACTTGCATAAAACCCTTACCGTCGCTTAGGCGAACGTAATATGTTCCTGTTTGTAGGCTATTCACATTTAGTTTAACTACCTGCTCGCCTTTTATAAATGACATGGGCACATTGCCGTGAGGTCCTACGGTATAACCATTCATATCAACTATATCCAAACGCAACGAAGTCTCTTGTGGTGAGAAGATAGTTACTTCAAGCGTAGTACCAGTAAGCGGATTCGGGCGGATTGATATAATCGTCGGGATATTTCCGCTTCGCATATATTCAGAAAGAACACTATCGCCACAGTCATCACTTAATGAGAATACTGATTGAGGTGTGCTGCATAACGGAAGTGGTGCACCACCGTTGATTGAAAATGTATCTAAAGTAATAGCTGTCGTCTTATCTATAGACAGTGTCGTTTTCATTTGGAGCGAGATGATCGGCTTTGTTATGTCATTCAGCTCAGTCACTGCAGAGACAAACTCACCGTAGATATGTGCGCCTGTCGTGGTTGATGTTACCGTTGCTGTTTTTACATTTCCGTTCTCATTGATGTAGCCATCGGGTGAGAGAATATCCGTGTTAAAGCGTATTGCTGCATCGAAGGAGTTCATCGTGAACGTATCAACTGTTGGTTGAATAAATATCGGGATACGAAGCTCTTGACCTGCGCTAACGGATGCGATAAAAGGAATATATGGCGTCGGTGCTTGTGAACCCTTGCCGATAATCGTGATAATTGTATCTATCGAACGACCATTATTGCGTGCCTTGATATGAAGTTTGCCGAGAATGATAGTATCACTATTTGTTTGAAACGTCAATGGTACATCGGCATAACTCGGACTGCCTATCGTTAGCTTGTTTGTTGTATCAAGAG
Organism: Kapaibacterium sp. (SeqCode); assembly: GCA_046590205.1. Taxonomy (GTDB): domain Bacteria; phylum Bacteroidota; class Ignavibacteria; order Palsa-1295; family Palsa-1295; genus DATDEW01. The sequence goes on from JBKJTT010000069.1 coordinate 44,611, forward strand.
AAAACTCTTGTGTACTTTCAAGGTAAAGAGTATCAATAAATAGCTTTGAGCAGGTTGTGTCGCTGTAGTAGTTAGCAAGACGTATTGTTGCTCTGCCAGGTTGGCAGTTTATAGAAGTTACGAAGAGTGTGTCAGGTGTGATTGTAAGAACAGGAAGATTATTATTTGTGAGTGTACTATCTCCGCCGTCAGAAGTCTTATAGATGTTGCCTTGCAGATCGAATGCAAAGACGATGTTACCGTCGCACCCAGCGAGGCAGAAACGTGAGTCCTCTTCATGGGGAGGTCCGCCAATGAACTTCCAACTTGCACCTAAATCATCGGAGCGGAAAAGCCCGGGCATATTTGACTGGTTTTGCCCTTGAATGTAGAGCACATTCGCCCGCCCGTCAATATGCCCTGTCATATCAATGTTATCAGGAAATGTAAAAACACTTCGCCACGAGAATCCACCATCATCCGAGCGCATCACGTCGCGGTTGGAGCCGCTCGCACCTTCTGGCGCAAGAAAGAACGTTGTTGTGTTCTTTAATCCATACACGCTCCATGCCTCAATAAAGTCCCATGACCGCTGCCATGTTAAACCCCCGTCTTGCGTAAAATAGGAGCAATTATCTAATGTTGGTGGGTTATTCGGTCCCATTGATACCACACCATGAAGATCATCAGTAAAATAAATGCCATTTGATTTATGGTTATCTACATTAGGTCCGGGTACATAATCACGTCGTGTAAATATCTCCTGCCAAGTTGCGCCGTCATTAAATGAGACGCCCCCAATAGCGTACCACTTCGTTGCAATGAGCGCTTGTGATGTAGCCCATACACACATGAACGCTTCAGAACTTGTATCATGTGCGGTTGTAATATCTTGCCAAAGAATACCACCATCGGTAGTTTTCCAAAGTGTCATCGATGGGACTGAATTTGAGCGGATGCTCGCATATCCCGTCAACGCATCCCTAAAGTGTATGGATGTAGGATAACCGTTTTTTCCGAAGGGAGTATTGCTTAGATTCCATGTGAGACCACCATCAGTTGTGCGAAGAACTATTGGCTCACCTGTTTGTGTGCCTCCGCCGACAACACCTGTCATATCATCGAAGAAATATCCGCACCAGAATGGTATCTGCCTGTTAAGGACGTTCGGGTCGGTCTGCGAACTATAAACTATATCCCACTTAGCATTCGCAGTGAACGCCAAAGAGAGAACCATAAGAAGGAAAGCAGTGCGTATCATCAACTATATATATATCGTGTATTCACTACCAACATGACACGCACGGGGAGAGTTTTGTGAAATATAAATGGGCACAAGTGTGCCCATTTGAATGAAGTTATAGCAATTTTATAATACCGTCATCACCTTCGCCTGTCGATAGAGCCCTGTTGAGTTTTCTACTGATAGCTGGAAGAGGTAGTTGCCGCTTGCGAGTTTGTTGTGCTTTACAAGGAGCCATTCATGCGAATGTTCACCAGCGACGAGACTTGCATCAATGAGCGTTGCAACCTGCTTGCCGTTCATATCAAAGATACCCAGACGAACATTCGAGTTCCGAAGCAGAGTGAAGCGTATCGTTGTTGCACCAACAACAGGGTTCGGGAAGTTCTGCTCAAGAGTAAACTGTCCGCCTGTAAGTGCGGTGTCTTCTTTTGCGGAGTTCTGCGGCGCGTTGATACCGATAGTGTATGCACCATCCCAACGGCTTTGGTCGTTATTGTATGCAGTCGTGAGCATCAGATATTGCGGTGCGGCATTATGGAAAACACCGTCGCTTAGATTCGATGTATCTTTCTGTCCATGATCGCTGTAAAGCGGAGTAGTATAGACAGTCGATGAATCTGCCTCGTTAAATGCGAACTGACTCGTTACGTATGTCATCGAGGTGAGCCGCGCTTTGAAATGAATATGCGTAGTGCGTCCTGGATACCAGCCCGGGTAAATCGTATCAAATACGACTTGTCCGTTCGCATCTGTCATTTGTGTTCCGCGTAGGAAGTCCTGCCCGGTGGTATTGAGTCCGCCGAGCTGCCCCGGGTATCCTGAATACACACCATCCTTATCGCAATGCCAAATATCAACGAGGACGTTAGGTACCGGATTGCAGTTGATGTCAACGACGTTAATAGTCAGATGTAATAGCACACCTGTTTTTGCAGTGCCTGTCTTGGAATCGGTAAGTACGTTCTGGCGTATCTGCTCCGCATCGAAATAGAATGGACCTGCCGTTGAAGAGGGAGTCAGCCAGCAATCGGCAAGTGCATTGCGGGTGTTATCGGCGAGCGCAGTTACTTTCGGCATAGGCAATACCGCCCCAACACCAACAAGCCCAACCGTCTTCAAAAATTGCTTTCTATTCATGATAGTAGATATTATTGCGTATATATTGACACAGAAAATGAGAATTTGATTCATGCTCAATGCTGTTATATAGACCGAATGACATTCTCACGTTTTGTCTTTATCGCTCTCCTTCTTGGCATCGCCTTCCAAGCCGCGCCGCTATTTGCGAAAGCAAAATCGAAGAAACCTGTTGCCTCGAAAGAACGGCGTTCGCAGGAAGCGGAGCTTTCTCGTATAAAAAGTGAGATACGCAAGACCGAAGCCCTCCTCCGCGATCACGAACAGAAAGAGAAGCGTACGAAGGCGAACGTTGCCGCTTATGATGCGCGTACCAAAGAGCTACGCTCAAGACTTACGGGACTCAACACACAAGCCCGTTCGCTCGAAGCAGAACTTGCCGAGCTGAATACATCGATGCAGGAGACGACGACGTCGCTCTCAAACTTGAAGCAGTCGTATGCAAGTGATGTTACGAAGAGATATACTTCGGGCATTTATCGTGAAAAGGGAAGTGATGATCTTTTGCTTACTAATGTAGCCTCTGGGACAGAGCGCATCCGCGAAGCATACATGGGGCGCATCGCAACCCAAGCGATAACGAAGAACCAGTTCATGCTTGACTCGACGCAAGGTGTGCTTGCCGATAATATCACCGATGTAACCACCTCACTTGCAAACGAAAGAGCGGCAATAAGCGAAGCGAAAAAACAGGAGAAGCTGGCACAAATAGAAAAGCAAAAACAAGCGACGGAGTTAAAGGGCATTCAACAGAGAAAAGCTGCATTACAAAAAGAACTTGATAGACGACGAGCTGATGCAAAACGTCTTGAAGGATTCATTACAAACCTGATCGCAAAAGAAGAAGCCGAACGAAAAGCAAAAGAAGAAGCGCGCAAGAAACGCCTCGCCGAGCTCAAGCGGAAAAAAGCAAGCGGCAAAAAGTTGACTCCGAAAGAAACGAAGCAGGAAGTCGAGGACTCGAAGCCGATAGCGGCGGCGGCTGGTCCGCGTTCGCTTTCGTGGCCGGTAAGTTCGCGGAAGATAGCGCAAGGATTCGGCGAAGTCCGAAACGCCGAACTTGGTACAGTCACGATGAATCTCGGTATTGATATTGCAACATCTGTCGGCTCTGCAGTCCGCGCCGCAGAGGACGGCACCGTATCTATTATCAGCTCACTTCCGAGTTACGGCACTATCGTTATCATCAATCACTCCGGCGGCGTTCATACGGTCTATGCCGATCTCGGCGGTGCAAATGTTAGCCGCGGCGCGAAGGTCAAGCGCGGTGATGTTATCGGTTCTAGTGGAGATAACTCCGAACTCGGCGGTATCCTCCACTTCGAGGTCTGGAAAGGCAGAAGCAAACAGAACCCGATGGGCTGGCTGCGGTGAACTATGTAGGTTTCGGGTAGTGTTATTATTATTGATGAGAGATATAACCTTACATATCCCTGACAGCATAGATCTTGACGAAAAGCAAGCTACCCAAATGCTGGCTGGCTCTCTGTATCAATCCGGAAAACTCTCTCTCGGCGAGGCTGCTGATCTGGCAGGAATGCCAAAACGTAGTTTTTCTGAACTCCTAAAAAAGTACAATATCTCCCTGTTCAATTACCCTGCATCAGACCTCGCACTTGATATAAGTAATGCCTAAGACGGTCATTGCTGATACGACCTGCTTTATTGTGTTATCTGATATTGATGAACTTGAGGTACTCCGTAAAGTCTATTCTGAAATTATTACAACTCATACTATTGCAGAAGAATTTGGAGCAACATTACCGAGTTGGGTTCAGGTCAGATCACCCAAAGATAGGATCCGAGAAGAAGAACTGTCACAACAAGTAGATAAAGGGGAAGCAAGCGCGATAGCACTTGCACTTGAGATGCCTGATAGTTTACTAATTCTCGATGATATGAAAGCGAGACGGCTTGCCCGCACGTTACATCTTCAACTTACCGGTACTCTCGGTGTATTGATAAAAGCTAAACAGATAGGCGTCATTGATGCTATAAAACCACAACTTGTAAAGATTCAAGCTAGCCACTTTCACATATTAGATGAGTTAATAGAGGAAGTATTAAGAATATCACAAGAGTAAATAAAGCGTCGCTCTTCTTGGCATTTCCTCCGTATCTTTGCATATCTTACCTTACCCCACAGAGTAGATGCAGACGAATGAATTGCGGCTTTTTGTTTCTTCGACGTTTCGGGACTTGATGCCCGAGCGAGAAGTGCTCGTAAAAAAGATATTTCCTAAAGTCCGTGAACTATGTCGTCAGCGCGGAGCGTACTTCACCGAAATAGATCTTCGCTGGGGCATCACTGCTGAAGAAGCAAAGACGGGGAAGGTTGTGCGGATATGTCTTGAAGAGATCGATAAATGCCGCCCGCATTTTATCGGCATTATGGGAAGTCGCTACGGTTGGCAGCCCGACGAAGAAGTACTTGGGAACGACACCGCACTCCGAGAAGATTATCCGTGGCTTCCTGACTTAATAGCGCAGGGCAAGAGTATCACGGAGATAGAATTCCTCCACGGCGCATTACGTCCGAAAAATACGCAGTCGGCATTTATCTATAGCCGACAAAATACAGGCGACCAAATTGAGGAAGGTGAAGCACAGCTTACGAAAGTAAGAGAATCTGTTCGTGAAGTCGGTGTACCGCTTCGCACGTTTCTCACGGCTGATGAACTCGGCGAACTTGTACTCGCTGACCTAACGGCGATCATCGAACGCGACTTCTCGCTTGCAGCAGAACCCGACGCTCTCACACTCATGCGCCAGCCGCATGATGCATTCTCTGTTAATCGCCGAAGAAGTTATGTAGCTAATCCTGAATATATATCACTCTTTGAAGAGTTTGTCAGTGGAGAGGGCAATCCGCTTGTTTTTACTGCGCGTTCGGGTCTTGGCAAAAGTTCGCTGATGGCATATCTGACGCATGAGTATAAGGATAGGCATGACGCATTCGTGGTTACGCATTTTGTCGGCGCGTCTGCAACTGCATCCGGCGCGAATGATATTATCCGTCACGTGATGACGGAGATAAAGGATAGGTATTCGCTAACTGATGAGATACCATCAGAAGACTCTCGCCTTCGTGAAGAATTTCCGCTCTGGCTTGCTAAGGCGCAAGGTGAAAAACTCGTGCTTGCAATAGATGCGCTCAATCAGCTTCCGCTTGTTGATAACGAACTCGGTTGGTTGCCCGAGTTCATTCCACCGAACGTACGGCTTGTGCTCTCGACGACAGAGGGCATCTCATACGATAACCTTCATAAACGCGCATGGCAGGAAGTAGAAGTCAAGCCGCTTGATAACGCGATGCGGCGCAACATTGCTGTTGACTTTCTTTCAAAATATCATAAAACACTCACTGATGAGCAGTTTGCTATGATTGCGAACCAAGCCGCTTGCGAGAGTCCGCTCTTTTTGCGGACGGTGCTTGAGGAGCTTCGCGTCTTTGGAGTCTATGAAGAGTACGAGACGCATCTTGTGACGTGTCTCTCATCGCAAAATGAGCGCGAGCTATTCCAGCATGTGCTCTCGCGGCTTGAAGGTATTTATGGCAAAGAATCCGTCCGCTCGGTGATGCGCGCAATATGGGCAGCGCGCTATGGGCTAACCGAGAACGAACTGCTTGAGATAACTGGGCTGACTCGTCTTGCACTCTCGCTACTTATCGCAGGTCTTGAGTACCACCTCATGCAGCCGGCAGGTCTCTACACATTCTTCCATCAGTATCTTCGCGATGCAGTGCGTGAGCGATACATCGCTGATGAACAAGCCGAGCGCGAAGCACATGCACATATTGCACGTTACTTTGCCGATACACCCCCCACCCCCCGTCGCCGCGATGAAGAGCCGTGGCAGTGGATCGAGGCAAAAGAAAAAGAACGTGCGATCAAGACGCTTTCTGATATTACTCTCTTCCCACTGCTAGCCGAAGCAGAGCGCCACTACGAACTCCTCGGCTACTGGACGAAGCTCGAAGCCAATGACCAAATGCCCGCCGCATACGAGAAACTCTACGAAAAAGTAAAAGCCACGCTTCCGCCGCGCCAGCAAGCAGACATCTTCGTCACACTCGGTCAGTTCTTAACTCGTGCCTCGCTCTTCGCAGCAGCAGAAAAGCCGCATAAAGAGGCAGTTCACTTATCTGATGAAGTATATAGAGAAAATACACCCGCTCGTGCAAATGCTATTCGAGAACTTGGGACGGTGTATGTACACTTGACAAAGTATAAAGACGCAGAAGCATTATTTAACCAAGCTATTGAATTATTTGAGGAAATTAATGACAGAAGGGAGTTATTAGAAACACGGACAAATCTCGCCGTTGTGTATTATTATCAGGGGGTTTATGAAAAGGCAGTTAGTTCGCAAAGAGAAACACTCGCCATGTCCATAAATATTTATGGTAGAATACATCCTTTTATTTCTGAGCTACTGAATAATCTTGCCTCACAGCTTTTCCAACTAAATTCTTTTGATGAAGCATCAGAACTATGGGAACAAGCTATTGAGATCGACAATATAACTCAGGGTGCTGCACATCCACAAACCATCAGACATGAAATAAATCTTGCCAATCTTAAGATGCAACTCCATGAGTATCAAAGTGCAGATGAAATCTTCACCAATGCCCTCCAAATACTTGTCCAGAGAGTAGGAGAAAACAATGCCCAAGTTGCGAATTTGTACTCCTTAAAATCAGAGGTGTTAACATACTTATTAGAATTTGAGATGGCTAAACAATTTTGTAAGAAGCTGATTCAAATACGTATAAAATTGTATGGAGATAGACATTCTGAGGTTATAGCAGCATATCTAAGGTTAGGGTCAATTTATGCTCAAGAAGGTGATCTCGTTGAAGCAGAAAAATATTATTCTGTTTATTATCCATTAAGAAGAGAATTATTAGGAATTTCACACCCAGGAGTTATTACTACCGCACGTAATTACATCATATTGTTGGAGAAATTAGGACGGAAAGAAGAGAGTCAAGAAATACTTAATGAAATCTCTTCTTTCCAAACCCAGTGATTTGTTGAAGATTGTCGTACGTCGTTCTGTACATCTATGGTTATCACTATATTCCCTGTCCCATCGCCACTATTCACATTTGAGAATGTCACTGTGAATGGCTGTAGGCCAGCTACGATGCTTCCCGGAACAGAAGTAATTGGGCTAGTGAAGCTTTAATCGGTTGAGCCGCTTGGGTCGCTGGCAGCTCCAGTTTGGGGAATGATCGACCATTGTGTAGTACTGTAAAGCTGAAATGAACTGCTTGACCATATTGGAGAACCCCCAACCGTACCGACTACACCCCATGCTTGTACGTTATTGAGATTCCATTGCCAAATGGTTTGTCCGTCCCAACACTGAAACAGAGTTGTGCCACCGACTCCGTTTGTCCATTGACGGATAAAGAGCTGAACAGTAGAACCAACTGGAATCGTACCATTCCAATTGGAAATAGAAAATGAGCCGTTTCCGGATATTATAGCGTCGTTTGGTGCTGTAGCCGGCGTTTTTGGTGTGCCGCCGTACATGAGGTCTTTTTCTTGTGTTACTGGCATATTGTTTATGTGGGTTAAAGTGAAAAATGTATCTCCTAGCTTGTCGTACGTAGTTTCGATAGACAAAGTGAGAGATAATTAGCCGATAAAAGTACAACATAATTTGGGTAAATGCAAGTATATTTGGGGAAAAATATCGATCTGGTATACCAGTTGTATTATCTCACCATTTTTATAGGTACAATTCGGCTAAAAATGTTGTATGTTTGTAGCCCCACAGAGCGTGAATATCTATTCACTATCATGTCATATCTTATGATGTGATATTTTGCCGGCTTCGTGTGTCTTATGGGCGTATTTATTACTTACTTTTTAACTAACACATTACATCAATGAAAAATATGATTTCAAAACTCATAGCATCTGCAATGCTCGTGCTTTTTTTTGCAGGGCTTGCATCGGCGACACCTGTCTATATAAAGTTTGAGGGCGTTGACGGCGAAATGCAAGTCGCCGAAGTAGACCAGAATGGCGCATGTTCATTTAAGCTCACAAAGCCGGGTAAGTACAAAGCATCGTTGCTTTTGCCTGCAGTGCAGAAGATACGTGAGTCTCCGACGAAGCGCGCTAACGCTTCAGATGACAGCCACAAAGAGACCATCGAGATCGCAAGCTGGTCATTTGGCTCATCGAATCCAACGTCTGTTGGTAGCAGCGGTATAAGCTCAGGAAGAGAAGCAAGTGCCCCATCTGTTTCGGAAATCGTTGTTACTAAAACTCAGGATAAATCTTCACCGAAACTTGCCGAAGGTGTATCAAAAGGAAAGACTACGCAAGAGCTAAAGAAGCAGACTACCCACAACGGGGATACGTACTATCAGGTAAAGCTCACTGATGTTATGGTATCAAGCTGGCAGACATCAAGCGGTGGTGATCGCCCAATGGAATCGCTCTCGTTGAACTTCACGAAGATCGAGTGGAATTACACTCCACAGAATGCAGATAGCCCAGCTCTTCTCAAAGGCAGCTGGAATCTTAAAGAGAACGTAAAATAAGTAATACGACAATGAAAAATATTCTAACAACACTTGCTGTCCTTGCGATGGCAACAATGATAACTGTTTCTGCATTTGCACAGAAGAATTCGGGGAAGGCATTCGTGGAGATAATCGGTGAGGACGGTGTATCCGTTGTCGCACCAATTGATAACAAAGGCAATGCGACATTTACCGATGTCAAGCCCGGTAACTATCTCATTGGGTTGCTTGTGCCTGCAGTGCAGAAGATACGCGAGTCTCCGACGAAACAATCAGATAAAGGACATGAAAAGTGGATCGAGATCGAAAGCTGGTCGTGGGGGGTCTCATCTTCGGATGTAGTCGTTGCGGGTTCTGGCCAAATAACTACTGCGAAAGCACCCAAAAAACCTTCACCTGATATATTCAATGTAGTGAAAGCATTACCGAAGACCGCTCCGCTTGGACAACTTGTTACGCGCAAGGGGTATGAGTATTACAAGGTACAGCTTCAGGACATACTCGTATCAAGCTATCAAAGCGGTGGAAGTTCAAGCAATGATCGTCCGATGGAGTCGCTCTCGCTGAACTTTACAAAGATAGAGTGGGACATTAAAGAAAATAAAAAGTAAGGAACACTACAATGAAGAATATATTCAAAACACTTGCTGTCTTCGTGATGGCACTCGTTATAACAGTATCTGCGTCAGCACAAGGCGGGTCGTCTGCTAAAGATGGTCGGTCGTATGTTGCCGGCAGATTTTTGTTGATGCTTGACGGCGAAGGTGCATCAGGAGTCATTGCACCGATAGATAATAAGGGTAATGCAACCATAGAAAACGTAAAGCCGGGTACTCATACCGTTGCTTTGCTCCTGCCTGCAATCCAGAAGATACGCGAAGCTGCGGCGCGCGCGAAAGCGAATGACGCTCCGCCGCCATCTATCCAGATCGAGAGCTACTCATGGGGAGTTTCGCAAATGGGCTCTGGTGGACATGGCGGTGGCGGCGGTGCAGGGAAAGTAAGTGTCAACGATATATCTGTAATGAAGACAACAGATAAATCAACGCCGCTGCTTTTCAAATCTGTAGTTGTCTTACCGACAAAGGCACCGTTTAATAAGATCGTACAACATAACGGACAAGAGTATTATAAGATAGAGCTGGAAAATATTCTCGTCTCCAGCTATCAGTCTTCTGCAGGAGGATCAAGCAGTGGAGATCGCCCGATGGAATCACTCTCGTTGAACTTCACGAAGATAGAGTTCAAGTACGATCTGAAAGAGGGTAAAAACTAAGAGCGCGACAATGAAAAACATTATCACAAAACTTGCGGTCGTTGCACTGCTTTTTACAACGACATCGCTCTATGCAGCCGTTGATATGTTTCTAAAACTCGAAGGTATCAAAGGTGAGGCGAAAGGGAAGACGTTCTCTCTTGATATTGACCAGGATGGGATTGCAAAGGGGACGAATATACCGTCGGGTGAGTATATTGTCAAAATGTGCGCAACTGGTACGCATATTAAATCGGCAAAACTTTTTGTCCGTAAAGCAGGCAAAGAGCAGCATGATTACTATACGGTAGATATCTCGAGCTTCTCGTTCGGCGCAACACGAACGGGCTTCAAAGGAGGAGTCAACGTAGCATCGGGCGATGTCAATGGTGACGGCAGAGCAGATGTTGTTACACCAAATACAAAAGCAAAAGGTATAATAACTAATAACGGCACCGGAGGTGGAGGGAAAGCATCGTTCTCTGACTTGAGCTTTTCTATGAAAACATCTGACGGCAAAACAGCTACATACGGCGGAGGCGGCGCAACAGGGAAAGTGCAATTTCAGGATTTTCATTTTACGATGAAGCCAGCACCCTCACGCGGCAAAGATATGTTCGAGGGGCAGGTAGGAACGGTCTCGCTTGTAGGTCCATCCGACAGTCAGCCGAGCGGTAACTCGTTCTTCGATATCTTCGTTGATATTGACTAATACTACCAGAGAGTAGCCACCCACTCCGCATTAGCGGCATGGAAATTGGGAAAAGGCACGCCGTTGGTGTGCCTTTTTTTATGCGCGAATCTTCTGGGCGATAGCATCAAGCTCTTCGTCGGACATACGTGGTCCGTCATGGGTAGAGAGCGAGCCGGTATATGTTTCTGTGAATGGATGCTCTGCGCTCAAGACGGGTTTCCAATCACCATCGGCAATGCCGTGCATTGGGATGAGTTTAAGATGTGCATGGTCAATACCCATTCCTTCTGCAACAAGTCCTGTTCGTTTCGTGCCGAGCTTTGTATCGAGTATCTTTGCAAGTGTTTGCGCCGATCCGACGAACTCTGCAAGCCGAGCGGGTTCCATATCCATCACATAGCTCGTAATATGCTCGCGAGTCGCAAGCACCGTAAATCCCGGTGTGTTCGGAAACGGAGTAAGAAAACCAACGTGCTTCGCATCTTCATAGATGATACGCGCTGGTTCTTTGCCTGCGATCAACCGACAGAAAAAACATTCTTCTTTATACATGGTATTTGTAACCAAAGAGTTGGTCGCGATGTGCCCAAATGGGGATGGGAAATTACCTTCGGTGATGGGTACACTCGACGTGCGGGAACGTCCCTTCTCTCTTCCTGTTTATCTCTTTATGAAACATCTTTTTATATTTCTCCTCCTCTCTATTGCTATGCTTGCCTCTGCGCAGGAGCGAATCAAACCTGAATGGACTATTACAAAACCTGACGGCGCGACGGGAAATGCGGAGAGTTGGTCTGTGTCGGTTGATACGGATGGGAATTTGTTCTGGTCGTATAACCAGACCAGTGATGGGTATGATACGTTCTTAGAAAAGCGCAGCCGCACGAATCCTTTCATCTCGCAAAGTATTTATAACTATTCTGCTCCGTTCGCACAGCAAGCATACATTACTAAACAAGAATCGCCGCTACTATTTCTCGGCGGCAGAACATGCCGCTCGAATCATCTTAACCTTGCCGATTGCGACGGATTCATTACTGTCATTGATATACCAACAGGTGATACACTGTGGCAGCGCATCATTGATAGAGGTTATGGGTATGAAGAAGTTGACGGCGTCGGGAGTGATGATTCTTCGGTATTTGTAAGCGGCTGGTCTGTCGGTGATACGTCAAAGAATATAGACATTGACGGATTCATTCGCCGTTATGACAGGCAAGGCAATGTAGTGTGGTCAACATATTTCGGCACGGACTCTACTGACCATGCCGATGGGCAGCTTGCGATCGATGATAACTATGTGTATATATCGGGACTTTATAAAGGTTTGCCACACCCATTCTTCATAGGTTTATCGGGCTTTGACGGCGTGGCGATGGTAGCGAAGTTTGCAAAGAAAGAGGGTAAACTCATAAAGTATATTGGACTCACTTCAAGCGACACTGCATACACTGACTTCGAGAATGGGCTCGGCATGGTCAAGAGTGGCAACTTTCTCTACATCACAGGTGTAACGACTATTGCAAAAGATAACAATCAGATATTCGTTGCGAAAGTTGATGTAAATCTCGGAGTCTTTTGGCAACGGACATGGGGTGGAGCTGCGACGGAATCTGCGCGAGCGATCACAGTTGATGATTCAGGCAACATCTGGATCGGCGGACTCTCGAACTCATCAGGCGCAGGAAGTTATGACGGAGTCGTCTTGAAATACTCGAGCGGCGGCGCATTGCTTTACTCCGGTCTATGGGGAGGTGCTGCAAAAGAAGAGATACTCGATATTACATTTGACGGCGGAAAACTTTTCGCAGCCGGTACTATCACGACAAAAGAAACTGTGCCCGTCGAGACAAAAGGTTTTCTGATGATGCTTGATCCGAAAGCTTCGCTTAGCGTAAAACATAGTAATAGTATAGAACCGACGCATCTTTATCCGAATCCCATGCGAAGCTCGGCATTTTTAGACATACCTGAAGTAACCGGCGGGGTACTCACTATCAACGATGCGCTCGGAAGGGAAGTCCGCAGAATGACCGACATCAACACCTCACCTTTGACTATCGAACGCGGCAATCTCACAAGTGGCATCTACTATTATACTCTCGTGGATGGTATATATATAGTAGGAAGAGGAAAGTTTGTCATAGAGTAGGGCAGATTGGAAATTTGGGGTA
>JBKJTT010000056.1:0-18019 GCA_046590205.1 Kapaibacterium sp. (SeqCode)
CAATGATAGATCCACTATCATTGCTAATAATATTGCCACCTCCGCCGCTAACGGTAGAAGAAGCGCCGCTTACCGAATTGCTTATCCCTCCTCCAATAGTTGCCTCAACTCCGCTTGCCGTATGATTATTTCCCCCAGCAACAGTAGATTTATCACCGCTTGCAATATTGCTAACTCCTCCCCCAATTGTAGAATACAGTCCGCTCGATGCATTGGCCCGTCCTCCGCCTATCACAGAATAATCGCCTGAGGCAACAGAACTATTCAATGATCTACTCAACTGCCAATCTACAGCATACTGTCCACGAGCATTACCGCCAGTTGCTGCGCCGTCAGGGTTACTTGCGATAAGCGCACCTGTGCCTTTTGGTGAAAGGACAAGCGAGATATTCGCCGTCGCACCGTCATCGGCACGTACTACTGTTTTATTTTGTGTTGATGTCGAATAGTCTTCAACGATGAGCGCAGAGTTCTGGATGAGCTTGCCTGTTGTACCGTCGAAACGTGTAACAGCATTATCCAGCGCTGATGCCGGACCCGAAACATCACCTGTTGAGGGTGTTACCCAGCTTAATATACCGCCTGCATTTGTCAGTACACCATTTGGTGCTGCCGCAGGGAATGTGTATGCAATACCATTAATAGAAAGAGCACTGCCGAGGATGACAACCCCGCCGCCAGAAACTAAACGAAGCTTCTCAACTCCGAACGCCTTCATTATTACATCATCGTTGGTAGATGTCCCGAGCCACTGGGTCGGGCTAGCACCGAGGGCGGAAAGTGAATTACCTTCTAAGAGCCATGGGCTTGTTGCACTTGTGCCTGAGGTGATGAGCGTACCACCACCAGTTGGAAGAATGTACGTTCCGCCAATCCCAACGGGAGCAGAAATGATAAATATGCTAGCGCCATTATCAATTTGAAGTGAGTGTTGCGCGTTGGCAGAAAGCGAAGCACATATAAGTGCTATTGCGAAGATAATACGTTTCATGTTGTAGTGAGTAAGAAATAAAAATCAGTACGCTAATGATGTATGCTACAAGCGTTAATGCGTAAGATAACAAATATACGTAAAGTATCACCCGAAACCAAACAAAAAGTGTTACTTAGCGGAAATCCGGCGCCAAATAAGCCCTTTTATAGTATTATTTCTTTATTTCCAACCGTTTCCAGAAGCCGGGGGCATCATCGAGGGCTTCGGCGTGAAGCCCGAAGATAACATCATCTATATACTCCTCGCTTCGCATACCTACGAGCACAGAAGAAACTCCTTCAATAGAGCGGAGTGCAAGAATTGCTTTTTGTGAGAGTGAAAGTTCGTGATACTTTCCCGGTAATACTTCGTCAACTGCATCGTGGATTACATTCGAGGTTTGTGCTGCCTTTGTCATATAGAAGTTCGTGATATGTTCTATCACTTCATCCATTGACTCTGCATACTCTTCTAAAAACTTGAATATGACCTTATCTTCTTTTGCGAGCGGGCGCAAGAGATCAAAGACGTATTGTATGCGCGGCTTGATTACAGAGTAGAGCAGGTCGCGCCACTCATCATAACCGGCAAGATCACGCCAACGGAAATTATCAAGCCATTCACCGAACATCATGAGTTTTGTCACTGCCTCTATGGCTTGGGGATTGAGTTCTGTTTCGGCAAGTACCTCTTTCTTAAACTCTGATTCCTGCAATGCAATATCATGGACGATCACATTAAGATCATCTTCCGGCGGAAACTCGCGTTCAGGATAATTTGAGAGACGAATAAGTTGTTGGTTATGTATCGCGTTGAGTGGACGATTAATAAGGACACCAATGTTATTCCGCTTTGCAAAATCAATAATAGAGAGCGATGCCTTCTCATGGTTGAGTTCATTCACTCCGCCTTGCTCGAAGAGATTCATGGGTAGTTGGATCACTGCGAAGTGCGGACCGGCATGATTCATTACTGTTTCGAGCGAAGTTCTATCAACAGTCCCTTCGGCTTTCACAAACGTGTTAGAACTAATGCCGTAATATTTTATTCGCCCTTTTGCCACTTCTTTTTCAAGCTGTGCAAACGCTCGTCGGATACGGTCATCATACATATCGCGAGCTTCATCTTCAGGCATGTTATCTTTTACTGCCCACTGTAAAAAGTATTCAGGATTGTGAAGAAGATAGACATCTATCGTATCAACATTGAGTCGTTCAAGCGAACGTGTAATCTGGTCATCGAGAAAATCAGGATGGATCGAATGCCAAAGTCCATTTCCATACTTTACTAACTCTGCATACTCGGTGCCACTCTGTGGTGTTTCATCACGTAGTCGTGCTACCTCCTCTGATATCCTTTTATAATTCTCACCTTGAATGTACCCGCCTTTTGAAACAAGTATAATCTCCTCGCGAGCTATCTCACCCTTTGTTATCATTGACTCCAGCACTTCACCAATGAGCCGTTCGGAATATCCGTCAGAATAATTCGCAGAGGTATCGATCACATTTACACCCATTCGTATCGCCTTCGAGAGCGCGGCATGATGATCGGCAACACGGACATCTACACGATAAGTACCAAAGCCAACCGGCGAACAGATCAGTCCCGTTTTTCCAAGCGTTTTATAGGTCTGACTGAACGTAAGGTTACGCTCGCGCATACGAGAAGTACCTTCAAATGTAGCATGTCCTGATATTGGCATAGTTCTTTAGTTATTGGGCGAAGTAAACAACGAAATCACGGCAGGCAATCCCAACAACTGACATGGTATTCGGGTGTAATCTATATCGTGTTATGTATGTTTGATATCTATAACCTCCCAATCACAAATACTATAATACAATGGAAGAGAAAGACGTCGTACACGTCACATCAAAGCTACCTCGCTCTCGAATGAGAAAAATACTCTACACTGTTGCAGCAATTGTGGTAGTTTTTGCTATATCCGCTATAGTTTTGGTCACTTTTTTTCCAAACACGCTCATTCATCTTGTAGTAGAGCCAAAGCTCAAACAGGTCGTAACTGACCGTCTCGGGCGTAGATATGCCCTTGAAATGAATAGTATCAACCTATCAAACGGAAAAGACAGCTTGATACTTTTGGGAGTTCGTATTGTTGATAACGGCAAAACATCTGATGGTTCAACTGATACTTCTGAATTAGATTTTGGCGTTGCAACTCCCTTAGATCGCTTAACTACCGATACCGTTGTGATCGCCGGGCTTGACTACTGGAAATTAATATTCCAACAAGGTCTTTTTGCCGATACTATTTCGATTCGTTCACCACAGATATACTTACGTCCCGGCACACTTCCAAAATTTGAAGAGAATACAAATTTGCTGCCGAGTTTCCTTCCAGCGGTTTCGGCAAAATTAATAAGGATAAAAAATGCCGAAGTGTATCTATCAGAAGAGATCCAAATAAAAAACACAACAAAACCCAGTACAACGAACTCTGGTCCATCCGAACTAACGGAAACACGGTTACGAGGTGTCAACGGACTCCAACAAAATAGCGCAGGTATGCTCGTTAAAAAAGCAAACCTTGAATTTCGTGATTTTTATCTTGATGAAGCAATTTTCCAGCAAGGCATCTCAACATTCTACTGTAAGAGTGCTATATTCAACGCCGAAGATATTTCACATGTTGATTCTCTCGGGTTTACTGATATTCATGTTGCAAGGGTGGAAGGCAACCTTATCGATTCTTCAATGAATGTCTATAACGTAGAGGGCACAAAACTCATTGAAGAAGTCCGAAAAACTTCTATTAAACACATTGAATTTGTAGGGCTTGATTGGTATAAAGCACTTGCGGGAAAAGGTTTACATGGAAGAAAAATAACTGTCACATCACCCCAACTCTATTTACAGGATGTTGCTGATATACGTCCGCATCCGATGTTACATTTTGCATCAAGCGATCTCATACCGTTGCCAAGTCTTCTGCCAAACGTTATCATAGATAATATTACAATTGCAGATGCAGAAATATATGCACTTCTTCCTGAGACTCGCAGTGTCAGTTCGCTCAAACGGATATCGATGTCGTTAGATAAGTTTGCACTCGATACCTCTACCCCATTCACAAATATCTCATCGTTCTTTAGTGAACGTGCACGATTTGGCATTCAAGGCGGAAGTACACTTTCAACTGCATTAGGCAAGTTACATATAGGTTCAGTAAACGGCACCGAGAAGTCTGTCGCTATTTCAAATATACGTTTGAATCCGTCGTTTAATGAGCTTGACCTCGTCAAGGTCAAGAAGATAGAGATCAGCGGAGTCGATATATGGAAGCTCTTGATGCGCGAAGGGTTCTTTTGCTCGAGCGTGAAGGTACTTCACCCTGCAATTTATCTGAATAAAGGTTTGACACCACCGATCACAAGTTTTGATTCACTTTTGGAATCCGATCCACTTGCAATAATTCGTACGCTTAAGGAGTATCCGCTACCTGCAATATTGCCTGTTGCGGGTGTCGGTGCTGTGTCTGTATCAAATGCATCTGTTCATGGTATCCATATATTTGATGACAGTAATAATCCATCAAAAACCGGAGATTCTTTGAGAGGGATCGCACTTTCACTCAAGAACTTCAAACTTGACGAAAGTTCATGGACTCGTAAACGTGGGATGCTTTTTAGTGATGCAGCTACGTTTTCAGTCGGTGCAATGAAACAGCATACCCCGGGTGCTACCTATAGATATAGTGAAGGTGGCATAAAGGGAGATCTTCGTAAGCGTACACTTACAATTGATTCGGTTGCAATGACTCCTCTGATCAGCCAAGACTCATTTAGTACTGCTTTCAAATATCGCACTGAACGGATTGACATCTTTGCGCCAAGGATTGAGATAACCGGAGTTGACTATCAGAAGCTGCTATTAGGAGATGGTATCTTCGCAGATAAGATCGTCGCTGATAATTGGGAAATAGATATCTTTGGTGATAGACGTCAGCCCGAAGAGCCGCGCACTAAAAAAGACAAGTTTCCGCATGAGCTATTACAGCAAATACGTATGCCCTTTGGGCTGAATCAGTTACTTACTAAGGGCGGCAATCTTACCTTCAGTGAACGTTGGTATGATACTGCTGCACCTGCAACAATCACGCTCAATGATATTAATCTCCGCGTTGGGGCAGTATCAAACCGTATGAGCAAAAAAACATCGTCGATGTCAACATCGATCGTTGGTGATATGAAGTTCCTTAATGCCGGCTTAGTTACTCTTAATGCCGAGTATCAACTTATGGATCCTCGTTTTGCACTTACTGTACACGGAAAACTTGGCAGTATAGATGCTTCCGTGCTTAATGATTTTCTCTCGAGATCGGAGCCATTCACCCTAACAGGAAGGATATATTCGGCGGATTTCAATTTTCAGATTAATAATTCATTAATGACAGGGACTATCACTCCACAATACGATAGTCTTCGAGTAACATTTTTCCGTTGGGATGGCTTCCCGCCGGGGTTCTTCTCATTCTTTGCAAACGCGTTGTTCATGCGCTCGCATAATACTCCCGAGAAAGATGATCCGTTACACAAAGCGGAAATATCAACGGTCTTAGATCCAAATGTCAGCGCATTCTGGGCACTTTGGCATCCAATTCGTTCAGGGATAGGTGACATCGTTCGCATCCCCGAATGGGTATGGTAAGAATAGCTCTATTATTACTTCAAAAAAACTTGCTCGAAGGACTTTTGATAAAGCCGTTTGACTTCTGATACAACAACTCCTCTCCCAAGTAGCTTCTCCATTGAAGTTACTTTCTTATCAGAAATACCACATGGGATGATGTAATCGAAGTATGATAAATCTGTATTGACATTGAGTGCAAAGCCGTGCATTGTACACCACTTTGATACTTTGACGCCGATGGCACATATCTTTTCTTCTTCATGTCCAGCCTTCACCCACACCCCTGTCTTTCCTGCAACGCGAAAACCTTCGATATCAAATTCTTTCAGTGTGAGTATGATAGTCTCTTCGATAGCCCGTAAGAACCAGCCGAGGTCTTCCTTAAAGTGCGAAAGGTTAAGTAGTGGATAACCGACGAGCTGCCCCGGACCGTGATAGGTAACGTCGCCACCGCGTTCTATCTCGAATTTTTCTGCACCTATCTCACGAAGTTTGTCGTCGGAGAATAGCACGTTTGTTATTTCTGTTGCCCTGCCGAGTGTATAGACATGCGGATGCTCACAAAGGATAAGTGTATCGCTATCCTTCCCTTCGAGCAGTTCTGCGAAAATCTGCTTCTGTTGTGCCCATACTTCGGCATATGTGGTAATCGGCAGATCAATATATGTTATGTTCTTAGTCAACATGTAAGAAGTTGGGAACGACGCTTACACGAAAGAAGTTGTGTTTGCTTCGAAGACAATAGCAACGGGAGAGGTGGCCGAGTGGCTGAAGGCAACGGTTTGCTAAACCGTCATAGTGGGAAACCGCTATCGGGGGTTCGAATCCCCCCCTCTCCGCTCCTTACCTCTGCCCATAAATTCTTCCTCCTTTAACCCTGCCACTACAGATTTCCTTGTAATTTTGTACTCTACTTAATAAGCACGAAACAGCGAATGAACATATTATTCAGCGAAGTGTACTGGGGATCCCTCATCATTTTGGCGGGCATACTTCTGATCGTAAAAAATGTCTTCCACGTTGAAATTCCCGTTATGGGCACCATATTCCCTATCATCATCATAACGCTTGGGGTCTCATTACTCACCGGCTTCAAGGGGAAAAGCACGGATTCCCAGCGTGCCATCTTCAGCGAAAGCAACGTCACGGCAGATAGCTCAAATGCAGAATACAGCGTTGTCTTCGGTAAAGGAGTCTATGACCTTCGCGGTATAAAACCGACCGATAAAAACGTCAAAATTGAGATAAATTCGGTATTTTCATCTGCCTTCGTCAAGGTTGACCCTGCTACCCCGATGCGTATCAAGGTTGAAAGCGCTTTTGCCGGAGGAAATGTGATTCACTCAAAGGTAGCAGCATTTGGCGATAATATCTATAGATCAGCATCATTCAACGAGAATATGCCATTCGTTGACGTCCTGGCAAATGTCGTCTTTGGCAGCTTAGAAGTACGAGAAGACTCTTCAACAACGTATTAAAAAAGGAGCATTAGTATGAAAGGTTGGTTTTGGGGCGTAGTCCTCATTATTTTCGGCGGAGTTATCCTGCTGCGCAACGTATTCGGCATTGACATCGAGTTTTGGGAGACTGCCTTCCCTATCTTGCTTATCGTGTGGGGAGCAAGTATGCTCGTCACAAACCTAAAACCCAAAAAGTAGATTTCCGTCGGTTCATCACTCCAAAAACCCCTTTAAAAAAATATGGGGCTATTGGTGTTTTCCAATAGCCCCATGCCATGTTTCCATTTTAGGCGGGTGTGAGATGGCGGTCATAGACTCCGCCGCGCCCTATGGATTATATTCATCTTACCACTAAGATGCTGCCGTAGCAGTCATTAATTGATAAAGCAAAGAACAATTTCTCTCAATTGAATTCTTAAAACCTAGAGCTTCTTACCAAGGAAGCCCATGCCATGAAAAATCTTAAAGTTCATTCTGATCAACAATCACAATCAAATTTGAGCCACTGCCATTAAACTTAACTATACCTGCCGACTCAAGCTGTTGGAAATCAGAACTACTGGTAATAGAGCTAGCTGTTTTGCTGTCAACATGATAAGCACTCCCTGTCCGGTTGACTCCAACCAGTGAATTAAGTAACATGATGAGTGTGTATAATGCTGACATAGCTTTTAATCCTATTTATTATAACTCGTTTTGATCAACGATAACAATCGCCTGCGAAGCAGTTGGGTCTGTTGTATAGGCTGTCTGATACTCCGGGCTGCTCTGTACAATTATCGCCTGTTCAGATGTAAGAGTTGTACCACCAAACATCAAGTTTAAGAAGAGTATGAGTGCTTCGATTGCTGCCATTGTCGTCGTCTAAAAAATCGTTAAAAAACAGTGTTGTTGTTGATTGTGATACAAATATACAGGACGACGGGGTGGGATTTCAGAACAGTTGGTAGGAAAAAATCACGCAGGAAAAGGCACAATTAAGCACCTTTTCCTACGCAATAAAGGGAGGGAATCAATTGAGAAACTTATGTCAATAACGGTAATTAACCGTTATTTCAATTAGTTAGAGAATATCACTCTCTTAGTTCAATTTTCTAACTTTTTACAAAAAAATCACATTTTGACCACAAATAAAATGATAAAAGCGTACAAATTCATTGTTTTTTATACTACCAAAAGAGATTTGAGTGGTCTCGTCCGGTCATCTGACCGAACCCTTCAGCAAACCTAAGGGCATTAGGTCCGTTTTCTCAATCTGACTCTGCCATACTATGGCAACCACTTATGACGTACCGACTATTTTTCTCGGTTGTCCGGCTTTTTGCTACTCTACCCGTGTGGGACGCAAGAGGAAGCACATATTTTCGCCGTTCTCAATTGAATCTATACAAATATGGTGGAAAAATATGGTGAAATTGTAATCATGGGATGAGAATTTATCACACAGGTATTTGGTTGTAAAGCATTGATATGTATTGTTAATGATGAGCCATATGCCTACTATCAGGTGAATTAATTCATTGCAATACAATGAGTTATAATATAAAACAAATTGCATGAATAGTCTCAAAGAAATCACACAGGTCATCACTCGGCTCAAGCTCGAAAAGATAGAATTTATCGACGATGAGCCGAACCCAGGTGATCAGGATAATATTTCCAAGCTCTATTTTGGGATAAAAAGCAACTCATTAACAACCGACCAACAAGCAGCCCAGCTAATTTATGGTAGTCCGCTATTAGATTCTCGCTATACTACCTTAAAAAACCGCCTAAGGAACAAACTCCTAAATACACTATTCTTTCTAGATATTCGGCACCCTAATCAAAGCCAACTTGCAGAAACAACGTACAAGACATACCGCTACACATTTTGGTCTAAAACACTATTATTTATCGGGGCAAGGAACAGCTGTATAAAACTGTCTCAAAAGGCGTTAAATCTTGCGCAACAATCAGGGCTAACTCTTGAAATTGTACAGTTACTAGCTGACTTACGAAATTTCGCAGGTGAGGAGGGGAATACGTCTCTTTATAATCAATATAATGACCAATTAAAAAAACAAACTCACAATCTGAATGCAGAGTTAGAAGCTCGTGAATATAACGATAGACTTCGAATGATGTTTGCTAAGACAATTGCAGAACGACCAGAACTTGTAGGAATGGCTAAGGAGTTTGTAGATAGACTAGATTCAATCTCGCCTGCTCCTAACTCATTTTATTTTACACTTTTCTATTTCCGAGTTAAAAACTATTCCAAACAAATTGAACAGGATTATCAAAAATCTATAGAGGTGTGTAATGCAGCTATTACTCACCTGAATACTAATCCATTGTTTGTAAGTAACGTTCGAATAGGTGAGTTTGCCGTAACGAAACTTTATTGCCACATGATGCTCAAAGAGTTTGAGGAAGGAAAAGAAGAAGCGGTTCACTGTGGAAAGTTGTTTGCACCGACTACGAATACTTGGTATACATATATGGATTATTATTTCCTACTTGCAATGCACACAGAGCATTTCGAAGATGCCCAAAAGATATATGACGATGTAATTTCAAACCCAAGATTCAGCTTTCAACTAGATCAAACAAAAGAGCGATGGTTACTCTATGAAGCATATTTACAATTTGCTCTTTCAATAACAGGGAAGGAAACAGGGAAGGATAATAATAAGAAATTTGACATCAAACGTTTCTTACGTGAGGTGCCAAATTATAAAAAAGATAAGCGCGGTTACAATGTGTCAATACTTATACTTCAGATAATAATGCTTCTTGAGCAAAATAATTTTGACAGTATTATTGACCGCATGGATGCACTTCGCACATATCGCCAACGATATTTAGGTTCAAGTGAAAATAAACAGAGTGCTCTCTTCTTTAAGATGCTTATGGTTATGGAAAAATCATTTTTCACTTATGAGGAGACAAAAACCAAAGCACAAAAATACTATGATAAGATGATTGAACTTGGGGCAAACGCGGATGAAACACAAGAGGGCTTACAGATACTACCCTTTGAATGGCTTTGGAACCGTATATTAGATATGCTTAAGGAGAAAGAGCGTCTTGGTATCATAAGATAAAAAGAGCCGGAAGAACTTTCCAGCTCTTGAGTTTTATAACTCATTCTGATCAACAATCACTATCACCGGTGATCCCCACCTGACCCTTACCGTAGCGCCGCCGGAGAGCGTAACGATTGCTGTGTTGGGGTAGACTACTGTTTGTCCATTAATTGTAATTGACGGAACATCGGCATCAACCTGTGCAGCGTACGTACCGTATCCACTAACATCGAGCGAATCAGGCGAACCAGAAGAGTGGTTCAGCAGGACAGTATCGAGGTCCTGGTATGTATTATTCCTAACGGTAAACGTAAACGGCGCATCGCCTGAAGCGGTGAGGGCTGGGATGGCAATGAGTATGCTAATGAGTAATACAAGTATTTTTTTCATGGTCATACCAATAGTGGTTCGTGAAGTACATAAGGCATAGTGAGAAACTCTAAGCCCTATGTTCTAATATACTAAACAGATAGCAGAAATGCAAGCATTTTGGTGGAAAAGTGGGGGAAAATCATCACTTTTTTTCACTTTTTCCACTTATTCTACTTTTTTTTCATTAGAATTACATGGCGACCATTGCGGAAGAGGAGGGATTCGAACCCTCGGTACATTTTCATGCACACACGCTTTCCAGGCGTGCCAATTAAACCACTCTTGCACCCTTCCATTGGGAAATGATGAACGATGAACTTTGAAAAAATGCTTCACCATTCGTAATTTCAAACTCGTAATTCCTAATTTCTCCCCTTATACCATTCCTTTATATAGTCAGCGATCTGCTGCATTGAAGCGCCGGGGGTAAAAAGCTGCCCAACGCCCATTGTTTTTAAGGTTTCAATATCTTCTTTACCCATGATGCCGCCGCCAGTCAGAAGGACATCATTCAGTCCTTTTTCATCCATCATTTTGCGAAGTCGCGGGAAGATCGTCATGTGTGCGCCGGATAGCATCGAGATACCTACCACATCTACGTCTTCTTGCAATGCTGCCTCGACGATCATATCCGGTGTCTGGCGAAGCCCGGTATAGATGACTTCCATCCCTGCATCACGCAGAGCAGCAGCGATAACCTTCGCACCGCGATCATGCCCGTCAAGCCCTGCTTTACCAATGAGAACGCGAATTTTTCTATCCATAGGTAAGAAATTCCCTCAAAAATACGACGGATTTTGTAGTCATCCGTGTTATACAACGTCCCTAAAACGCAAATGTGCGGGGCGTAATGCCCTCTTTTTCTGTGTTTTTTTACATTGTGTCGCATGATGAAACGTCTTATTCTCCTTACAACTATTGTTCTTTCATTCGCATCTGTAGCATTTGCTCAGGTGCCGCGTTCGTTTTCGTATCAAGGTGTTCTTTCCAATAAGGACGGCGGTGTCGTCCCGGATGGTGACCACTTGCTTACGTTGACGTTGTACCCGACACGAACTGGTGCAGTAACTCTCTACTCTAAGACCATCACAGTTACAACGACAAGTGGTGTCTTTTCCGTGATACTCGATTCTATACCGGATACCATACCATTTGATGATCAGTACTATCTCGGCATCAAAGTAGATGGAGGCACAGAGCTAAAGCCGCGTACACCGCTTACATCTTCTCCGTATAGTTTGAATAAATCAAGCGGCACTGTCAATTCTATTGTCAGTCCCGATGGTTCGATCACAGTAACCAATGACAAAGGACCAAATGTGAATATCGGCATCGGCTCGGTAAAGTGGGCAAAGGTTGTCGGCGCACCGGATGATTTCCCCCCGGGTGGAAACGCCGGAGGTGACCTAAACGGAACATATCCCAATCCGACACTTGATATTACCGGTGTAACACCCGGTACCTATCCGTTAGCAACTATCACTGTTGATGCAAAGGGACGAGTAACGAACGCATCAAAAGGTGTAGTACCATCTGTTGGTTTAACGTTACCTTATTATGGTTTAGATACTTCAAGAATCATATTCCACATAGAAAATCAAGGTATTAACCCAAATGCTGTAGCTATTCAAGGGACAACAAATACCCCTGCTGAAGAATGGACTAATCCCGTTGGTGGTACTGGTGTCTTTGGATTAAACACAAGCACTTCATCTACAAAGGGTGTATATGGTGTGATAGGAAAGGTAACTTCCCCTTACCAATACTCTGCCGGTGTATATGGCAATAACCGTTCTACGACAGGCGGGAGTGGCGTATTCGGAAAAGGCCATACAGGTGTATATGGTTTTGGAGATGCAAATACTGTTGGCAGTGGTGTCGGTGTTTTCGGTTTAGCTCGTATCGGACTCTATGGAAAAGCTACAAGTGCAAATGCTGGGGCAGGTATCTATGCTGAAGGCGGCGGTACGCAAAATTCCCCAGCTGGTGCTTTCACAGGTAATGTCGTTGTCAATGGCAACTTCACCGTTAATGGCAACAAAGCCGCGACAGTAAAGATGAATAACGGCGATATGCGTCAGTTATATGTTGAGGAATCACCCGAAACATGGTTCGCTGACTATGGTAGTGCAACTCTTATCAACGGCAGAGCCAAAGTTGCTCTCGATAAAATGTTCTTGGAGACGATCATTGTCAACGAGAAACATCCGATGAAAGTATTCATCCAGCCGAACGGCGAGACAAGCGGAGTCTATGTCGTCAAGCATGATACGTATTTTGAGGTCATCGAAAATAAAAACGGCACAAGCAATGCATCGTTCGATTATCGCATCATGGCAAAGCGAAAGGGATACGAAGATGTCCGTATGGAGAAAGTTGATATAGAGTTCTTTAAATAGTCGTATCTTTGTACTTCACTTTACTTCTTACTCACAATGTATAACATCTTTCTCTTTCTTCACATTATCTGCGCGTCGATGACAATAGCGCTTATGCCTTTTAGTATCTTCATGACAAAGAAGACCAAACGATCGAAAGATACTCCGGCAGAACTCTATAATATCCAAACAGAATTCTACATCAGCAAAACGCTTGGAATGATCGGCGGTATCGGCTTGCTCATCACAGGCGGTGGATTAGCTGGTGTCGGACATTATCCGTGGTTTGATTTTGCAGGTTTCCCATGGCTTGCTTGGAAACAGGTATTCTATATTCTAATCCTTGCGATCAATTTCGCTCTCATGGTACCGCTTGCCAAGAAGATCATGCCGATGATTGCACAGCGGTTATCTATTGGCAATGTCGGTGCGACTGATGAGATCCGAGCGCTTGCCGCAAAAGCAAGTATGTTAGGAATGATAATGACTTTGTTAACCCTCATCAATACCTGGCTCGGTGCTACAAAGGGTGTGATGCAGCCTTAACATTACTGAAAATATTTCGAGAAAAGGGCGGAGATATTATCCGTCTTTTTTATGATATCTCGAAATCTTCGACGTAGTTGAGATCTTTGCCGTAAGTCTCATCAAGATTACGCAGCGCTAAGAAGGCAATGATAAATGTCATCGCTCCGGTAAGTATCGCACCCCATGACATCCCTACTGATGATGATAATGATTGGAAGATAAATGTCAAGGGTACTACTGCCCCTCTTGCAAAATTCGGTACTGTCGTAGTGACGGTCGCTCTGATATTCGTGCCGAACTGTTCGCTTGCAATCGTAACGAACATTGCCCAGAAGCCAACACCAAAGCCAAGTAATCCGCAGACAATATAAAACGTACCGATTGAGTTACCTGCTATCGTAAAGTAGAGTGCGATACATACACAGGTTATCGCTAAAAATATCCGCATCACTTTTAATCGGCTTTCAAGAATCTGACTTAGTAAGCCGCTCGTTAAGTCGCCAATAGAAAGACCGATGTAGCAATACATCACTGCCTTCCCTGCCGACGGAATATCTGTCATTCCGAAGTATTTACCAAACTCCGGACTGAACGTGATGAGTATACCGACGACGAACCATGTCGGAAGTCCCATCAATACAACTCGTGCATATTTGGCGAGCGTCGCTTTATTTGAGAACAAGCTGAAGAAGCTGCCACGTTTTACAGACAGCTTCTTGATATGCTCGAACATTCCTGATTCATAGACACCAATACGAAGTGCGAGAAGTGCAAGCCCCATACCACCGCCTATGAAGTATGCAGTCCGCCAATCGAATGTATCGCCAATGATAGCAGCAAGAACTGCACCAAGTACGCCGATCGTTGCGATAAGCGTCGTCCCGTAGCCACGAGTTTCCTTCGGCATGATCTCTGCGACAAGAGTAACACCTGCGCCAAGCTCTCCTGCAAGACCGATGCCAGCTATCAAACGAAGTGCAGCATACGTCTCAACAGAATTCACAAAACCATTTGCGATATTAGCCAGTGAGTAAAGAAGAATAGAACCAAAAAGTACTGAAAGCCGACCGCGTTTATCACCAAGTACTCCCCAGAGAATACCACCGATGAGCATTCCTCCCATCTGCATATTCAAGAGAAGGACACCACTATCAAGCAGTTCTGATTCGGGAACACCGATAGCTTTCAAGCTCGTGATGCGGACAATGCTAAAAAGAAGCAGATCATAAATATCAACAAAATAGCCAAGCGCCGCGACAAGTATCGCTAAGCTAACCGCTCGTTTGTCTTTTGGTATGAGAGAATCGTCCATGCTCTATTTCTTCTTTTGATATGCTCTAATTCGACTCTTTATTTCATCTTTGGAGATAGATGCTGTTTCGGATTTATCATATAGCGAAAGTAGAACAATATTAGTAGTGTCCTCTACAAATACATCTGCTTCAAGATAGGTGATAGCTCGAAGTCCGCCACTCTTGCCATGTGTTTTGCTTTTGACTGCAACACGCCATTTATATGAACTAAGTCCGAGCGATGTGCCACCGCGAGGTTCATTGATTAAACGGTCTTGAAATGCAACGAAGTCGCTTTTTAGCGATGGGTATTTTTTGAGGAGACGTTTGAACTCTCGTTCAAACCATGAAGTAGTGAGTATTTTATACTTCATTCAAAAACTCGGCGAGGGTTCTTAGTTTCTTTTTGCCTTGACGGTGCAGTCCTACTTCATGAAGACCTTGACTGATACCGGTGAGTATCTCAAGTTTCTTTTGGGTAAGGGCATGTTCCTTCAGCAACTTATCCCAATCTTTTTTCGGGATGATCACTGCTTCGGTCCTGCCCTTAATGTCCGTAATATAACTTAGCTGCATATATTTCTAACAGCACACAAAAAATGAATGGTTCACTCTTCCTTCGTGGTAAAAACCTCATCTAACTTCAAGTCCAGACAATGCTTCACTATCAGGCGTAACAAGCGTCACAACACCCTTCTCATCATTAACAGCAAGGAGCATCCCTTGCGACTCGATACCCATGAGCTTTGCCGGAGCGAGGTTCGCTACAACTACGATCGTCTTGCCGATAATGTCTTCCGGCGAATACTTCTCGGCGATGCCTGCGACGATCTGCCGTTTCTCGTCACCGATAGCGATTTGCAATTTCAAAAGCTTCTTCGACTTCGGTACTTTCTCCGCCTCAACAACTACTGCCGTCTTCAGCTTTATCTTCTTGAAGTCATCAATCGTGATATTCTCATTACTTACAGCGGGACGTACTTTCACTCCCTCCGACGCAGCTACCTCTGCCTTTGCAGCCATTTCTTCCATACGTTTTAGCTCACCGTCTATCTGTTCATCTTCGAGTTTGGGGAAGAGGATTGGCAGGGCACCTAACATTACATTCGGAGATAATGAAGGACGATATGCTTCTTTCCAGGGTACCCTACTTACTCCAAGTGAACCACGGATTTTCTCACAAGTGTTTGGAATAATTGGGTCAAAATATATCGACATTGCACGCAACAATTCCAAGCAAGTTCTTATGGTTAGGGCAGCTTGGTTTTTATCAGTTTTAATACTTTTCCATGGTTTCTCGTCATCAAAGTACTTATTAGCCAATCGAGCAAAATCCATAGTCGTGTATGTCGCCAGCCTTAAATCAAAATCTTCATAGAAATTAATGAGAACACGATTTGCAACATACCCAAATCTATTTATCACTTGTAGAAATAGAGGTTCAGTACCTGTGGGGTTGGTATCACTGATGGATGACATATCATAAACAACCTCCGGCACTTTGCCATCGAAGTTATTCTTGACGAATGTCAATACTCTATTGGCATAGTTGCCAAGTATATCAGCCAGTTCATTATTGGTATGTGCCTGAAGATCCTTCCATGAGAAGTCGGAGTCTTTTGATTCGGGCAGGTTGCAGGCTATCGCGTAGCGGATGATATCCGAGTCGTATCTATCAAGTATCTCATGCGGCTCTATCGTCCAGCCGCGGGACTTCGAGAGTTTTCTTCCCTCAAGGTTCATGAACTCGTTGGCAGGTATCTGCGTCGGGAGTTGAAATGTGAAATCACCTTTCTTGCTATACGCCAATTCCATCGCAGGAAACATGATAGTATGAAAGACGATGTTATCTTTCCCAAGAAAACAGACCCATTCAAGATTCTCATCTTTTGCCCACCACTTCTTCCAATCATCTGGCAAATGTTCTTTCGTTGCCGTGACGTACCCTATTGGCGCATCGAACCATACATAGAGTACCTTCCCTGGTGCGCCGGGGACTGGGACACCCCAATCAAGGTCTCGCGTTATCGGTCGGTCTTGCAAGCCACCCTTGAGCCAACTGCGTGCTTGCTGAACAACAGCATCGCGCCACTTACCTGCTTTATCGTTGATATATACTTCCAGTTCGTTCTGAAAATTTGAAAGCTTAAAGTACCAATGTTCTGTATCGCGAACTACAGGTGTTGTGCCCGTTACCTTCGAGCGAGGGTTGATGAGTTCGGTCTGATTGAGATACGTACCACATTTATCACACTGGTCACCTCTCGCCTCGGGGTTCGAGCAGACGGGACAAGTACCCTCGACGTATCTATCGGGCAGGAACATCTTAGCCTCTTGGTCATAGAACTGCGGTTCGGTCTTTGGCTCGATGTAGCCGTTCTCCTGAAGATGCGTAAAGAATTCTTGGCTTGTCGCACGATGCTCGGGGCTTGAGGTACGTCCGTAATAGTCAAACTCAATGCCAAGCCGCTTGAATGTCGCACCATTGAGTTCATGGTAGCGGTCAACGATGACCTGCGGGGATACCTTCTCCTTATCGGCACTGATGGTGATAGGTACACCGTGCTCATCCGAGCCGCAGATAAAGAGGACTTCTTCGCCACGGAGCCGTTTATAGCGGACATACATATCCGCTGGGACGTACACACCGGCAAGATGACCGATATGGATAGGTCCGTTGGCATACGGCAGCGCAGCAGTAACAAGAGTACGTTTGGACATTCAGTAGCTAATTCTAAGGCAGTAACAACGCAGAAGAGGCAGGTTTTGGCTTCAAGAAAATGAATTTCCCAATTGCCAATTATTGGTCTGTAACTCGTTATATTATCTCAACATAATTATGCACCACACAAAACCCAATTCATAATTCATCATTCCACATTCATCATTTCCCCACATGGTGCTGTAAATTTACACATTTGAAATTGGCGAAAATGAACAGGTTTGAAGGGTGCACAGAATTTACACATTTGGAAGGTGGAGAACTCTACTCTCAACTCATAAAACGCACTAAACTCAAGAAACTCACATACTGCCCAAAATAACACCTACAAATATACGAAATGTTTCCCCGTTTTCCAAATGATTTTTGAAAATATAGTTAGATTTATTGGGAACAAGGAGGAGGGAAATTTGAGGGTTTTTGGGGGGATATTGGTGCCTATCCCTATATAACAGTATTGATTCAAAAGGCAAATATGTTTGCCCTTCTGAATACAATTGAAAAGTTATGGTCTCTTTGTATAGGGTAAGTTCTGCCCTATTAACGTAGCAAATGACTCTCAAATAAAGT
>JBKJTT010000099.1:0-27958 GCA_046590205.1 Kapaibacterium sp. (SeqCode)
CGAATATTGGTATGGTCGCTTTTTTTGCTCACTCTCTTGGGTGACAAGTCATATTCCCAACCATCTGACCTAGGCTATCCACCACCTCCTGGCTGGGAATACGTGAGGAATTTAGACACAACAGACATTCAGATATTTGCACATAACGACTCTGTACTATTTCAAACGAAAATACCATCGACCGGATTTTGGAAATTAGAACGATCCACTGATGGTGGAAAGACATTTCAGCAAAGCATATTACCTCCAGGTGTTGGGAGCGTTGAGCAGGTTCCAAACACGCCTTTGCTTTGGACGTATGTAATTAAAGATACAATTGGAACACTCGTTGTTTCCGAAGACCTTGGACAAACCTACCAAGACAGAGCACGGATGAATGACCTGATTCCAGATTTTCAAGAGCTAACGCCAACGGGACACTTCGGAAATTTTCTTAGGAGTAACCCTCATAATCCGAGGAATAATTGGTTTCTGTTCTTTAGTCAAGTTCCATTTCAAGGCGTGAACTTTGAACAGCTATATATGACAACTGATGGTGGATATTCATGGGAGCAGATCAATGTCCCCCTCCCGTCGAATCACTCAATCGCAACGGTAATATATCTTGATATCCGATTTGACCATCGCGACCCTTCATCTTGGTATTTTATCTCACAAGGTATATATAAACCCCATACACCGCCTTATGATACTGTAACGGAATATTATGTCTCAAGAGATCGCGGACAAACATTTACACAGATTCCGATAGTAAGCAAAATTATAGGGGTTACCGATACGGGCGAGCACTTTTTCTGGACAGGACCTAAAAAAGATTACTATACAGGATACAAAGTTTACGATTCATTAGGGATCGAGAAACAAGTTGGTTTGTTTGAGAAAATACTACCTTACAAGCTACCTATCGATAGTTTAAAAAGTAATGGGTGCTCAATTGATCCGGATAGGTCTGTTATTTTTTCTTATGATCCTACCCAAATGTTGATAAATGTTGCTGAGCGAAAATTTGACAAAGATAAAGATACCGTATATTTTGATAGTACATGGCTGTTTTATACTAAGGATGGCATATCTTTTGAGCAAATATTTCGCTCTCCAAGTAGAGGGAGGGCACTCTACACTTATAATGATCCTATACAGGGAACTGTATGGTTGAGCACTATAGATACCCCCGCGGTAAAGTACAAAAATAACGGGTATTTGTCTAGAAAAAGCTTGTGGAAACGAAAAGTATTTATGTCATCCCTTAGCACTATCAAAGTAGCTAAAGATTGTGACTACACATCAACTATTATTTATTCCGAGTCAATGAAGCCCACTCTTATTCTTAATCAAGAGAAAAGCGCAAAGTCTCGTATCATACTGTACGACATACTCGGACGACAACTGTGTCTGATACTTGATGGAATACTCCACGACGGTGTGCACAGATTTACAGTGCCAACTTACGTAGAAGAAACATCGGGAGTTTTATTCCTTCACATAGAACAACCGTCAGCCACGCAAATACAAAAGATTGTACTTAAACGCTAATCACCAATTTCTTTTAGGAGTCCAACAATGAAATATCTCATTCAACTAACTCGCTTTGCATCTGTACTGCTTTTCTCGTTATTCTTCATCTCTGAATCATACGCTCAAGCTGTCGGAGAGATAAGAAGTAAAAATGTTGAGCTGATTTGTCCGGTACAAAGCCCAATAAAAGAGGAATATATCAGATTGGAAAAAGCTGTTGTTACCATCAGCAGTGTTGATATAAACAAGACTATCATTCCTACACCACAAGGAGTCGATGGGTTACGCATAGTAGATGTAACTAACCCTCGTAGTATCATCCAAGAAGCATTACGCATCAAGGTGAAAAAGACTGGATCAAGCTAATCAAGGGGTAGAAGATTCTACCCTCATCCCTAGCCCTTCTCCCTGCAAGGGAGAAGGGCGCAAGGCTAAGTTGTATAAATATCCCCATTTTATGGGATTATTAGTGAACGATGCCCGAATAATCGCTGTTTTACGTGGCTGAAATTTAGGAGAAGAAAACAATGCCAAATCCAACACATCGTAATTCGAGAACGCGCCGCGATAAGCGCAGAACGCATTACAAAGCCGCCAAGCCGTCATTCGGTGAATGTCCGAACTGCGGAGCTGCAAAGCTTCTGCATCGCGCTTGTGCAAGCTGCGGTTTCTACAACGGCAGAACGATGTTCCAGCCGAAGTCTGCAGCGTAAACCTACCCATTTTTGTGTAGCCGTTCTTTCTTATAAAAGCAGAGAGAGCGGCTTTCGCATTTCTTTCCGTTAGCTTTTTTCTTATGGATTCATCAGGTAGAAATGACTCGCTTACTATCGCGCTTGATGCGATGGGGGCAGATTTTTCTCCGAACAATGAAATCGCCGGCGCCATCATAGCCATCAAAGAAACCGGCGGACGTTTTCGTGTTTTACTAATAGGCGATTCGAATATAGTTGATCCTGTCCTCGCCACCTATCCCGCTGACTTACGAAAGAGTATTACCCTCATTGATGCAAAAGAGGTCATCACAATGGATGATGAACCAGTTGCAGGATTGCGCGCAAAAAGAAATTCATCAATCGTCAAAGGATTAGAAGCAATCAAGTCAGGTAGTGCATCTGCATTTGTGAGCGCAGGCAATACCGGTGCTGTCATGGGCGGAGCGACACTTGAACTCGGGAGAATAAAAGGCGTGACACGTCCGATGATAGGAGCGCAATTTCCTCGCGGCGACGGAAGTTTTACACTTGTCTTTGATGTTGGTGCAACCGTTGATGCAAAACCACAGTGGCTAAAAGAGTATGCTATTATGGGGACGATCTACGCAAGAGAAATATTCGGTATTGCAAACCCGAAAGTGGGACTTCTTTCTGTCGGTGAAGAAGAAGCAAAAGGCAATGAGCTTACCTTTGAAGCAACAAAGCTGATAAAAGAAACGGATGTAAACTTCATCGGCAACGTTGAAGGAAGAGACATTCTTATGAATACGGCAGATGTAGTTCTCTGCGACGGATTTGTTGGCAATGTTATCCTTAAATTTGCAGAAAGCGTTCTTGGTGCGTTGAAGCGTCGGATACGTGATTATGCTGGCAAGGGGATCATCAATAAGATCAAAGCAGGAATTACTGCTTCGGTCTTGAAGTCATCTCTTAAAGATTTTGATTATCAAGAGCACGGCGGTGTGCCGCTCTTGGGTGTAAATGGTGTTGTGATAATCGGACACGGAAGCTCGTCACCAAAAGCGATAAAAAATATGTTGTTACGTGCCGAAGAAATGGCTCGCAAGGATATTACTGCGACCATCACAAATGCATTAGGAAAATAAGTGAGTACACAAACAGGTTTACAAAAAGCAGCGATTACAGCCGTAGCAAGTTACTTGCCGGAAGAAGTCGTCCCGAATTCATTCTTCACGAAGTACTTGGATACCTCCGATGAATGGATTCGGTCTCGCACTGGCATTAGTGAGCGACGTATCATGCGTACAGGTGCTACAAGTGATATGGGCGCAGAAGCAGCGAAGGAGCTTTTGAAAAGGCGCGGCATCACAGCAAACGAGATAGATCTGATTCTCTTCGCTACAGTTACTCCTGATATGATGTTCCCCTCAACGGCTTGTCTTGTGCAAAAGAAGATAGGCGCATCGAACGCGTGGGGAATGGATATTAATGCCGCTTGTTCAGGATTTCTCTTTGCACTTGATACGGGGCGCAGATTTATTGAGTCAGGCGGAGCGAAGAAAGTGCTTGTCATCGGTGCTGACAAAATGAGTTCTATCATCAACTACCAAGATAGAAATACTTGCATCCTCTTTGGCGATGGTGCAGGCGCTGTTCTTCTTGAGCCAACGACTGACGATGATTGCATTGTTGATTCGATATTACACATTGACGGCACAGGCGGAGATAGTCTGCACATGCTCGGCGGTGGCAGCTTGAATCCCTCAACGCATGAGACCGTTGATAACAAATGGCACTATGTCTATCAAGACGGCAAGACAGTTTTTAAGAGTGCCGTTGTCGGAATGGCTGAAGTCTCGGCAGAGATCGTCGAGCGTAATGGTTTGACAGGCAATGATATATCATACCTCGTGCCACACCAAGCGAACTTACGAATCATTTCTGCAACGGCAGAACGCATGGGGCTTTCGATGGATAAGGTTATCGTTAATATCGAGAAGTATGGCAACACAACTGCCGGTACAATACCGATATGTCTTGCAGAGCTTCACGACGAGAAGAAGATAAAGAAGGGTGATAATCTTGTGCTCTCAAGTTTTGGCGCCGGATACACATGGGGTTCGATGCTTTTACGTTGGGCAATTTAATTTTTAGTAGTAGATGATAGCGTACGTTTTTCCGGGGCAAGGTTCGCAGTATGTAGGTATGGCTAAGGAGTTCTTCGAGAGAATTCCTGATGCGAAGTTATTAATGCAACATGCTGATGATATTCTTTCGACACATTTATCCAAGACAATGCTTGATGGACCTGAAGAGGTCTTAAAGCAAACAAACTTCACACAACCCGCGATCTTTTTGCATTCAGCACTTGCGTATAAATATGGCGGAGCTAATGCAGATTATCAGGCAGTAGCAGGGCATTCACTCGGTGAATTCTCTGCGCTCTTCGCAGCCGATGTGTTCTCATTTGAAGATGCACTTCGGCTTGTTCATCTTCGCGGTACGCTCATGGCTGAAGCAGGGAAGCGTCAGGAAGGCACGATGGCTGCTATTATTGGACTTGATGCAAGTGTACTTTCAGAGCTTTGTAATGAGATTGAGGCATCGACAGGGAATATCGTTCGCCCGGCAAACTTCAACTCACCCGGACAGATTGTTGTATCGGGAAGCGTCCCTGGTGTGCAAGAGGCAATGAGACAGGCAAAAGAAAAGGGTGTGCGGATTGCAAAAGAACTTCCTGTATCCGGTGCATTTCACTCACCGCTGATGCAATATGCAGCAGATGGACTTAAGGAAGCACTAGATTCAACGACAATTCATGAACCGCGTCTGCCAGTTTTTGCGAACGTTTCGGCAGAGCCACATGAGAATGCTACGTCAATAAAAGCATTACTTGTTGAACAGCTTACGGCTCCTGTGCGTTGGGAAGAGTCGGTAAAGAATATGTATGACTTTGGCATTCGTGAATTTGTGGAGATAGGACCCGGCAAAGTATTGCAAGGACTCATTTCGCGCACACTAAACGATGCGTCTTGTAAGGGAATAGAAAAACCACCTGAAAACTAATGAGTGTAGAGATAACACATAGCGAACCTACGCGGTATGCACCGTTCACTGTCGGGGGACTCAAGGTAGATGAGCTTATCTTCACGCAGGGCTTCGTCCCGTATTGCGATATCTCAATGTGCGGCGGTGGATGTTGTCATTCTGGTGTTTATGCAGATACCGAAGAATACAAGACCATCTTAGAGCACAAAGAAGAGATCGCTCGCCACATGGACGAAACGCAGAATACCGATCCCGCAACATGGTTCGATAATGAGTGGATCGATGATGAAGATTTCAAGAGCGGACGTGCTATCGGCACGAACGTTCATGCACGTGACGGTGGAATTTCTGATTTCAAAGAAGGATGTGTATTCCTTGACAAGCGTCATTTCTGTTCGATACAGGTTGCCGCTGCCGAAAGCGGACTTCACCGTTGGGCATGGAAGCCGAAATACTGCATACTCTTTCCGGTGACTGTCGTCGAGGGTGTACTCACGTATGATGATTCACATTCGGAAGATTTACATTATTGCGGACCGAAGGGTACGAGCGGTTATGTACACTCTGTCTTCGAGTCAATGAAGGAAGAACTGGGCCACTTCCTGGGTGAGGAAGACTTCCGAAAGATGCAAGCATACTTTGAAGAGCATCGCGAACGTTTCGAGGCTGAAAGAAAGAAAAATAGTTTTGTGCAAATAGACGTATGAGATTACAAGGACAGGTTGCAATCGTTACTGGTGCATCACGCGGGATAGGCAAGTCTATAGCACTTCGCTTTGCGAGCGAAGGTGCTGATATTGTCTTTACCTACGCATCAAATGAAGCTGCAGCCGAAGAGACGAGCAACCAGATTATTGCTCTTGGCAGAAAAGTTATTGCATTGAAGTCGAATGCAGGAGATGCTGCGTCTATTGGGGAGCTTGTAGATAAGACGATTGCGGAGTTCGGTAAGATAGATATTCTTGTTAATAATGCAGGTGTCACAAAAGATGGACTGCTGATGAGAATGTCAGAAGAGGATTGGGATACTGTTCTTGATACGAACTTGAAAGGTGTATTTCTCCTGACAAAAGCCGTGATTCGCCCGATGATGTCAGCCAAACGTGGCAAGATAATCAACATTTCAAGCATCGTCGGACTTATCGGTAACCCCGGGCAGGCAAATTATTGTGCGTCGAAAGCGGGAGTTATCGGCTTCTCAAAATCTGTTGCAAGGGAAGTCGCTTCGCGCGGAATTACCTGCAATGTCATTTGTCCCGGCTATATAGAGACAGATATGACGGGGAAATTGACTGATACGCAGCGAGAAGCATTAATGACTACGATACCGCTCAAACGTGGCGGAAAAGGCGAAGATGTCGCAGGAGCAGTCGCATTTTTAGCATCGTCTGATGCTAATTACATAACGGGGCAGGTGCTTTCGGTAGATGGCGGAATGGTAATGTAAGCCCCGAGCGGCTCACTTTGTCGTAATTTTGCAGAATAAAGTTTTTTACTTAATTACTAAAGAATACAATGGCAGATCAGAACATTGAAGCAAAAGTGCGTGAAATTATTGTCTCGAAACTTGGTGTCGAAGAGTCACAGGTAACGACGGCAGCATCATTCACAAAAGATCTCGGTGCGGATTCACTCGATACCGTTGAACTCGTTATGGAGTTCGAGAAGGAATTCGGCTTACAGATTCCTGACGAGGATGCAGAGAAGATCCAGTCGGTCGGTGATGCAGTCACCTACATTTCTTCAAAGAAATAAGTATGCTTAAAGGGGATGTCACTTCCGGCATCCCCAACCATTTACTTTCTTATGTCACAACAGTACCGCAGAGTTGTCATTACCGGCATGGGCGCAGTTACGCCTATCGGTAATGACCTATCTACATATTGGGATGGTCTTGTCAACGGTCGCTCCGGTGGTGCTGCTATCACTCGGTTCGACGCGACTGACTATGACACAAAGTTCGCATGCGAAGTGAAGAACTTCGATGTTATCCAATATATAGATAAGAAGCTCTCGCAGCGTATGGATTTGTTCACCCAGTTCGGTATGGCTGCAAGCATCCAAGCAATTGCCGATAGCGGTGTTGATCTTGAAAAAGTTGACAGAGACAGATTTGGTGTCATTTATGGCTCCGGCATCGGAGGTATGTGGGCATACCAAAAGCAGCAACAAACTGTTTTTGAGACAGGCGGTCCGCATCGCATTTCGCCGTTCTTTATTCCGATGATTATCTCGGATATTTGCGCAGGGTACATTTCAATGCGTTTTGGTCTCAAGGGACCGAACTACGCAACAACAAGCGCATGCGCAACGAGCAATCACTCTCTGATTGATGCAATGATGTATATTCAGCGCGGATTATCGGATATGATGGTTGCCGGTGGTACAGAAGCCGGAATATGCCCAATGGGTGTTGGCGGCTTTAATGCAATGAAGGCACTTTCAACTCGCAACGACTCGCCTGAAACGGCATCACGTCCGTTTGATCTGAATCGCGATGGTTTTGTTTGTGGTGAAGGAGCAGGTTCACTTGTTCTCGAAGAACTCGAACATGCTAAGCGTCGCGGTGCACGAATTTATGCAGAATTTGCTGGGTTTGGTGCAACGGCAGATGCTCATCATATAACAGCTCCTGCGCCGGGTGGTGAAGGTGCGGTTCGTGCAATGAGGATGGCTCTCGGTGTAGCCGATATGTCGCCTGATGAAATTGATTATGTCAATGTCCACGGTACGTCAACTCCTCTTGGTGATATTGCCGAGACAGAAGCACTCAAAACAACATTTGGCGAACATGCCAAGAAGATTGCTGTAAATTCGACGAAGTCGATGACAGGCCATTTGCTTGGTGCTGCAGGTGCAGTTGAGGCAATAGCATCAGTGATGGCAATTTACCATCAGATTGCTCCCCCTACAATTAACTACGAGACCCCTGACCCTGCATGTGATCTTGATATTGTCCCGAACGTTGCCCGACCGATGGCTATCCGAGGCGCATTGAGCAATGGCTTTGGCTTTGGTGGTCATAATGCATCGCTCATCTTCAAAAAATACGAAGACTAATCAAAATTTTTGTGAGCCCTGATCCTTCCTCCGAAAAAAGAGTAGGTCTATTAAATAGACTGAAATCCCGTATTGAAAACTACCGCGAACTCGGCAGGCAACGCCGTGGTGATCGTGGTCTGCGTTCAAGTCCATCCTTTACACCTGATACCACACCTGACCAGCAAGTACTTCCGCCTGCCGCTGGTGTTGCTCGTGGTGTATTAAGTGCGGCTGATTTCACAATTCTTGAAGAGCGCATTGGATATGTTATTAAGTATCGCGCATATTTTCTTCAAGCACTTACGCACAGGTCATATCTCCAGTTTGTGAACGACCCGACAATGCTCTCGAACGAGCGTCTTGAGTTTTTAGGTGATGCCGTTCTTGACCTTGTTATTGGTGAATATCTTTATAGGGAATTTCAGAGTTTGCCTGAAGGAGAATTAACAAAGCTTCGTTCGCGGCTTGTATCAGGTACCTCACTTGCCCGTCATGCAAGTGACATCGGGTTAGGGCAGTTTATGTTACTTTCAACATCGGCATTTAACGCCTTAGAGCGTGGCTCGGTTACGCTGCTTGCCGATGCATATGAAGCGGTTATAGCCGCTATCTATCTTGACGGTGGAATGAGCGCAGCGCGAGATTTTGTCTATAAACAGATCATCACCCATTCCCGACGTGATGAACTCCTACATAGCGATACGAATTACAAATCTATGCTTCTAGAATATGCTCAAGGCAAAAAACTGGGAGTTCCGAGGTACATCACTGTAAATGAAGAAGGTCCGAACCATGCTCGTATGTTTACAGTAGAGGTTCTGGTTGCAGGTGTTGTGCAGGGCGGCGGACAGGGGCGTTCTAAGAAGGAAGCCGAGCAGATGGCTGCGAAGTTAGCGGTCGAGAGGATTGCGGCAGAAAATGGTTCGATTCCTGTTGCCGAATAAACCAGAAGTAAGAAAATTTTATATTTTCCCGAAGAAATATATTTATCGTCTTTCTTGTTTACCCTTTTCTATACGAATTTAGCTCGGTAAATAATGACGAAAAATCTGCAGCATCCTGATATATTCCAAGACCGCCACATCGGACCCAACCAAGACGAACAACAACT
This sequence comes from Kapaibacterium sp. (SeqCode), assembly GCA_046590205.1. GTDB lineage: Bacteria > Bacteroidota > Ignavibacteria > Palsa-1295 > Palsa-1295 > DATDEW01. Next base: position 9,394 of record JBKJTT010000099.1, read on the forward strand.
GATGCTCTCTGTAGTTGGAGCGTCGTCGCTTGATGAGCTGATCAATCAGACCGTTCCTCCCTCGATACATCTTACGAATCCGCTCAATCTTGTTAATGGAGTATCTGAATTTGATCTTCTCCATACGCTTCGTCATATCGCATCTGAAAATACCGTTGCAAAGTCATACATTGGTACAGGGTACTATGGCACAATAACGCCTCCGGTAATCTTACGAAACCTCATGGAGAATCCGGGTTGGTATACACAATATACTCCATACCAAGCAGAGATAGCGCAGGGTCGTTTGGAGTCACTCTTGAACTTCCAGACAATGGTGATGGACTTAACAGCGATGGAGATCGCCAATGCTTCTCTTTTAGACGAAGCAACTGCAGCCGCGGAAGCAATGCATTTGATGCACGCTGTCGGTCATAAAGGGAATACTCTTTTTGCATCGCAAACTCTTTTCCCACAGTCATTGGAAGTCTTGAAGACACGTTGTGAGCCACTCGGTATCAACTTGGTTGTTGGCAATCATAACGAACTTCTCAAAAATTGGAATGATGATATCTTTGGAGTCATCATCCAATATCCTGATGGTAACGGTTCGGTTGAATCATATACCGAGTTGACTAATGCAGCTCACGAGCACAAAGCCCTTGTAGCAGTTGCAACTGACCTTATGGCATTGCTTTTGCTCACACCTCCGGGTGAATGGGGAGCTGATGTAGTCTTCGGTTCAGCGCAACGTTTTGGTGTTCCGATGGGATATGGTGGACCTCATGCGGCGTTCTTTGCTACGAAGGATGAATTTAAACGTCAACTGCCTGGTCGTATTATCGGTGTCTCTATTGATTCGTATGGGAATCGTGCTCTTCGCATGGCACTTCAAACTCGCGAACAGCATATCCGCCGAGATAAAGCGACGAGCAATATCTGCACGGCACAAGCATTACTTGCAAACATGTCAGCAATGTATGCTGTCTATCATGGACCTAACGTTCTTCGTCAGGTTGCAGAGCGCATTAATCACCTAACGGTGATACTTGCTGAATCGCTAAAGAAAGCACACTACACTCTTGCTTCCGATTCATACTTTGATACCATCAAAGTACACGCTGACCAGAAGAAGATTCATAACATCAAAGAGCATTCCCAAAAGCAGAAGATAAACTTCCGGTATTTTGAGGGTGCAATAGGTATTTCACTCGATGAGACGACATCTCTTGAAGATGTAAAGAAGGTTGTTGCAATTTTTGCCGATGCAAATAAAGTAGCTATTGACCTCATTAAGGTTGATGAGGTTGTCCGTAATTCACATACGGCACTACCGAAAGAACTGCTCCGTACAAGCAAGTACTTGACTCATCCTGTATTTAACACACATCACTCTGAAACCGAGATGCTCCGTTATCTCAAGTTTTTGGAGAACAAAGACCTTTCGCTTGTACATTCAATGATCTCGCTTGGCTCATGCACAATGAAGCTCAATGCAACGACAGAGATGATGCCTGTAACGTGGAGTGAATTTGGTAATCTTCATCCGTTCGCACCAATCGAACAGACAAAGGGCTATCAGCGCATCTTCTCTGAACTTGAAGCAGACTTGTGTGAGATAACCGGCTTTAGCGCAATGTCTTTACAGCCAAACGCAGGCGCGCAAGGTGAATATGCAGGACTGCTTGTAATCAGAGCTTATCAAAAAAGTATCGGGCAAGGTCATCGCAATGTTGTTTTGATTCCTGCATCTGCACATGGTACGAATCCTGCAAGTGCTGTCATGGTAGGTTTGAAAGTTGTTGTGACGAAGACCGATGAAAAGGGCAACATAGATATTGCTGACCTAAAAGCAAAAGCCGAAGAGCACAAAAATGATTTATCATGCTTGATGGTAACATATCCTTCGACGCATGGTGTATTCGAGGAAGGTATTATTGAGGTATGTGATATTATTCATGCTGGCGGTGGTCAGGTGTATATGGACGGTGCGAACATGAATGCACAGGTTGGCATTACCAGCCCTAAGAACATTGGTGCCGATGTATGCCACTTGAATCTTCACAAGACATTCTGTATCCCACACGGTGGTGGTGGACCTGGGATGGGACCTATCGGCGTAGCCGAACATCTCGCTCCATTTCTCCCGGGTCATAGTGTTGTTCCTATCGGAGGTGATAAGAGTATCACGGCAGTATCAGCCGCACCGTGGGGAAGCGCAAGTATACTGCTTATCTCATGGGCATATATCAAGCTCATGGGAGGCAAAGGTTTGACTGACGCTACAAAACTTGCAATACTTAATGCAAACTACATTAAGGAACGTCTTGAGAAGCATTATCCAATTCTTTATAAGGGTTCGCACGGACGAGTCGCACATGAGATGATCGTTGATATGCGTGGCTTCAAACTTTCAGTTGGTATTGAAGTCGAAGACATTGCAAAGCGTCTTATTGATTATGGCTTCCATGCGCCGACGGTTTCTTTCCCTGTTGCAGGTACGCTCATGATAGAGCCGACAGAGAGTGAATCGCTCCATGAACTCGATAGATTCTGTGATGCGATGATTTCCATACGTCATGAAATTGCGGAGATTGAAAATGGAAATGCAGACAAGACGGACAACGTCTTGAAGAACTCTCCGCATACTGCAATTCATGTTATTGCTGATGAATGGAAACATTCATACTCACGCGAGAAGGCGGCATATCCGAATCATTGGGTGCGTGAGAATAAATTCTGGTCGCCTGTCGGTCGTTTGAATGGTGCGTTTGGCGATAGAAACCTTGTATGCGCTTGTCCGCCGATCGAAGAGTATATGACAGAAGCGGTTGTATAGATGACTGTAACAATCCTTCCGGCACCAAATGTCGAGACGGCACCCAGCCGGAAGGATATTCTTCTTCCTCCCGATAAATCAATTCTTCATCGCGTTCTAATTATAGGTTCGCTTACTCAATCACGAGTAATAGTTCGGAATACGTCTTCGGTGATGATACCCGAAGATGTTCATTCAACGATTTGCGTATTGCAGCAACTTGGTGTTCAGATAGAAATAGAATCCTCATCAATTAATCTTCAGGGTGTTGGTCTTTATGGTTTTAAAGCACCGATAGAACCACTTGATTGCGGCAACTCCGGCACGACAGCGCGACTGATGATAGGAGTGCTTGCAGGACAAACATTCGATTCAACACTCACTGGTGACGACTCGCTTTCAAAGCGTCCAATGAAGCGTCTTGCAACACTCTTGAATGATAATTTTGGAGCAGTTATGGAGTGTTTGAATGGGGATGGATTGCCGATAACAATACATAACGCAAAACTTCATCAGTCTGACAATCCAATCTCTGTTCGTTCGGCGCAGATAAAATCGGCTCTGCTTTTAGCTTCGCTCTATACTGATAGGAAAGTATCAATCACCGAGGAAGTTATTTCGCGGGATCATACCGAGCGAATGCTTGAGGGGTTCGGATTCTATGATAAAGAGAGATCATTTCCCGATGATATAGAGTATTTTCTCCCTAATGACTTTTCTGCTGCTGCATATTTTATTGTTGCGGCAATTCTTTTACGAACGACTGTTCAATTACAGAATGTATCTCTGAACCCAACTCGAACAAGGTTCTTATCTATCGTGCGGGAATGTGGTTTAGTGGTAACAATCAGCAATAAGCGAAGTAACTGGAAAGAGGATTACGGAGACATTGAAGTTCATGGCTCATCATTTACCGGAATCAGTCAATATAACTTTACGGATGAAGACGTGTCGCTGTGTATTGACGAGTTGCCTCTTATTGCAGTGCTTTTATCACAAAGCAAAGGGACGACTACTATTCGCAATGCTTTCGAGCTTCGCAACAAGGAGTCAGATAGAATCTCAGCCATTTGTGAGAACTTGAGAAAGTTTGGGGTTGATGTTCAGGAATATCAAGACGGATTCTCTATTACTGGTAGAGCCGACATTCATGGAGGAACAGTCAATACATTTGGCGACCATCGCATTGCGTTGACATTCTCACTTTTAGGTCTGGTTTCAAGCAAAGAGGTAACTATTCCCGACGCTGAGGTTGTTTCTATCTCTTTCCCGACATTCTTTGAAGAACTTTCACATTTTATTGGGAATTCAAGAGTACAGATACGCGAAATATGACCTTAAAAGCAGCGCTTCTCGGAAAAGAACTATCGAAGAGCCTTTCTCCTCAAATCCACGGTTACATTTTTGATATCCTCAAAAAGAAACTCAATTCATCCTACAAAGAGATTGACTATTCGACCGTTGAGTGTTCATCAGAAGCAGACCTGAAGTCATGGATAGGTTCTGCTTCGCTCAAAGGTTTTCATGGCGCAAATGTTACGACACCATATAAGAAACAAGCTGCTTCGCTTGCATCTATCAGATATGGAGCAACGGCGCAGATCGAATCAGCAAACTCATTACTCTTTCATCAGACCATCATCAAAGCGGCTTCAACTGACGGAGCAGGGTTCTTCTCTTCGCTGCTACGTGAACATTCAGAATTCAATCTTGAGAATTATCATTTAGTCTTGCTCGGCGCGGGGGCAACAGCAAAGGCAGTCGTTTATGCACTCTGCACAAAGTGGATGCCGATGTCGCTTACCATTGTTAATCGCACAAAATCCGAAGCAGATAAACTTGCCGAATTTTGTATAGCAGAGTCACCGGGACCAACGGTTCGTGTGCTTGGATATGACGAATTTATGAAGGATGCTTATGCTCCGCATTACCGCCTTATCATTCAGGCAACACCTGTCGGCAATGTTTCTCATCCCGGTAATCTTATCAATGGTTTCGGTTGGCATCAGACCGACCTTGCTATTGAGCTAACATATAATCCTATTGATACACTAATGCTCAAGCAAGCGCGTGAAGCAGGATCGAAAACACATGACGGACTTGGGATGCTTATCGAGCAAGCAGCATTTAGTCAATACTACTGGATGAAATCAGAATTGCCGGAGTCATCACCGCTATCTGATGATGAGTACTATCAGATAAAACAACGCGCCGCACTTTTACTCCAATAATGGGACGACTTCGATACCTTACTGCCGGAGAATCACACGGTGAAGCACTCGTCGGGATACTCGATGGTATGCCCGCAGGGCTTTCTCTGATCGCAGAGCGAGATATTGATCCAATACTTGCCGAACGTCAAAAAGGGTATGGTCGCTCGCGCCGACAACAGATCGAGAATGACAAAGCGAAGATACTATCAGGTGTTAGGTTCTCAGTTACGACAGGCGCACCAATAGCAATCCTCATCGAGAATAAAGATTGGGCAAATTGGAAAGAGAAGATGGCGGTTGCGGGTGACCCGCCGAATGATCTCAAGCTTGTTACAATACCTCGTCCCGGGCATGTTGATCTTGCTGGAGCAATCAAGTATGGGCATACGGATGATATTCGTAATGTATTTGATCGTGCAAGTGCGAGAGAAACTGCAATGCGTGTTGCTCTTGGTGCAATTGCTAATACTCTCTTATCAACCATTGGTGTTACCTCGCTTTCATTTGTAAGAAGTATAGGAAGCGTCCAGACTGATATTGTAGTCTCAAAGGAATCAATAGAATCTATTGAGAACTCACCCGTAAGATGCCCTGACGCAAAAGCTGAACAAGAGATGATGTCTCTGATTGATGAAGCTAAAGATAAGCAAGATACACTTGGAGGAGTAGTTGAGGCAGTGTTTACGGGGCTTCCAATCGGCGTAGGGAGTGCAATGCAATGGGATAGAAAGCTTGACGGGAAGCTTGCTGAATCTCTGATGAGCATTCAGGCAGTAAAGTCAGTCGAGGTAGGTGGGGGCAAAGATACTGCATTTGCATTCGGCTCGGCTGTGCATGATGATATTATTGTATCTGATGGGAAGATAACTCGTTCGAGTAATAATGCTGGCGGTCTTGAGGGTGGTATGTCAAATGGCGAGCCGCTTGTCGTTCGTGTAGCAATGAAGCCCATCTCAACGCTTATGCAGCCGCTTCCATCAATTGATCTCCTAACTATGAAACCTGCTGATGCACACATTGAGCGAAGTGACGTGTGCGCCGTCCCTGCACTTTCGGTAATAGTTGAGAATGTAGCAGCGCTTACGATCGCCGATGCACTCCTTGATACATTCGGTGGTGACACACTTATCGAACTTCAAGATAGAATAGAAAAGCGGAGGAAAGCTATCTGACCTGGCGCGGACGACATATTTATCTATGGGGGTTGCCCGGTTCAGGAAAATCGAGCATAGGTAAAGAACTTGCCCGTCTTCTCAAAAAGAGCGGATACGGCTTCATTGACCTTGATAAGATGATAGTCGAACGTGCCGAAATGTCTATCGCTGATATTTTCGACAGCGCCGGTGAAGATGCATTCCGTGAACTTGAGACACTCTGCCTTACCGAAATTGCACAATTTGCGTTTGAACAAAAACCGCTCGTTATCGCAACAGGCGGGGGGACGCCGCTTAGAGATGTGAACCGAGCGATCATGCGCGGTTCAGGAGTTACAGTATGGATAGATGTAACAGCCAAACAGGCGACAAAGAATGTAATTCATGGTTTGCTTATGGGGGAGACCCGACCACTCTTGCGTACGGCAACCCCAGAAGAACTACAGGAGAAGATACGTTCATTACAAAATGACCGCAATAAATTTTATGAAGAGGCAACACTTCATTTTGTAACGCGAAGCCAAAAGGGTGATGAACATACTCAAGTTGAACTTGCTGACGAAATGCTCAAGGCATTCGATCAGATGTCGAAGCGAATCCTGATGCGTCCACGCTTTGAAGTGTTTCGCGTTCAGTCCGCATTTGGTGCATATCCTGTCTCTATCGGAAGCGGCATTGCGGCACAAGAACTTTCGTTTGCAGCGCGCGAAAAGAAGGCAGGGAAGATAGTAGTTGTATCAGACGATAATATCACGAAAGAATATATACCAAAATATTTTCAACAAGTTACTAAGGATGCTCGAAAAGAACTTGATATTATTCATATGTCTATCAAAGCTGGGGAGCAGAGTAAGAACTTTGAGACGCTACAAGAAATATTAGCTGCGTTTTCGCGAATCGGCATAAAAAGAAAAGAAGATATTGTCGTATCACTCGGTGGCGGTGTCGTTAGCGATATTACAGGTCTTGCGGCAAGTATGTATATGCGTGGCTTGCCCGTTATCCATATCCCAACTTCGCTCATCGGTCAGCTTGATGCAGCACTTGGTGGGAAGACGGGTATTGACCACAACGGCATTAAAAATCTCATAGGGACATTCTACCCTCCGAAACAAGTAATTGTTGACCCGCTCTTTTTAAAAACTCTTCCAAAGCGTGAACTTCATGCCGGACTTGCCGAGGCACTGAAATATGGACTTATCTCTTCACCCGAACTATGGGCAACACTTTCAAAATCTATCCGCAGGTTACTTCGCGGATTTGACCAAGGGTATGAGATACTTGTACGTGATGCTGTCCGTGAGAAGATACGATTCATTGAATGGGATGAATTCGAACGTACGAGCGGAGCACGCGAACTTCTGAATTTCGGGCATTCGTTCGGACATGCCTTCGAGTCAGTAAATGGATTCAGTAAACTCCTTCATGGCGAGGCAGTTGCGCTTGGTATGCGTGCGGCGTCTTACCTCTCGATGGAAATGGGTCTTCTTTCGGCTGAATCTTGGCGTGAGGTCGAGCAAACGCTTGGACGACTGTCAATACCATCCGATGTGCTACTTGATACTAATAAAGTACTCCAACTTATGGGGCAAGATAAAAAGCAAAAACGCGGTAGTTTCCGGCTTGTGCTTCTTACGGGCATCGGGAAAGCTGACATTGTTGAGGATGTGCCCGAAGCGAAGGTCAGGGAAGCGATAGAATTTGTAGCGGGGGTAGTATAGTATTCCTTCGACTTTTCGCCTTATTTTGTTGTTGTATGCCGATTAGAAATTTACCTGTTCCACTGAATGAAGAATATCATCTCTGACCACGAAAGCGCCAGAAAAGTAGCCATAGAACTCGGGCTTCTATCCGAAGAATTTGATAAAATCATAGAAATCCTCGGCGGAAGAGTACCAACATATACCGAACTGGGTATCTATTCTGTTATGTGGAGCGAGCATTGTTCTTATAAGAACAGTATCTCCGAACTCAAGAAACTTCCCAAAAAAGGCAAACACCTACTTGTCGAAGCTGGTGAAGAAAATGCAGGTCTTGTAGATATTGGTAACGGTCTGGGTATCGCCTTCAAGATAGAATCTCATAACCATCCATCTGCAATTGTTCCTTATGAAGGAGCTGCAACCGGGGTCGGTGGAATTCTGCGTGATATTTTTACAATGGGCGCACGTCCGATTGCTGCGCTCAACTCACTCCGCTTCGGGGCACTGGATAATGACCGCACGAAGTACATCCTTCGTGGTGTCGTTCACGGTATTTCTGATTATGGCAATTCATTCGGAGTGCCGACAGTAGCAGGTGATGTGTATTTTGATAAATGTTATCACGGTAATCCTCTTGTCAATGCAATGGCAGTTGGGGTTGTCGAGAAAGGCAAGACGATAAGTGCAACAGCCGAAGGCGTTGGTAATGCGGTAATGATTGTTGGTTCAAGTACAGGACGTGACGGTATTCACGGCGCAAGTTTGCTTGCAAGCGCAGTCTTTGAAGAGGGGCAGGAAGCACTTCGACCGACTGTACAGGTAGGCGACCCCTTCACAGAAAAACTTCTACTTGAAGCGACGCTTGAAGCGATAGACCAAAATCTTGTCGTAGGTATGCAGGATATGGGTGCGGCGGGTATCTCATGCTCAACTTCAGAGATGAGTTTTAAGTCCGGTACAGGTATGGATGTTGACCTCAACAAAGTACCCTTACGCGAAGCGACGATGTCGGCGTATGAGATCATGCTTAGCGAGTCGCAAGAAAGAATGCTCGTCGTCGTTGAACCGAAGAATGTTGAGGCACTTAGCAAGGTATTCGGGAAGTGGGATCTCCATGCTGTCGTTATCGGCGTGGTTACTGATACCGAGAATATTGTTATAAATCATCACGGCGAAATTGTTGCGGATATTCCTGCGAAGTCTCTTGCTCTTGGTGGTGATATGACTCCTGTCTATCATCGCGAATCAAAACGACCGACGTATCTTGATGAAACTTTAAAGTTTGATGTAGCGACACTGCCAGATGTTACGAATGTTGCATCAACGCTAAAAGAACTTCTTGCTACGCCAAACATTGCATCGAAGCAATGGGTGTATGAACAGTATGATTCCATGGTACGTACCAACACCATTGCTCTTGAAGGAAGTGATGCTGCAGTCGTTCGTATCAAGGGCTCGAATAAAGGTGTTGCTCTAAAAACAGATTGCAATTCTCGTTATGTATATCTCAATCCGCATCGGGGTGGGATGATTGCTGTCTGCGAGTCAGCGCGGAATGTTGCTTGCGTCGGAGCAAAGCCGATCGCAATCACGAACTGTTTGAACTTTGGAAATCCGTATGACCCTGAAGTCTATTATCAATTCACCGAAGCACTTGGTGGAATGAGCGATGCATGTATTGCGCTTGAAACTCCTGTTACAGGCGGTAATGTGAGCTTTTATAACCAAAGCCCAAACTCTGCAGTCTATCCGACACCAATGATAGGTATGCTTGGCGTTATTGATGATGTTGCGAACGTCGTAAGTGCCGGATTTAAGAATGAAGGCGATGAGATATATCTTCTGACGGCTTATACCAGCGACCAGAAGAATGACGGTCTTGGCGGAAGTGAATATCTTGCTCTCAAAACGGGCGACGCATTAGGTGATGCTCCATACTGCGACCCTGTAGGTGAAAAACGTCTTGCTGATCTTCTTGTCGAACTTGCTTCAAAGAAACTGCTCCAGAGCGCACATGATGTGAGTGATGGTGGTTTACTTATTACTGTCGCTGAATCTTGTTTCGGAAATATGCTGGGCTGTAATGTTGCGATTCCTATATCAGGACGTAAAGACGTTACGTATTTTGGTGAGCAGCAGGGTAGAGTTGTTATTTCGCTTTCATCTTCGGTTACAAGTGAAGTAGGAGAGTTAGCAAAAGCTCACAATATAGCATTTGAGAAATTAGGGACTGTATCTGGCACGAATCTTGTCATAGATATGAGTATAGATATGCCACTCCATGAACTTCGCTCTGCGTATATGGACACGATACCGAAGGCAATGGCAGCGGTCAGTGACTAATACATTGCTTCATGTTCCAAACACTTCGAGCAAAGATATTTGGCGGGTACCTTGTGATTCTCGTGCTTCTATCAGCACTTGGTGTGTATTCTATCATCTCGTTCCGCTCACTTTCTCTTACGAGTTCATCTGCACTTGAGGTAAATGCTGATAACAGTATTTATACACTGCAAATGTATGAATCACTTGTCCGTATGAACGAAGGAATGCTCAAGATGATGGGCGCGGAATTCCTTCAAGGCAAACGAACGCTTACTGAACAACCTGCAATTTTCAAAACTGCATTGCAAAATGCACACCGTCTTGGCTCAAAGACCACAGATAATCTCAACCCGGCATTATCCGAACAACTTACAAGAATAGAACTCATTTGGCAGCAATTCGAGGCGCTTACTCCGGAGTTCATTCGTATAGCAGAGATCAATCCACTTGATGGGCGAAGGTTCTATGAGCAAAGCGTAACGCCTTCATATGAAGACCTCAAGGAGCAGGTGTTTAGACTCTCAAGTGAGAATGCAAAAACATTTTCCTTAGCAAAAGAGAGAACAGCCAAAGAATCAGCGTCATCAACAGCCGCAGTTATTATCGTTGCTATCGCCGCAGTTGCGATCGGCATCATTGCAAGTTTTATCATCGCCCGAAGAACAACAGAACCACTTACTAAGCTACGCAGTCGTCTTTCATCACTTCGTGAAGGCAACCTTGCCTTACGTCTTCCGGTAACAAGCTCAGACGAACTTGGTGATGTAAGCTATGAGTTCAATCGGTTGACCGAGCGGTTACAAGAGTATGAAGAGATGAACATCTCGCAGTTAGTACAGGAAAAACAAAAATCCGAGACTATACTAGCCTCAATTGACGACCCTATCTATTTCTTTGATGAGGCAATGACATTGCAGCTTCTTAATACTTCTGGGGCAATCTTATTGGGTGTTGTTAAAGATGATGCTCTTGGAAAGTCTGTAGATTCAGTATTCGTCAAGGATAATCTTCGTGCAGGTGTAAACAAACTATTGGGTGATAACGAATCATCACAGCCAACGATTGTATCAGAAGTTGTAAGTGGCAAAGAGCGGCATTATCGTGTTCACTCGATACAAGTAACCTCTCGAGAAGCTGTTATAGGTACTCTCATCAGCTTCACTGACATTACCCATTTTCAGGAATTGGATGAATTGAAGTCTGATTTCATCGCTCGCGTCTCGCACGAATTCCGCACACCGCTCACATCAATGAAGATGTCACTTGACCTTTTGCAAAAAGAAGTACTCGGCAAGATAACAGCAGAACAGAAAGATATTCTCGAAACGCTTAAACACGATACGGATAGATTAGCCAAGCTGATTAAAGACCTGCTTGCTATCACCAAACTTGAATCACATCAACCCTTAGACATACACGATGCTTCGTGTGATGTTTCACTGACCTTCGATACTCTTTGTCTATCTATGAGAGGGTTCTATCGATTGAAAAGTATTGAGTTTACTGCTATAGCTCCAAAACTGCCACCTCTGCGTATCATAAAGAGCGACTTTGAGTCTGTGCTGCAAAACTTGCTTGCGAATGCTGCCAAGTTTACGGGTGAAGGCGGAAAGGTATCGGCACAGCTGCGGTATCTGGACAATAATCTTATCATTGAGGTAAAAGATAATGGGATTGGAATATCTGAGGCAGATAAAGCTCGTATTTTTGAGAAGTTTGTACAGGTCAAGCCGACGAATCTTGCAACGCCGGGTTCGATAGGGCTTGGGCTCTCTATCGTATCAGAGATTGCGAAGAAATACGGCGGGTCGGTGCATCTTGAAAGTGAAGTAGGTAAGGGGAGCACATTTACTGTACATTGTAAGGTAGAAACAGCATGACACAAAAACCGAAGATACTTTTAGTTGATGACGAGCCAAACATCTTGAAAACGATGACCTTGAGCATCGAATCTATGGGATATGAAGTTCTGGCATATTCCTCACCATCAGTTGCTCTTGTTACGCTCGATACAAACCCTGATCTTCTGAAGGTAGTTGATATTGCTTTTATTGATCTGATGATGCACCCAGTTGGTGGTTTGGATATGCTCCACGAATTGCACCTACGGAAAGCATCAATGTTAGTTGTTATCATCACAGCTCATGGAAGTGTCGATACTGTTGTCGAGGCAATGAAACTTGGTGCTTATGACTATATTCAGAAGCCATTTGATTATGATGAGTTAGCCGTTTTTCTTCAACGAATTTCTCGCTCGTCAGAAGCAAAGAAATCCAATGAGTCCGGTGGTGCGATTATTACGAATGACGCGAATTTTCAGTCAATACTTAAGACTGCCGAGAAAATCGCCAAGACAAATATCACAGTTCTTATCGAAGGAGAGACAGGTGTTGGTAAAGAGCTTGTAGCAGATTTTATCCAAAAAAATAGCGATAGAAAAGATAAGCCGTATATCAAGCTCAACTGTGCTGCGCTCTCCGAAGAGCTTATTGAATCAGAGCTATTCGGTCATGCTAAGGGCTCGTTCACAGGAGCTGTGAAGGATAGAACAGGTATGGTCGAGGCAGCAGAAGGTGGGACTATCTTCCTTGATGAGATTGGCGAGATGCCAATGCTTATGCAGGCAAAGCTCCTGCGATTATTGCAGAACCGTGAGTATTACCGTCTTGGTGAGAATCAGATACGTAAGAGCGACGTCCGCATCATCGCTGCGACGAACCGAAACCTCGAAGAGGAAATTGGCCAACGTGGATTCCGTGAGGACCTCTACTATCGTTTGAGCGGCTTCCGTTTGACCGTACCGCCTCTTCGACAGCGAAGGGATGATATTCTTCCCATAACGCATAAGATACTTTTGCACTATGCTTCGGGGGCTGGGCAAATGTCAGTACCACCAGAAGTAGAAAAGATGCTATTAGGGTATGACTGGAGGGGGAATGTCCGCGAGCTTGAGAATGTGATGATACGTGCCGCTGTCCTCTCTGATGACGGAAAGACGATAAAAGCAAGTGACCTGCCGGAGTATATTTGTTTCCCTGCAAAAGCCGACTTTGGGGGAGCGGTATCGCCGGAGCTACGCTCTATCGAGGAGGTTGAGCATGACCATATCGGCTTTGTCCTCTCGCGGACGAAGAGCTTGGAAGAGGCGGCAAAGATACTCGGAATCGACAGCGCAACACTTTGGCGGAAACGGAAGAAATACGGTATGTAAAATAATTGTTTCCTTTTTGGTTTTGGGGACTCGTTTAGAAACTATTTTGTTTCAAGTCCTTCAAATCCCCGCTCTTGCGAAAAACTTCGGGGGTTTTTCTGTGTTATCAGCCGAGTTGTGATGTCCGGATTACGGTTTCCGTTTTTCCCCTCGGTCGTTCACATTTGATAAATTTTTTATTTCATTCTAATTACAACATGAAAAAGAATTCTCTCTTCGTCCTATTAGTAATAGTACTCTCTATCCTTACAGGAGTAGTATTCTATCTTGTCGTCATGGGCTCACCGGATAACTTCCTTGATGCTGCAAAGACAAAGCCAAAGCTCGAGAGCACACTTGGCAAGATGTATCTTGGTGGATTCATCGTACCGATTCTTATCGGACTCCTCATTATGATCGTTGCATTTACCTTTGAAAGATTCTTCAGCTTGAAAAAAGCTGCAGGCAAAAAGGATATTGATACATTCTTGCGTGAAGTAGAGAAATCACTTGATTCAGGAAACATTGATGCTGTGCTCGATCAGTGCAATAAACAAAAAGGCAGTGTTGCGAACATCGTTCGTGCTGGTGTTGAGCGTTTCGGTGAGATTCGCAGTAACGACAATATGAACAACGCGCAAAAAGTAGCAGAAGTAAAGCGTGCACTCGAAGAAGTAACAATGCTTGAGACTCCGCTCCTTGAGCGTAACCTCGTTATCCTCTCGACAATTGCTTCTATCTCAACGATGATTGGACTTGTTGGTACAGTTCTTGGTATGATCAAGGCGTTCGACTCACTCGGTCAGGGCGGCGGCGGCGCATCAGCAACACAGCTTTCTATCGCTATTTCGGAAGCACTCTGGAATACGATGCTTGGTATCAGCGGTGGTGTTATCGCTATCGTTGCCTACAATATGCTTACGAACAAAGTTGACCGTTTCATCTATACAATAGATGAAGCAACGCTTAACCTCGTAGAGAGCATTGAGAATCGTTTTGTTGGTAAAGCATAATCATTTTTCTTTTACGGAAAGTGAACAATGGGTAAAGCCAAATTAAAACGACATGGTTTCGCGATCGACATGACTCCACTTGTGGATGTCGGGTTTCTGCTCTTGACCTTTTTTATGCTTACAGCGAAGTTCAAGTCAGAATCTGGCGACAGTGTGGATGTCAAGTTACCGATAGCACAGGCAGATACAACGAAGCTGCCTGATGTAAATATCGCAACGCTGACGATCGGGTTTTCGCAAGCGAATCCGGGCGAAGCACCGGATACGCTCATCTTTTACAACATCGCAAACGAAAAGGACAGACCGGAGATATTCTCGAAGTTAGAGCGCATTAACCCTAAGACCAATGCTGTCTATTCTAACGACGAGTTAAAGGTCATTCCTTCGATGCTTGTAACGGTTAAAGAACTTGAGAAGATCATTCCCGCAACACGTCTGCAAAACCCTTCAATGCGGTTTGCGATCAATGCCGATAACCGTTTACATTACGGATTGGTAGATGATGTGATGCGTGTAATGCAGAAATACGGAGCTACGAGATTCAATCTGGTCACCAAAACGACGGGTTGACATTTCATATTTCAATACAACGAATTGCAAAGTAGAATATGAGTGGAATGGTTGGAGGCGGCGGAAGCCGCGGACATGGTAAAAAAGGCAAAAAATCCGCTAAAAGGGTAGGTATCACGATGGATATGACCCCGATGGTGGATGTGGCATTCCTTTTGCTTACATTCTTTATGTTATCGACTACGCTTGCGCAGCCACAGGTCATGGAGATATCGCTCCCGCCTGATAGCAAGGTGAATATCGAGATCGCTGAATCGAATCTTTTGACGTTCCGCGTCAGAGCCGACGAAGCGATATTCTGGAACAAAGGGCAGGAAGCGCCGACGAAGATCAAAGCCGATGAAATCGGTAAGGTCTTAGAAGCAAAGCTCCGAGAAAACCCAAAGATTGCGACTCTTATCAAAATTGATAGGGAAGCGAAGTACCAGAAACTCGTTGACCTCATTGACGAACTCAATCTTGTTCAGGGAAGATTGAATCAGAACGAGAAGCGATTCTCTATCGTCACGATGGATTCATCGGATACACGCATCCTCGGTAACTTATAAAGAAAGGATACGATCATGAGTTTAAAAACAATGATGCTCGAAGGCATGGAGCGCTACGGAGCAGTAGAGCTAAATGCCAATGCAAATAAATTTGCAATACGAGGATACTTAGCTACTCTTGCTATCTTTCTCCTACTCTTTCTCGTTAATTTGGGAATGGGAATGATGGGCAAAGAAGATGATAAGAAGATCATAAAGGTTCGTATTAAGAGCTTAGCTGACTTGGCTCCGCCGCCATCTACACAAGATGACGCACCCCCGCCGATGGCTATGGCTGCGCCGGCTGCGGCAGATATTGCAAAACCGACATTCGGTATTCCCGTACCTGTGCCCGACGCTGTTGCCCCTGATGCAGTGATGCCTGATCTCAATGACCTTCCTGTTAATACAGGCACAGAGGGTATTGGCTCCGGCGGTATTGATGCAGGTGGTGTTGGTGACGGACCTGCGGTTATCGAAGATAAAAAGCCAGTTCTTGATGAAGAGCCGAACCGCGATGACTTCGTATCGGTTGAGGTCGAGCCGACCCCTATCGTCAATATCCAGACGCTCGTTGAGTATCCCGAAGTCGCAAAGCGTGCCGGACTCGAAGGCAAAGTTATCGTCTCTGCACTTATTGATAAGGACGGCAGGGTTATCAAGGTAGAAATTGATAAATCCGACTATCCGGTCTTTGAAGAAGCTGCACGCAAAGCAATGATGAAAGCACGTTTCACACCTGCACGTCAGAACGGCGAGCCGGTAAAACTTTGGTACACATTACCTATCGTCTTTAAGCTTAGCGGAAATTAATTTCGGTTTTTTAGAGCAAAGGGAGCAATTCGGATGTATATTCGGGTTGCTCTTTTTGTTTGTGTCATTCAATAAATAGTAAAATACTCTTATGAAAACATTACCGTTGGTTTTTCTTCTTGTGGGAATTGGTTTTCTTGTTCTTGGCGGGTATCTTCTTATGACCGATACAGCAATGGGTGATTCACCTTCATGGCTGCGTATGACGCTCGGCGGATTACTTATTGTCTATGGACTCTTCCGTCTCTCGACAAGTCTTAGCGCAATGAAAAAGAAGGACGCAGGCGGAGCGAAGTAACCTAATGAAACTCCGTTCTCTCATCGTAGCGGTTCTCCTGCTTGCTATTTGCTCATGCGCATCGCAAGAGCAGAAGGCATTAGTTGATTCACCGACGACCGGCGCATTCGAGCTTGCCGCCGATGAAGCGATTCGCCCTGTGATCGATTCGCTCGTCGCGGCGTTCAACGCGCAATATACTGATGCAAAGGTAACGGTGCGGTATATGAATGCAACTGCCGCTCTTGATGCTGTGCTCCAGTCTAAAGCACGGCTTGCACTCATCGGCAGACCGCTCACTCCGAAAGAACGCGCATCGCTCGGCTCGCAAAAGGTTGAACTGCCTGAATACGAGATCGCACTCAATCCACTTGCGGCAATAGTCAAAAAAGAGAACGCTCTAACTTCGCTATCACTGAATATGCTTGTAGAAGATATTTCAGGAAGCAAGGAGCATTACCGTAAAGTGATGACCGATAACCTCTCGAGCGTGGAATCCATCCTTGATTCGCTCTTCTTAGCTGATACTGGAAGCGTAAAAGGGAAGGCGGCGCGCTTTATGACTACTGATAGTGTTATCGCAAAGGTCATGGCTGATGATGGCGCAGTAGGGTTTGTCAGTTGGTGCTGGCTGGTAAAGAATCCGGGCTTGAAGGCACTTGATATTGCAATACCTGATAGCACAAGTAAGACCAGCGAGAAGAACATCATGCTGCATTTGGCGTATGTCTATC
Source organism: Kapaibacterium sp. (SeqCode) (assembly GCA_046590205.1). Classification (GTDB taxonomy): domain Bacteria; phylum Bacteroidota; class Ignavibacteria; order Palsa-1295; family Palsa-1295; genus DATDEW01. Next base: position 26,710 of record JBKJTT010000099.1, read on the forward strand.
AAAATCTCTATCCACTCGTCTCGCGTGTATGCTGCTATACACAAGAACCGCCGAACTCACTGCCAAGAGGATTTTTAGTCTATGCAATGACAGCCCCCGGACAAAAGATATTCTTCGAGAACAACATGCTCCCAAGAACCCAGATAATCAAGATCGTCCCGCCGGTGGAGTAAGTGGTTAGGTAACTCATCTAATATTATATAGATACAGTAAGCACCTTGAATATCAAGTTGCAATTATAATAAATGATTTGTAACAAGATATCTATTGTAGTATATTTGTATCCATCGGTTTTGATTCGAGCTGAGAAACCGAGACAATGTAGGCAATAATTTATCACATAACAAGAATGAAAACAATGAAAACAATTTTGATATCTTTGCTCTTAGGATTATTCCTGATAGAGAGCGCAAGCGTGTATGCACAGGACCCGATTAAGGAGTGTCCGAATGTGTATAAAAAAGTTATCCTTGAGAATAAGAGGGTCAGAGTTATAGAAATTGAATTTGCCCCGGGTGAAACAGCCGTATGGCACAAACACCCCGATCATATTGCCTATGCATTGACCGATGGAAAACTTGAGATCACTGACAAAGGCAAGTCGCCATTCATTGCGGATATAGCAGCGGGAGTTGCATTGTATTTGCCTGCCGTCACGCACACGGCAAAAAATATCGGTAACACGACGCTGAAGATGGTTGTGACAGAATTGAAGCCAGCTGGCTCAAAAAAGAAGTCTACCAAAAAATAAGTGGCAATAGCGATTTAAGCATACCATACTCACCAAATACAATAATGTTAAGGTTGCAAACAAACATCATTTTCCCCTACGGGGCTCTTGGATTTTTGTGGTAATCTTTTCCTAGGGTTCAACGCCCTGCGCTATCGACGTTACGCTCCTAACGGAGTTGGAGAGGACGGGCACATGCGATGTGCTCCCACGGCATGGGGCGCAGGTCGGAGACCTGCTGTACGATAGGTGCCTATCGGAAACAGATAAACTGTTCGGGAAACGGTAATAATTGAATTGTCTAAAGATTATCTTGTTGATTTTCAACAAGTTGCAGTGTATTTTGGACGGGCATCTTGCAAATCAGTTTTAGATTTTGTATTTTTGCACGTCGGGGTTCGTCATTCTGTTTTTCCGAAGGATTTTAGATTGCTTCGCTCGATTCCTCGCAATGACAACCCCAAAAACCATACGCCCATACGACCACTATTTGAATGTGTAAATTTACGGCACCACAAA
>JBKJTT010000059.1:0-16779 GCA_046590205.1 Kapaibacterium sp. (SeqCode)
GCGATGAGCGCTTTCGGCTCGGCGATGTTCACATCACCAAGCATTGCGAAGCTGGCCGTAACGCCGCCTGTAGTTGGGTCTGTTAGGATGCTAATGTAAGGAAGTTTTGCATCGGCAAGCTGTGCGAGTTTCGCACTTGTCTTTGCCATCTGCATAAGTGATATTGCTGCTTCTTGCATACGCGCTCCGCCGGAGCTACTAATCATGATATACGGACAACGTGAAGCTATCGCCGTATCAATGCCGCGTGCGAATTTCTCGCCGACGACTGAACCCATCGAGCCGCCGACAAATCCGAAATCCATCGCGCCAACGACAGCAAACTCACTCTCAATCGTACCTTTTGCAAGCCGCATGGACTCGTTCAGGTGCGATTTCTTCCGAGCATCAGCTACACGAAGAGGGTAGCCCTTTGTATCAGTGAACCCAAGCGGATCGGCAGGGATGAGATTGCCTGCAAGCTCCTCGAAGTTGCCTTCATCGAAGAGAATATCGAAATATTCTTTCGAGCCGATGCGGAAATGCTTCTCGCATTTCGGGCAGGTGAAGAGGCTATCTTCAAGCTGTTTTTTATAGAGAATTTCTTTGCAGTCGGGGCATTTCGTCCACATGCCATCGGGCATGTTGTCGGCTTCCCGTTTATCTGCAGTATCTATCTTGTCTTTCGATCGTGCGAACCACGCCATAAAATCTGTTGTGTAATGTGTAAAATGACAGGCAATTCATCGTGCCGTCACGCTATCGGAGAATCATTTTCCCCTCAAAAACGTAGCAATATACTACATTTTAACGCTGAATAAGAATGAAGCTCCGCATCCTCTTTGTTTTGTGCCTTTTTACGCTCGGTATCCGCGCCTCGCTTGCACAAGAACTACAAGCAAAAGTTGTTGTAAACTTAAACAACCCTACCGAAGATGTTCGCCGCAACTGGGAATCCTTCGCTAGTGATGTTGAGGCATATTTGAATTCCTATAATTGGACAACAAACTTTTCAGGTGACAGGATTCAGTGCAATTTCACTTTTAATATTACCGGATCAGGGACAGCACAACTTTATATCACGAGTAACCGCCCGCTTGCCAACTCGAAATTAACGACAACTCTTGCCCGATTCTCTGATGAAAAAGTACAGTTCAATTATATCAGGGGGCAATCGCTCAATCATGGTCAGCAGTATCGCGAGCTTGAGTCGATACTTGATTACTATGCGAACATCATTCTTGCGCAAGAGTTTGATGCATACGGACAAATTGATGGCGATCTTTTTTATCAGAATGCTCTAACCCACGCCCTTGTAGCAAATTCTTCAAGTGGATTTGGTTGGGATAGATTATTTACTTCTGCCGGTGCATTCAGTCGTTATGGATATGCAGAAGATGCTTCGAATGCAAGCTCGCGGCCAATTCGCCAAATCATGAGCAATTATCACTTCAATGTACTTGATCTACTCGCAACCAACGAAGAAAAAGCCCGCACTAATTATGCGAGATTTATTGATTCACTTATTACCCTCAAGCGTGACGCATCAACCCTTGACCGCAGTGTCTATTTCAAGGCAATGCTCGAAGCGAAGTACGCCGAGTTCGCCGAGTTCGGCAGATGGTTCAAGGACAACATAGACCTATACTACCGCAAACTCGAGTACCTCGACCCCACGCACCAGACGTACTACGAGACAGTGAAGATGAAGTACAAAGAGTAATAATTAGTCTTTCGTCGGCAGAAGAAAGGAGGGGGTGAATACTGCTCACAATGCCCAATAATCATGAAACTTCGCGCCAAATGGCGTAGTTTTATTTGCGTATTTTGCAACTCTTGATGTTTGTTTCGGGGCGTGGCTCAGCCTGGTAGAGCACCTGGTTCGGGATCAGGGGGTCGGAGGTTCAAATCCTCTCGCCCCGACAACTATTAAGAGTATCATACACTCCCTCTCTAATCCGAACAGTATATCTTCCCTGCTTGTTAGTATCGGTGAAGTGAATGAACCCATTACCATAGTACAAAATGCGCTGACCGTTGCCCAAAAAGAACGTCGTGATACGCTCCGTATCAACGAGATATTCTTTTCCATTCAAGGTGAAGGTACCCGTGCCGGCGAACCATGTGTCTTCGTCCGTCTGACGGGCTGTGGCCTGCGCTGCACCTATTGCGATACGGAGTATGCCTTTTATGAAGGCAATGACAAGTCACTCGGCGAAGTATTAGAACAGGTACGGTCGTATGGATGCAATCTTGTCGAACTCACAGGCGGAGAGCCACTTGAGCAGGAAGCGGCATTTGTCTTCTTGAAGATGCTCTGCGATGAAGGGTATGACGTTATGGTAGAAACCGGCGGACACGTCAGCATCGAAAATGTTGATACCCGTGTCAAGCGCATCATAGACTTGAAGACACCTTCATCAGCAATGACCAGGCGTAACCTTTATGACAATATTAAGTATCTTACGCCGCATGACGAGGTGAAGTTCGTCATCGGTTCGCGTGAAGATTACGGCTGGATGAAAGAACAGATAGAGTTTTTTGGTTTGAATAGTAAGGTAGGTACTATCCTTGTATCGGCAGTACATGGTAAACTCTCGATGCGAGAGCTTGCAGAGTGGATACTCACTGATAAACTAAATGTAAAGCTGCAAACCCAGCTTCACAAACTCATTTGGCCGGATATTGAGAGGGGAGTGTAAGAAAGGAAAAGAATATGCGATATGATGCAATAACCATAGATTCTGATATCATGAGTGGAACTCCCGTTTTTACGGGCACGAGAGTTGCAATCCAAACTCTTTTTGACTACATCGAAACAGGTGAAAGGCTTGAGGATTTCCTCGAAGATTTTCCGAGCGTGAGCGAGCCGATAGCACTTTCAGTACTTGAGTTGGCAGGGAAGTTAGTAACATCAGAAAAGATTCTTCATGAAGATATTATTAGATGAGAATATCCCTCGTCAGTGCAAGCGAGATTTTCCGAACGAACATACTGTTGTCACTGTCAATGAAGTCGGGTGGGATGGTGTGAAGAACGGTGAGCTGTTAAGACGTATAAGTGAAAATGAATATGACGTGTTCGTAACGACGGATAAGAATCTTCAGCATCAGCAAAACTTGAATAAATATGCGTTTAAAGTCATTGTCTTAAGGGCAAAACATAATAAGTACTCATATCTAAAGCCGCTCATGCCATCGTTGTTAACGAGCTTGAGCCAATCAGAAAAATTAGTAATATCGGGCGAATGAGAAATACTCTAAAACATGTTATCTTTTATATCCTTCTCTTTGGTTCGCAGGTGTCGCTCTATGCTCAAGAGCAAACCATAAACGTTACCAACTACCTCACAGAGGACTACCGCGACTATCCTTTTACGAAGATAAGTTTGAAGCTGCCGGATGGCTTCGCGTTCAGCCCTATTGACAACGGATTCCGCAATGAGAAGACGAAGAGCGTTATCCGTATCGAGGAAGTAACTGCGCTGGTGCTTAACGTTGCTGATGGGTTCTTGAGGAGATTTGATATAACAACTGCAATTGATTCGTTCGGCTTTACCCTGCGAGAGAAGATGAGCGTTATACTCAATAATAAGTATAGCGGATTTCTCGTTGGGCTATCGGCAGAAGTTGATGGTGATGACTATAACCACGTTTGGTTATTCATCGGCGATGAATCTAGAACGTATGTGATAAAGGCAATGACACCAGAGGACAATGGCGAAGGCGAGATTCGTACGCTTCGTGCTGCCATTCTCTCGGCATTCTATGACCCAACGCGAATAATGCTTGCGCCCGGTCAGGACCCGTCGACGACAAGTTCGTCTTCATGCAAATGTAATGATAAAAAATAACTGATACTTACTGATACTATAATGGCAAAGATACCTGAACTACACGTATTTCCAAACTCGCGACCTGAACGCAATTATACAATCATGCATGTTAATCCCGAATTTACATCGGTCTGCCCCATGACGGGCATGCCTGATTTCGGAGAGATAGCGGTCGAGTACGTACCCGATATGCTCTGCGTTGAATTAAAGTCGTTGAAGTATTACTACTTCGCTTTCCGCAACAAAGGTATCTTCTATGAGTCAGTTGTCAATGAGATACTTGAAGATCTTATTGGTGCATTGAAGCCCCGCTCAATGACAGTGATTGGTAAGTTCACGACACGCGGTGGTATTCATTCAACCATTGAGGTCGGATACATTCAGGATTTTGATCCTACACCGAAACTGACAAAACGCGTAAAGGTCGTAAAGCTCAAGAAGTAATGCTTACACGAATTTCAAAAAGCTTTCGCTGGGAGATGGCGCATCGGCTTCCGTTCCATGACGGCGGTTGTCGGAATGTGCACGGGCATTCCTATTCGATGACTATCGAACTCGTCGGTGAGCCGGACCGCAACGGAATGGTGCTTGACTATTTCGATATGTCGAACATCGTCTCTCCAATCATTGAGGAGATAGATCATTCATTCCTCTGCGACAGCTCGGATGAGCTTTGTCGGGTGTTTCTGGAGACAAGTAAGCTTAAAGCGGTCTTTGTTGATTTTTCCACAACAGCAGAGAATATCGCCGCATGGATGTTCGAGAAACTTTCCGATGAATTCGTCGTCTTTAAGAATATCCACGAGATTCGCGTTGTCGTGCAGGAGACTGAACGGACGAGTGCAGAAGTTTCCGGACTTATACGAATCAACATTGCAAACGTCAAGGTTCTCGAACATCAAGGGCACATGCTTGAATGACATCAGTAGTACTTCTATCAGGCGGTATGGATTCAACGCTTACGGCAACAATAGCTAAGCAGGAATCCGGTACCCTCGCAGTAATACATTTTAATTATCGTCATCGCACCGAGCGGCGCGAGCTTGCGGCATTCCATGCTGTGGCTGATGCACTCGGTATATCCGAGCGTCTTGTCGTTGATGTCGAGTGGCTTCGGCAAATTGGCGGTTCAAGTTTGACCGATGAGAAGATGGAAGTTACCAAAGCAGACCTCAATGCAACGAACATCCCATCATCATACGTACCGTTTCGTAATGGTACGTTTCTTGCCATCGCCGCAGGGTGGGCAGAGGTCATTGGGGCAGAGAGAATTTATGTTGGTGCTGTTGAAGAAGATTCATCGGGGTATCCTGATTGCCGCAAAGTATTCTTTGAAGAGTTCGAGAAGACTATTAATCTTGGTACGAAACCCGAGACAAATATCAAGATAATTACTCCGGTTATCTCGCTCAAAAAATCTGAGATCGTTCGTAAGTCTCTTGAGTTAGGCACACCACTTTCACTTACGTGGTCATGCTACAAGTCCGAAGAGTTGGCATGCGGTGAATGTGATTCCTGCGCGTTGCGTCTCCGGGGCTTCGAGTTAGCGGGAGCTGTCGATCCTATACCATACGCCACACGACCACACTATGATTAATACGGTGCGCCATAAAGTAGGACGAAGCGGAGCGTACACGCTCCTCTTTGTTTTATTTCTATGGAGCACAGATGTATTCTCACAACAATTAGATAGCGCCAAAGCAAAGGAAGGCGCTGCAAAAATCACTATTGCAAAACGTCCCGGTTATGACTTACCTGATTCTTTGTATGTTGCCGTTGATTCAGTTCGGGGAGATATAGACACGATTGTCTATTATAAGGCAAAAGACTCAACGAACTTCGATGTAGTGAATCGTCGTATGATGCTCACAGGTGAATCGAAGCTTGATTTTCGTACCCAGCATATTAATGCTCATCGCATTGTGATGGATTTTACTGCCGGTACGCTCACAGCAACGAGCGAAACATACGACTCTGTCCTTGCTAACTCGCTCACGAAACGCCGACGAATAACTCGCGATACTAATCGTGTCACAAGTCGAGGGGCACCGCTCTTGATAGACGGGACAACGCCGTATGAAGGTGAGGTTATTGTTTATAACTTCAATACGAAGCAGGGTACTGTCGCACTTGCAACAACGAGCATGGAAGGCGGATTTTATTCAGGCGAAAAGATTAAACAGGTTGCACCAAAAACACTGTTTGTTCAGAACGGAAGATATACGACGTGTGATGCGCCTACTCCCCACTTTTACTTTGAATCCGCGAGAATGAAGTTGATCTCCGGTGAGCAGGTATTTGCGCAACCTGTTGTGCTTTATATTGCCGATGTTCCAATTTTTGCATTGCCATTTGGTGTATTTCCTAATCATCAAGGAGGCAGACGGAGCGGGCTTATTGCGCCGAGTTATAGTACACAATCTTCTCGTGGCTATGGGCTTACCCACTTGGGATACTATCAGATCATAGATGATTATCTGGATGCTGCAGTGAGGACTGACATCTATACGCGCGGTGGATATAATTTGACGTTCCTTGCTCAATATATGAAGAGGTATCTTCTCAACAGCCCCATCAGACTTGAACTTGGATATGGCCGCACACGATATTCTATAGATGATCCCTACTCTGAAGATTTCAAGATCGCGATAGGTATGTCTCGTCTTAATATTGATCCGATTACGAGCATGTCAGCAAACTTGAGCTTTCAAAGTAACAATTATAATCGCAATAATGCACAGAACATTAACGATGTTGTAAACCAACGAGTATCCTCAAACGCATCATTTTCAACTATGTTCGAGGCAATTGACTTTTCATTGAATGCGGATTACTCACGATCACAGAATTTACGCGATGGCACATTTGATGAGACAAGCCCTCGAATTAGTTGGGGAAAAAGAACACCGATTACTCCCTTTGGAGAGTTAGAAGACGAAGGATTTGGTGCTACCCTTCGTAGTTTACAGATATCGTATGGCGGCTCTGCTTCACGAAGTGTAAGTAAAACATTACTTGTAGTAAACCAAGATACATCAAGGGGTATATTAGCAGATACAAGTTTTAAAGTCAGAGAACAATTTTCTATTAGTCATTCCCCTGGTATTTCTATTTCTCCAAAACTTGGCTATATTTCACTTACGCCATCATTTAATTATGGTGAACGTTGGTTCATCAGGCGTAAAACAAAGTCGTCAAGACTTTCTGTCAATGAGTACAATGGTACGTTTGATACAACGGTTGTCTTCGATGAAAGCATTGAACGAGGACTTTTCCGTGAGTCAAGTTATAACTACGGTATCTCAATGAACACGACCATGTATGGTACTGCGAACCTCGGTATTTTTGGGTTAAAAGCATTGCGGCATACAGTACAGCCTGGTATTTCATTTAATTATACGCCAGATCTTTCTGCCAATGGCAAAGCATATTATACAAATCCAAAAACATTGCTTGAGGAGTCATATAGTATCTATGAAGAGGATGGCGGATATACAGGGTCTCAACGCTCAGGTACTTTGAGTTTTGGTATTGGGAATAATTTTGAAGCAAAAGTAGATAACAAAGTATCTGAAGACTCATCATATGAATCAAAGGTAAAACTACTCAATATTAATTTGAATACGGGGTATGATGTTATTCAAAACCGTTTCTCACCGTTATCGATCAATGGTAACTCTCAGATCGGTACCCTATTTAGCTTATCAGGAAGTGCAAACTTTTCATGGTATCCAAGAAATTATCAAGGGGGTGATTCAACTGAACGAACACTTTTGTCGAACGGTCAAGGCATATTTCGGACTACCAACATCAACTTTTCACTCGATGGTAACTTCTCATCAAGCGAATCAACTGAAGGTGAGAATATAGACTCGCTCTACCGTCTTTTTGATATTACTTCGCCCGATGCGGAGAGACAGATGATGATGGGTGGTAATTATCCGGGAAAATTTATTAATATTCCGTACAGTCCGAAGTGGAATATCGGTTACGGGTTAACTTACGGTGAAAACTATAATAGTATCGGTATTAATCGTACATTTACAGGTAATGCCAGCATCTCACTTTCCTTAACGAAACATTGGCGCATCTCAACTTATACTTCATACGATTTTGTTGCCAAGGAGGTAACTGTCCCAAGCATAAGCATATCACGCGATCTGCATTGTTGGGAATTGAACTTTACTTACAATCCAATTGGTATTATTAAAGGATTTAATTTGGAGTTGCGTATAAAAGCAGATATGCTTAAAGACATTAAGCTGACACGTCAGGAAAGGACCTATGGCACATTCTGATATAGGAAACCTTGAAGCACTCACGACGCTTGCTCTCTCCGAGCTTGGAGTGAATATGTCCACGCGTATCCTCTGCGCGGTCAGTGGCGGAGCGGACTCTGTTACGATGGCAACGGTGCTTTCACGCATCCATAAGAATGGTCAGTTCGGCGGACTTGGGATCATACATATCAATCATTCGCTTCGAGGTGCAGAGTCAGATGGAGACCAAGCGCATGTGCATGAATTGGCTCTGTCGCTTGATATTAAACTTCATTCGTTCAAAGTTGATACGAACGCTCGCGCTGCTGAGAAAAGTGTTGGCATTGAAGAAGCAGCGCGCGACAATCGATACGAACGCTTCATCGAAGTTGCCAAAGCGCATCGGTACGATATGGTCGTTACAGCTCATACTGCTAATGATAATCTTGAGACGGTACTTAATAATATGATTCGTGGTGCGGGGTTGAAAGGTCTTCGTGGCATCCCTCCCAAGCGTGCGCTTACCGATATGGTAGATGTTGTTCGTCCGTGGCTTGATATTGAACGCGAAGATGTCGTTCGCTATGCGCATGAGAATAACATAGCGTATCGCAATGACTCATCGAATGATTCATTGCAGTTTCTTCGTAATCGTCTTCGCCATGTTGTTATCCCTGCTCTGCAGGAGGCATTCCCCGGCAGGAATATCTATGATGGTTTCCGCCGTACGGTAAAGAACATCAGTGAGATGACGACTCAGTTTGAGGAGAACGTCCGTGTTCTTGCGAAGTGGTGTCAGATGGAATTGCCCGATACGTATGTCCGTCGTGATGCGTACGCCTGTGCAGAGTTCGCTATCGGCGGGGGAGATGATGCCTTCCGAAGAGCATTTGTGATTGAGATATTGGAAAAATATCTTTCAGAGCCGTTTAGTATCTCTCTTGACTCTCTTCAGACGATGATCATTCGCGGGTTCATGGATGAATACGAACGACGTGAACTCCTGCTCACCTCCGATGTACTTATCACACGTGAAGAAGTACCACGTAAGGAGTCAGACGATGGATACCCTTTTGCTGATGATTATGACGATGATTTTGGTCAGGACTTTGACGATGCACTCGGAAGCCACTTTGAGGATGAAGAAGAGGATGAATCGGAGGAAGGGGAGGACGATGATGGTAGTTCCGAAAGCGTGTTTAATCGCGATACAGAACAGCTTATTGTCATCGAGCGTCTTCGACCACTTCCTGATGATTGGCAGACTCGTATTTCGATAGGTGATGAGATAGAAACATCGGTTGGGATGATACATGCAAAAACTATTTCTCCGATGGAGGTATCATTTACCGAAGGAAGTGCGTATTTCGATCTTGGTAAACTCGAAGGTCGTCAGTTACTCCTTCGCCCGTGGCAAGAAGGTGACAAGATGAAGCCGTTCGGGATGGACGGGCACACAAAACTTATCAGTGACATCTTAAACGAAGCAGGTGTATCGAGTTATCATAAGAAGAAGTGTATCGTGCTCTGTTTTGCTGATGAACAGGAGCATATTCTTTGGGTACCGGGGTTGCGCGCGGCGGGGTTCGCGACCATCACCAACAGCACCGAAACCGTTCTAACCTTCGAGCGTATAAAAGTTTACCCCGAGCCGCTTGCCCGAACGAAGGGTTTCGGTAGGATGTTTTAGGTTACCAGAGAGGTGCGATTAGCACCCTAATTATAAAGATTAATAAGGTTACGAATGTATAACAGTTTTGCGTTTGAAGAGCGTAAGGATTCAAATAAAGAAGTTCGTCCATCGAGTAAAGGTGGAGGAAATTCTTCCGGCGATAAAAAAGGTCCGTTTCCGCCGAAGTTAAAAGGTCAAGGTCCGGGTGGTGAAAACAATATGAACCAGATCTTTAAGACGGTTCTTTTGTGGCTACTTATGATTGTCGGTGTCTATGCACTTATCCGGATGTTCAATCCGGGTGGTGACCCAACAGCAGTTGAGGTTTCTACGACATACTATCAAGAACTTCTCAATAACAATAAGATCGCATCCGGTGAAGTTGAGCAATACGGTCTGAATATGTATCGTTTTCATGGTACATTGAATCAAAAGGAGAACTTGAAGCCGTTAAAAGGTGAAAAGGTAGTAATGACCGATAAGTTCGTTACGAATCTTATTCCCGAAACGCTTTCTGAGCAGAACAAGGCATGGACAGAAAAGGCAATTCAGATTACCAAACAAGATTCTGATTCTTCATGGACGACAGGTCTTATCAGTTTTCTTCCTTGGATAATCATTATCGCAGTTTGGATAATGATCATGCGTCGTATGCAAGGTGGCGGCGGCATGAACGGTCCGAAAGGTCTTTTCTCATTCGGTAAGTCAAAAGCAAAGCTTTTGACTGAAGGTGCAACAAAGGTTACGTTCAATGATGTATCAGGTTGTGATGAAGCGAAAGTTGAGCTTCACGAAGTTATTGAGTTCTTAAAAGAGCCACAGAAATTCCAACGCTTGGGCGGTAAGATACCCAAAGGTGTTCTCTTGCTTGGACCTCCGGGCACAGGTAAAACGCTTCTTGCGCGTGCTGTTGCCGGCGAGGCAGGTGTGCCGTTCCTTTCTATCTCCGGTGCGGACTTCGTCGAGATGTTCGTCGGTGTCGGTGCATCACGCGTACGTGATCTTTTTGAGCAAGCAAAGAAGAACGCTCCGTGTATCGTTTTTATTGATGAAATAGATGCAGTCGGTCGTCATCGCGGCGCAGGCATGGGCGGCGGACATGATGAGCGTGAACAAACACTTAACCAGCTCCTCGTCGAGATGGATGGATTCGAGCAGAATAGCGGCGTTATCATGATCGCAGCGACCAACCGTCCTGACGTACTTGACCCTGCACTTCTTCGTCCGGGTCGTTTCGATAGACAAGTGGTCGTTGATCGCCCTGATCTTCGCGGACGCGAAGGCATCTTGCGTGTCCATACACGTACAGTACCGCTTTCTCCGGATGTTGACCTCAATACTCTCGCAAAGGGCACTCCGGGTCTCTCTGGTGCTGACCTTGCAAACCTTGTGAACGAAGCTGCGCTTCTTGCCGCTCGTCGCAACGGTGATAGAGTAACAATGCTTGACTTCGAGAATGCAAAAGATAAAGTGATGATGGGTGTTGAGCGCAGATCAGTTATCATTAGCGACGAGGAAAAGAAAATTACTTCCTATCATGAGTGCGGACACGTACTTGTTGCGAAGAAGATACCTGAAGCTGACCCTGTCCATAAAGTAACGATCATCCCTCGCGGTAGAGCATTGGGTGTTACTACATATTTACCGATAGATGAGAAGCATACATACTCGAAAGAGTATCTTGAAGCAGTGATAGCGTATGCACTTGGTGGTAGAGCTGCAGAAAAACTTATTTTCAATCGCATAACTACCGGTGCAGGTAACGACATCGAACGCGCAACAGATATAGCCCGCAAGATGGTATGCGATTGGGGAATGAGCGAGAAGCTTGGTCCGCTCAAGTACGGAGCGGCAGAGCATGAAGTGTTTTTAGGGCGTGATTACGGTCAACAGAAGAACTTCTCCGAAAATACAGGTCGTATTATAGATGATGAAATACGCGGTATCGTTGAACGCGGATTGCATCGCGCAGAAGCTATCCTCGCAGAGAACATTGATGAGTTACATCGTATCTCAAATGCACTTTTAGAGCGTGAAACCCTTGAAGGACATGAGTTAGACACTATCTTAAATGGTGGCACACTCCCGCCGTTCGAGAAAAGAGTAGAGCCACAGCCGACACAAGAACGCAAGTTCAAGATAGCCGACGATGTGGTAACGCCGCCGCTTAAAGACCTCGGTGGTATCGCTCCGATGCCTGCTTAGTTTTATTATTCAAAGGCGACACAAGTCGCCTTTTGATTTTTATGGCTGATCTAAAGAAAAAGCTCACAGCTAATACCGACGGACTTTTCTTCGTTGATAGTACCTGTATAGACTGCGATACCTGCCGTCAGCTTGCTCCTGAAGTTTTTACCGAAGATGGTGATTACTCCGTTGTCTTTCACCAACCCGAGAATGACACACAACGTCACCTTGCATCACGCGCGCTTGTTGCATGCCCTACAGGCTCCATCGGTACGATAGAAAAGATAGATGTTCGCCCTGCCATAAATGATTTCCCGCTTCTGGTTACTGACAATATCTATTACAACGGGTTTGTCTCACCTGACTCGTTCGGCGCGTCAAGTTATTTTATCGAGCGAGCGGAAGGGAATTGGATGATAGATTCGCCGAAGTGGATGTTGCACTTGGTAAAGCGATTTGAAGATATGGGCGGCTTATCAAATATTTTCTTAACCCATCAGGATGATGTTGCCGATGCCGATAGATACGCCAAACACTTCGGAGCAAAACGTATTATTCATCAGCTCGAACTTCACTCGCAGCCCGATGCGGAAATAGTCTTGGATGGGGAAGAGGATGTACTCTTTAGCGATGACATTCGTATCATTCACACACCCGGGCATACACGCGGCTCATGCGTATTACAATATATGAACAAGTACCTCTTTACCGGCGATCATTTATGGTGGAGTAGAAATCGCAAGTCACTTAGCGCAGGTCGGAGCGTTGCATGGTACTCTTGGCGTGAGCAGGCGCTGTCAATGGAAAAGCTTCTTGGCTATGAGTTCGAATGGGTTTTGCCGGGGCATGGGGAGAAGGTGAACCTATCACTTCAAGAGATGAAGTTAGGTTTGGAAACACTTATCGCAAGAATGAAGTAGTCCTTACTTCATATTCCGTATCGCATTCAACGCAATATCATGCCGAGCTTTTGAGGCATTAGAAAGAGTATTAAATTTTCGGCTCTCCATTTGTGTGGCTTCCTGCAATGCAAGAAATTGCATGTTCATTTGTGCCATGTGCATTTCAATTGTCTCACCTTGTTTGATGATTCCGAGCGACTTTTTGTGGTCGGACATCTGCTTTTGTATCTTTATCAACCATTGAGTCTGTTTACGCCACTGGTCAAGCTGTACTTTGGTAAGCGTGTTCGGCGGAGGCATATTGATTGCGCTCTCAAGGGTTCTATCAAGAGTTGTTAGCAAAGCCGCTCTATCATCACGCTGTTTTGTGTAGATGTCGGCAGTAGCTGGTTTCTTCGGGTCGTTACCGGCATAAGATGCGCTTGCTACGGAGAGCAATACAACAAAAAGTATAATTATTCTCTTCATAGAAGTATCTCCAATCTCTATAGCTAACGAATATCGGATAGAACGGTTCTCTATTCCTTTATGAGCTTCAATGTCTCGCTCTTGCCATTTGCGGTTATCGTAACGAAGTACATACCTGATGCAAGTGAATGTGTATCAAGCGCACCGCTTGTAAGAGTATTCATCACTTCAACCCCAAGCGGATTACGGATTGAAACGGTCATCATACCATTCTCTTTCCCATAGATATGAGTGTAACTTGTCGCAGGGTTCGGAGCGAGTGTATAGTTGCTATTCGATGAAGTACCTTTGACAGATGATTGTGTAAGCTGCCCAATGCGCTGCATAAAGGCATGATAGTAGTGATGGTTTTTCCACGTGTCCATATTGCCTGACTTGTAGTCAGCCATAAGCTGTTCTTCAAGTTTAGGTGTCAATATCTCCGATTTTCCAACCAGCACTCGTTCAAGTGAATCTGGAGTAGGAGTAATTTGTAAAGGAAGAATTTGGTCTGTCAACTCACGCGGTACAACCCAAAAGACTTTAAATCCCTGTGTCTGGAAGTACCCGTCTGTCCATGTCTGAAGCATAGCATGAGCTTCTTTATTAGTCAGACCGGCAGTTTGGAGTGCTTGAATGAATTTAGCATATTCGGGGGTACCTTGGTCATAACCATAAGAAGTCTCAGGTTTTGTAAATATTTTTGTTTCATTCTTAGCAATAGGTCCTATGCCCCAGATACGAATTTGAGAATTTTCCGTTAAATCATAAATGTAGATGAATGGAATATCCAGATTAGAAGTGTTCATCACTTGAAGGGTATTTCCTTCACCCCACTTGATCTCAAGAGGCAGTGAAAAGTTCGCTAATCCCCGATAGAATAGATACTTTTCAACCTGACCAGTATGATTCTTAACAAGATTAGCATCCGTCTGTCTTGGATGATACCATCTCCTATTGGCACTTTGTTCTGTATATGTTTCTTTCGTGTCGGGTTTAAGCGCGGTTACATCCCAATCGATCGAACCTGTCATCGGCTTACCAAGATCGAGTGTATCGCTTGTTGGAGATAGCTCGCCGCCTGAACGCTCGGGATACCATTGTGAGATAGTACCATTTGGGAAATCAACGTGTACTTTTACATTCTTTTCTATCGGTGAATAAAAATAGAGCACAGGTGTCTCCATCTTCACTGTCACATCCTTTACCGGACGATAGCCATTCGTCTGAATAATAGGGTCAGGAGAAAACCCTGGGTGATGATAAACGAAGGGAGGGAGCTGCTCCTCTTCGATATACAACCCCGAAAGTACACTTCCATCACTCCCACGAAGTGTAGTGAACGTACCCCATTCATGGACGGTAAGCGTCTGTGCAGAAGCAGATAGAGCTACCAAAAGGAGGGAAATTGCTATAAAATATCTCATAAGCGTTACATGTTGATACATATAAAACTCCCCAGAGGGTGAATAGTTACAACCTGTAACAAAGAAAAACCCGTCTGACAACGGGTTTTTCAGAAAAGATAAGATTTCGAGAAGGTGTTATCGGATAAGCACTCTTCGTACTATCAAGCCCTCATTCCTGTCGCTGACCCTTACCGTATAACTTCCAGGGGTTAAGATAGAGATTGGCAATACCAACTCATTTGTCCCGTGAGTAACATCTGAATGAAGTACTTGCTTGCCGAGTATATCATAGATATCAACAGATGAAATTTCGGCGTTACCGAACTCGATAGTAATATACTCACTTGCGGGATTCGGTGAAATACTAATAGAAGAATGTTCTTTTGAAGAAACACCCGAAGCCATCGTTATGAAGGAGCGCATACCAGCCCATGGACCTGCTTGTCCTTCGCTGCTAGTGCCACTGACTCTCCAATAGAATGTAGTGTTCGCAGCGAGTGATGCGATAGTTTTAGAAGTATCGGTGAGCGTTGCATCGTCTGTGATAAGCATTGTGAAAGTAGCGTCAGTCGCAACTTGCAAATGGTACTTCGTCGCATTCGTAACTTTGCCCCATACGAGGGTTGCTTCTGCATTTGATACTTGCTGCATATCAGCAGGGAATATTAGACTTGGAGCGATAGTAACAGTACCTCCGCCGCCGGTACCGGCATCGATCTTTTTCTTAAAGATGTTTTGGTAAGAAGGGGAGCACCACAACGTACCATCATTTGAATAAGCAAATCCTGTAACGTAGTTCACTTGACTTTTTGGAATGCCGAGTGTGTCTGATGTCCATGTCGCACCGAAATCAGATGACATCCAAATGTTAGGTGGCGTCTCAAATTTATCCTGATCGACAGCTACCCACATATTATTTCCTTTTATGAAATATGCAGATGGTTTATAATATGTCCCACCGATATCCTTGCGTGAGCTAAACGAAGTGACATCTATTTTGGTCCAGCTCTCGCCATTATTATCTGTGTAGTAGATATAGAACGGTCCGTTCCATACCTCGCGGCCTATCATATATATTCTGTTGCCATCTAAGTGGAGTTTTCCGGCTACAGCTGGATAGCCGGTATTTGTCGGAGTAATAAATGTTGCGGCGCCATCGACAGTGTAATAGAATTTGTTTGATGCAATAAACAATGTATCACCTTTCGCGCAGCGACCTAGTGGTTGATTAAATCCTGTCGATATAAAGGTATTGCGAGTGAAGGGACCGTCGAAGGTCTTAATATCGTATGCATTCGGTGAGTTCCAATATACATAGACCCAGTTCCCCCAAGCATAAATATCGGATACAGCAGGGAATCCGTTCCACCCGAGAGCATGCGGAGGCGCGCCAAGAGTATCATTATGCCATGTTTCCCCCCTATCAGAAGAGTAAACTGGCACCCCAGTCCCATCTCCAAAGTTCATTCCTCCATAGATACGACCATTAGCACCGGAAAGCGTCCTGATATTCTTCGCAACTCCGGGTCCTTTTGGTGGCAAGCCGGAATCGGGAAGCTCGATCCATGTCGCTCCGTTATCATCCGAGCGCGAAATGAACATCGTTTCGTTAAATGTGTAGAGCTTGCCTTCGTGGTAGAGGATAGCACCATTACCGTTAAGTGCCTGCTCCTGCTTTCGTCCGCCCTCAAGCCATTGTGACGATGCTGAACCTGTCAAAAAAAGTGTAAAAATAACCAATAATATCTTTTTCATACATCCCTGTGATAAGTGAATATGCAAAGATACGGAGTATTGAGGGATAAAAAAATCCGATTTTTGGAGGATTCTTACTCGAGGTAGAACGCAGAAGACCCCGTCACTTTCGTGACGGGGTCTTCCTAAAAGCCAAAGGCATGGAGATAGTCAGGGATGATTCGGTGAATAAGAATTCAACGAATTTGATGCTTCCTTCTATTCACCCGTGAGGGTAAATCCGAAGGAGAGACACCTTAGAAAGGAGGTGATCCAGCCGCACCTTCCGGTACGGCTACCTTGTTACGACTTAGCCCCAATCACCGACCTCACCTTAGGCGCCTGCCCCCTTACG
>JBKJTT010000060.1:0-3747 GCA_046590205.1 Kapaibacterium sp. (SeqCode)
GAGGAGGGATCAATGAATATGTCGGCTCTTTTTCTCATGTTACTCCGCCATCTCTTCCATTACGACCGTTTCAAGTTGCATAAGTACCTCACGGACTTTCTTTTTACTTTCCGGACGAAGTGCTACTAGCGGTAGGCGGTAATTCTCTCCGATCAACCCCATCATTGCTAATGCAGACTTCACAGGTCCGGGATTCGACTCGACAAACATCACTTTCATAAGTTCAAACAATTCATAATGAATTGCCTTTGCTTCTTTGAACTGTCCATCGATTGCAAAACGAACCATCCTTGCGAATTCTCCCGGTACCACATTTGATGTAACGCTGATAACACCCCTTCCACCGGCTGCGATAAGCGGAACGGTTAAATTATCTTCGCCAGAAAGAAGATCAAAACCCCGCGGGGCACTACGGATGATCTCCATACACTGCTCAAGGTTTGCACTCGCTTCTTTGATGGCAACGACGTTTTCGATTTCGGAGCATTGTAACGTTGTCTCGGCATTCATGTTCAATCCGGTTCTTGCTGGTACATTGTACATTATTACAGGCAAGCCGCAATCACCGATACGAGAAAAATGCTCGAAGAGACCGCCCGGAGTTGGTTTGTTATAGAATGGAGTTACCGCAAGTACGCCATCAGCTCCAAGTTTATATGCTTCATCGGTGTTCTCGACCGAGGTTCGTGTATCATTCGTGCCTGTTCCTGCAACAACCAGAGCGCGTTTATCAACGAATTCAATAACAAAGCGCAATAACTCTGTTCGTTCTTCACGCGTAATGGTTGGGTTCTCGCCTGTTGAACCAAGCGGGACGATCATCTCGACATTGCCACGAATTTGATGGTCAAGTACTACCTCAAGTGATTTATAGTCTATCGCGCCACTTGCGTCGAATGGTGTAACAATAGCAGTACCTGTTCCTCTAAATTTCTTTTCTAATTTCATACTATGGATACTAATTTCTATTTTCTAAAATTTCTTCAAGATGCTCTTCAAATCGGAACATCCCTTTTTTTCCGATAGTCCACTCTGCTGCTCTTACGGCACCGAGTGCAAAGCCACGACGTGACTTCGCACTATGTGTTATCTCTATTGAATCTTCTTCGGATTCAAAACCGACCGTGTGCTCGCCGGTAATATTACCGGAGCGAACAGAGGAGATAACTAGAGCTTCACGTGAAGGTGCCTCACCTTGTTTCAAGACGAATTGAACCCATGTCTTTGTCGTGAATGCAGAAAGTATCTCTTCGGATATACGAAGCGCAGTGCCGCTCGGAAAATCCTTCTTCATCCTATGATGTGCTTCATTGATATACACATCATAATCTGCTGTGTTCAAAAGCCGCGAAGCTTCGTGTACTATCTTGAAGAATAGATTGACACCGATTGAGAAGTTCGAAGCAGAGACGCAGGCAATGCCTCCGTCCTCTACCATTTTCTTCACTTTCGCACGTTCTTTTTCCCAGCCCGTCGTCCCAATAACAATTGGTATTTTTGCTTTTGCGGCGACTCGCACATTCGTCACGACAGCATCCGGCTGTGTGAAGTCAATAATGACATCGGCCGGCTCGTTTTTGAGTGCCTCGGGTGAGAGCAGCTTATAGCCGCTATATTCGTCATAAATGCCCGTTATCTCATGTCCGCGAGAGCGAGCAATTGACTCCACCTCGCGCCCCATCTTTCCGTATCCAGCAAGTGCTATCTTCATTTCTACAAAAATACGGTAATAAAGAGTGAAGTCATATCCTTATTGAAGATTATGTTAACATTACCGTAATATAGATACGTTGTATCTTTGTAGCAAACTCTTTAACACCATGATGGCAACTACATGAACGAAACATTTGCAGATTTTACGAATCTCATGAGCTTGTATGGAGCGCGAATTATTGCGGCTACCATTGCAGGTGCAATTATCGGTTTAGAGGGTGAAATCTACGAAAAACCAGCTGGTTTACGGACGAATATTCTCATAACACTCGGTGCTGCTATCTTTTCCATCATTTCGTATATGGTTGGGAAGGAATCTCCGGTTGGTGAGACTACCCGCATCGCGGCACAGATCGTCACAGGTATTGGCTTTATCGGTGCAGGTGTTATCGTCCATTACAGATTTCATGTACAGGGCATCACGACGGCGTCAACCATCTTTGTGAACTCTGCAATTGGCATGACGATTGGCTTCGGATATATCTTTTCCGGTGTTGGAGTTGCTATTATTGTATTTCTGATACTAGTATTGCTTCGACCCGTTGATGATTATATAGAACAGTCATCACTGATAGCAAAACTTCGTAAGCGTGACGAAGATAGAAGCGAGAGAAGAAGATTATTAGCACAGAAGAAAGCTTTTGCACACGATAAAGACATCGTACATAAAAACTAACCCCGATGCAACACGAAGTATCATGTAGCTGGAAAAGCGACCTTGTTTTTGAAGGTCATGTACAAGGAAAGTCTTTGATAGTAGATGGCGGTAAAGGTGAAGGGCATGAGGTGCTAGGTCCGTCGCCGAAACGATTGCTTCTTCTTTCAGTTGCCGGTTGTACTGCAATGGATGTAATAAGTATCGCTCGCAAAGCACGAATAGAAGTTGAAGATTTTACCGTCCGGGTAGTAGGGGATGTCAGTGAGGAACATCCGAGGGTATATACGCATATTAAGATAATTTATGAATTCCGAGGTAAAGACCTCGAAGCATCGCGCGAGAAGATAATCAATGCCATAAACTTATCACAAGATAAATACTGCGGCGTTTCGGCAATGATACGCAAAGCAGCGCCTATCGAGTGGGAATTGGTACTTACCAGCTAAGAAAGGCATTTCCGATTCCCAATCTTTTTACATAACAAATCCATGTATCCCTCGTAATATCCGTAATTTTGTCACATAAAGGAGATATAGAATGAAACGTTCTTGGTTAGTAATTGGCGGTATCGTGCTTTTGGTATTCATCATTATTTCATGGTGGATCAGCACAAATAACGGATTTATACAAAAAGATGAGAACATTAAGGCACAGCTTGGACAGTTGAACAATGTCTATCAGCAGCGGCTTGACCTCATCCCAAATCTTGTGGCGACAGTACAAGGTTCGGTATCAGCAGAACGCGCTACGCTCGAAGCTGTCATAAACGCTCGTGCACGCGCTACAGGTGTTACACTTACTCCCGAAGCACTAAAAGACCCTGCGCTCTTCGCAAAATTCCAGCAGGTGCAGGATGGTCTATCCGGTGCACTTTCTCGTTTGCTTGTTGTAAGCGAGCAGTACCCAGACCTCAAGAGTCAGGCGAACTTCCAGACGCTTATGAGCCAGATCGAGGGACAGGAGAACCGAATCCGCATCGAGCGTAACCGTTATAATGAAGCCGTCAATGACTTCAATGCTACGATACGCCGATTCCCTGCAAGCTTCATAGCTGGGATCTCCGGCTTCACGCCGTATCAGTACTTCCAAGCAGCAGCAGGCGCAGAGAACGCCCCGAAGGTAGACTTTAATCCAGCTCAACCAGCACCCGCACAACCTGCTCCGGCACAGCCCGCACCAGCGAAATAATCGTTGGGTGGAAGGTATCTTTTTCATAAAACGGGAATCCTTACTGGGGATTCCCGTTTTTGTTTACTCGCATAACTTACGAGCACGTGTCAGCACTAAAAAAACTCATCCGCAGCGCAGCCCGCTTTTACTTAACATACACCCCCATCAAAAAGGGACGTTATCCCCTCATGATGCTCGTCCATAAG
>JBKJTT010000003.1:0-2559 GCA_046590205.1 Kapaibacterium sp. (SeqCode)
TAAGCCGAGTATAACGCTGCCTATATTTCGCTCGTCAATAAGATAGAGTATATCATTCATAGCAGATTTCGAATTCTCGATGATACCTGCAGGTGTTGCGAGGATACGGAGTTCATCTGAGACTGCCAGCCCGATACGTTTTGTGCCGTAGTCAATGGCAAGGACGCGCTTATTCTTCATAGCGGACTGCATTGGTGACGCCGCGTACTCGGCGGATCTTCTCTAAGATGCGGGTGAGGTGATACGTATTCTTTACATAGACAGTTATCTTGCCGTCGAACATTTGGTCGCGGGTATCAATGGTAAAGCTGCGGATATTGGTGTTGTTGTAACTTGAAATGACATGGGTAAGGTCACTTATCATACCTTGTCTATCTTCACCCATAATCTGAATACCGACGAGGAATTCTGCGCCGTCTTCGGTAGAAGGCCATTCAACATCAATAAGACGCTCCGTCTTATTATCGGATTGCATCTTCTTGATATTATTGCATTGTGTGCGGTGAATCTTCACACCTTCACCAATCGTCACTATGCCAACGACATCATCACCTGGCACGGGGTTACAGCACTTTGCATAGCTATAAAGAAGGTCATCGCGCTTGCCCTGTATGAGAATACCTGTTTGCTTGCGTGCCTCACGAAGATACGGAGCCATCGAGTCAGCTATCGGCGCGGATTCTTCTTTCTTTTCTGAACCCGGCTTTAAGAAATCACGAAGCTTCTGTAAATACTCATCAGGGTCAACTCTCTGCTCGGAGATTGCCCAATAGAACTTACCGAGGTTACCCATCGCCGTGGCGCTGATGAACTTCATAAGCGTATCTTCATTGACATGAAGCTTCGCCTTTGTCATTCGTTTAGCAAACTGCTCTTTGCCCGATGATATTTGTAACCGCTGCTCCTCATTGAGGAAGTTGCGGATATGCTTTCTCGCTTTATGCGTAACGACGAATTGCTCCCAATCGGGGTTCGGAGTTTGGTTCTTCGAGGTGATGATCTCGACCTGCGCGCCGGAAGGTAACTTTGTATGAAGCGGTACTATCTTGCCGTTGAGTTTTGCACCAATAGTATGCATCCCGACCTGCGTATGAATCTCAAAAGCAAAGTCAACTATCGTGGCACCTTTGGGCAGAATACGCAAATCTCCCTTCGGTGTAAACACATATATTTCATCTTGATAGAGATTTAACCTAAAGCTTTCCATCAGCGCCTTCGGTGCATCATCTCCATGCTGATCGAAGACCTCTCGTACCCAGTTTACCCAGTCTTCTATCTCGGGGTCTGTCTTGGTTACTTGTTCTTTATATTTCCAGTGTGCGGCGAGACCTTTCTCGGATATTTCATGCATCTTCTTCGTACGAATCTGCACCTCGACCATCTTCCCGCTCGGACCGATTACAGTCGTATGGATAGACTGATACCCGTTCTTCTTCGGGACAGAAATGTAGTTCTTGAAACGCTCCGGTACTGGTGTATATATAGAAGAGATGATACCATATACCGAGAAGCAGTCATTGTCGTTCGGTGTTTCGAGGATGATACGTATCGCGAAGAGATCGTATAAGTCCTCAACTCGTGTCCCCTGCTTTAAGGTCTTATTATAGATAGAGTAAATATGCTTCGGGCGACCGACTACCTCGTACTTCATCTTCTCCCCGTCAAGCGAGACCTTTATCGGGTCAATAAACTTTGAGATGTAGTTCTCTCTATCAATGCGTGTCTCGACAAGCGACTTTTTGATTGAGTCATACGCTTGTCTATTGAGTACCTTGAAGGACAAGTCCTCCAGCTCCCATTTTATCTTTGCAAGTCCGAAGCGGTGTGCGAACGGTGCATACACATCAAGCGTCTCTTTCGCCATTCGCATCTGGCGCTCGGCGGAGATATACTCGATGGTACGCATATTATGCAGACGGTCAGCAAACTTCACGAGCATAACACGGACATCGCTCACCATTGAGATAAGCATCTTGCGGTAGCTCTCTGCCTGCGTTATCTCTTTGGATTTGAAAATATCGGATATCTTCGTCGCGCCGTCAACGATATCAGCTACTTCCTGACCGAACTCTTCGCGTATCTCGTCTATACCGTAGGCGGTGTCCTCAACAACATCATGAAGCAAGGCACAGGCAATCGAGACATCATCAAGTGGCACTTCCGTCGCGACAATCATCGCTACCTCGAATGGATGGATAAAATACGGCTCACCGGAGGCGCGGCGGTCGCTCTTGTGGGCGTCATAGCAAAGCTTGAGCGCCTTCTTTATCATTGCTTCGTCGAAGTTCTTGAGGTTCTTGCGGCAGGCGGCAAGAAGCTCATTTTCCTTCTCTTTATAGAAATTCTCCTCGTAGGTTTTGGCAATAGCTGCCCCATTCTCGCTCGGCGCGGGCGGTGTCGGTATAACGTGTTCGCTCTGAAGTACTTCTGCCATACTCATTTAATACGATGGAGAGGAGAATCGTTTCAGAATAGCAACTCATTGGGTACGATAGCGTAGGTTATTCTATACATATCCTAAATCCAAAGACACTGACTCCAAAAGGATTGGCTTAAAAC
>JBKJTT010000014.1:0-9171 GCA_046590205.1 Kapaibacterium sp. (SeqCode)
ACTTGTTTTGTTGCAGAGCGAATAATGCGCTCCGAGCGATCTCGGTTAAGCTCTTGTTTTTCAGAGCGCATAGAATAGATCGGCGTAAATTCTTTTACCCCAAGCTCTGTGCATTTCTCAAGTATTTCTTCAAACTTTGAAGTTTGCTGTAAGATACCAATGAGAAGATGAATATGTTTGGCTGATTCGTTGTGGGTTGGGAGTTTTTCGAGTATTTCACATTCGGACTCCCATTCATCTTTGGAGAGTTTACTAACTGAAGTTATCTTAGAACGGTAGCATACTCCGGAGAGATTAGTAGCGATCAGGAGATTTCCCTCTTTCATGCGTAAGGAGCGCACTGCATGTTTGGCTTCATCACCGACAAGAACAAGTCTCGCTTGCTCTTCGTGAATGTTCTGCGGTTCGACAATGAAGCACTCCATCTCTACTTTACTTTCACTTTTTCTTTGGTTTGTGTAAGTTGCTTTTCGTAGCGTTCGATATACATTGGTCTATCAACGGCATCAGCAACTCTGACAAGTTCGCCCATCATTTCCTCGAACATCTCGAAGGTAAGTGCCTGCGCTCCGTCGCTTAATGCTTTGTTCGGGTCGGCATGGACTTCAACCATAAGTCCATCAGCTCCAGCTACGATAGCCGCTCTTGCCATTGCTGATACATATTCTCTCTTGCCGGTTGAGTGTGACGGATCAAATATTATTGGCAAATGCGAAAGACGTTTGACGACAGGTATAGCACTAATATCAGGCGTATAGCGAAGGATGGTATCGAAGGTACGAATGCCTCTCTCGCAAAGAATAACCTGATCGTTGCCTGCGCTAATGATATACTCTGCGGCAAGAAGCCACTCTTCTATCGTTGCCGATGGTCCTCGTTTGAGCAGAACAGGTTTATTCACTGCACCAAGTTGACGAAGCAGCGGAAAGTTCTGCATGTTGCGTGCTCCGACTTGCAATACATCGGCGTACTCTGCAATGTTAGGGACATAGCCCGGCTCCATAACTTCCGTTACGATGTATAGTCCGTATTCTTCCCCAACCTTCTTCAAAAGCTCTAAGCCGTCAAAGCCAAGTCCTTGGAAAGAGTATGGCGAAGTGCGAGGTTTGAATGCACCGCCACGAAGAAAGCGAACTCCGTTCTTACGGACATGCTCTGCAACTCGGCGAAGCTGGTCTTCGCTCTCAACAGAACAGGGTCCTGCTATCATGATAGATGGGTTATTACCACCTATCTTGACACCGTCAGGGAAAGTGATAACTGTGTCTCCGGGGTGGGATGCGCGAGATACTAACTTGAGAGGATTAGTGACGCGAAGAACGTCCTGAACTCCGTCAAGAGATGCAAGCGAAGTAATATCAAGTCCGTTCGATGGTCCTATGACCGCTATAACTACCTGCTTTTCGCCGATGAGCCGCTCGGAGCGAATTCCTTGTGACGAAAGTATCTTTTCAATAGCAGCGATGTTGGCTTCGGCTGCTCCGCGATGCATAACTATAATCATTCGGTCTATTGGGTTATGTACAACCTATAACGTATTCACACGTAACGAGGTGCCGTTATTAGCAGAAAACCCTCGTACTGATTGTACGAGGGTTTTCAAAGGTCAGTTACTATAAGTTTTGGTTATGACTTAGATACAAGATCAAGAGCTAAACGGCGAACTGCATCACCATCTTTTTCTTTGAGAAGCTCGAGCATCTTCTTATCCATCTGGTCACGAATAATACGCTCGTAATCTTCACGCGGCATGAGGCGCTCTTGCTCTTCCATCGCAGCGACAGCAGCTTTGCCTTTTCCTCCTTTGACAGCGTCAACCATCTGCTTCAAGATTCTATCGGTACGCTCTTCTTCTTCTGTATAAAGAAGTGTGAGAGCTAACAAACACAAAAGTGCGAATTCGATACCGAGAGCCATAAGGATAGGAGACGGCTTTGAAGCAGGAATGAATTTTAATCCGCGGATACCGATCATGATGATAAGGAATGCAGCACCGGCATACGCAAGACCTTGAACGGTGTTGGAGTAATGCTCTACGAAGTGGAACTTCATATAGGTAGCAATACCACCCATGAAGCCACCTTTACCATCGAGGTAACGCTGACCTTTATTGATATGCTCTATTTCCGACTGGACGCTTTCGATATTAATATCTTCGCGGCGAGCAAGTAAACGCTGGTTGTTCTCCGGATCGTTACGGAGGATAGACTCAACTTCATCCTGCGTAGCAGAAAGTTGAAGCATCAAACGCTTTTTCACGTCAAGGATAGTATGATGGACACGATCACGGAAGAACGGTACGCGAAGTGCGAACCCGAGAAGCACTGCGAAACAGAAGCCGAAGAAGAAATCGAACGGGAAGAATGCGACAACTGCATTCAATTCAAACTCTGCTTCACCGAATCTGACATCACCATCTACACCCCATGTGTGCCATTGCAAAGCATCGGCGAACGATGTTGTGCCATAACAAAGAAAGATATGGACGGCTAATGACATTAAAGCGAAAAGGAAGATAACCGGAGCCGCTGACGGCTTCGAGACTTTTCTGCCTACCACGGGGCGTGGTGCGGTACGTGTCGGGCGGGTTACTGCTGCGTCTGACATAATTTATTACTACTTAGTGAGTTAATTACAACACAATCTTTGTAATTTTGCCATACAGGAATACACTGTTATGACCAAAATACAATACTTTCTCTACAAATATATCAATAATTAAGCCAAAAGATACCAATTTTTGCAATAATTCTCAAAAAAGATGAACAATTCTACCGCCGATGCCACTTTTTCTGAACTGATTGCCGTCGTAAAACGGCTTCGTACAGATTGCCCCTGGGATAGAGAGCAGACTCATCAGTCGCTGACTGCCCCACTTCTTGAAGAAACGTATGAGGTCATCGAGGCAATTGAAATAGGTGATATGCCTGAGCTAAAAAAAGAACTCGGCGACGTCCTGCTCCATGTCGTCTTCCAATCCATGCTTGCAGAGGAGACCTCCGAATTTACTATTAATGATGTAATCCGCTCACAGATTGATAAACTCATCTTCCGCCACCCCCATGTCTTTGGAGATACTAAGGTATCTGGAACAGAAGAGGTAAAGAAGAACTGGGAGATGCTCAAGAAGCAGGAGGGCAAGGTCAGCGTTCTTGATGGTGTTCCGAAACAGCTTCCGGCATTACAGCGCTCTGCCAGGATTCAGGAAAAAGCGGCTAAACTTGGCTTCGATTGGGACTCTACCGAAGGGGTCATAGACAAAATCAATGAAGAAATCGCTGAATTCAAAGCCGAAACTGACCCTATAAAACGCTCCGAGGAGTTCGGCGACCTGCTTTTTTCACTCGTCAACTACTCTCGACATACTAATATAGATGCCGAAGCTGCACTTCGTGATAGCTCCCTCAAATTCGAGCGTCGCTTCAGAACGATAGAACCTGCTATCCAAACTGCCATTTCTGCAAAGATAAAGCTCTCATTAGATGAGATGGACGAGCTATGGGACGAGGTCAAACGAGCTGAAAGAAATCCGTAATTATCATCCATAAATTTGGATGTAACAGCTGAACTCCCAAAGTTACTGTGTTTTATCTTCATAACTGACCAAAGTGTAATTTTATCGGCAGATATTCATCACAAACCATTAAATATCATTATTTTAATGGAATTGTCAACAAATTGATGTTATTGTGTAAAAAATACCGTATATTTGTAGGCATAGAATACGTAGGTACATGAGGGCATTTGCTATGGTTATTTAGCATGATGATCCGTCCCCAACCGACGTTAGTCGTTCATTTACTAAGTTATTTAAAACAATTAAGAGGATATTACTATGAGAACAAATAAGCTTTTCTCATTCTTCGTGGTCGGGTTGCTGATGGTTTCAGCCAACTCGCTGTTTGCACAATTCTATACAGCAAGAGTTAACGCAATGGGTCAAACCACACCACCAGGGTCTTACTCTACAATTGTAGGAAATGGTGAAACACAGTTAGGCGGCGCTGGGGCTGACGACATTATTTACTCTTTTGCGTTACCATTCAATTTCAACTACGATAATACTGCTTTCTCATCGGGATCATTGATTTATGTATCAACCAACGGAAATGTTACGTTCGGTCACAATCCTGGTAATGGATGCTGTTCAAGCAGATTAGGGCAAAGTGCTTATCATAGTACGATCTGCGTATTTTCTACTGATATGTATGTCAACGGGAAGACCGCATATCTTGTCACCGGTAATTCCCCTAATCGTGTGCTCACGATTGAGTGGAGCAACTGGTCACCTTGCTGCAGCAGCAACCCGACAACATCAGTGCAAGTTAAGCTCTATGAAACAACGAACTTCATAGATTTCATGTATCAGAATAATAGCTTCAGTCTTTCAAACTCAGGCGGTGTAGGGTTGAACGGTACCCTATCTCCATCATATATTACAAGATCTGTACAAACATCGAACCTTACCCCGTCTTCGAACATACGCTTTACAACTCCGATACCTCCGAACGTACAGCAGTCCACAACTCCGAAGTCAATGAACTTTGGTCAACAATTAACCGGTAATGCAACCTATGGTATTGTAACTGTTACTCATGTTGGTACAGAGAGTACTCTTATTTTTAGTACACCAACATTCGGTGGTCCAGCTGCATCTGACTATTCAATTTCATCAGGTCCTAACCCACCGGGTCCTCTTGCCGTCGGTCAATCAGCAACCTATACAGTACAGTTTATTCCTACCGCCGGCGGTAACCGTAACGCTACGCTCTTTGTAAATACTAATGGTCGTGATAGCGGATCACAGAGTGTAACACTTACAGGTTTTGGCATTGCTCCGCTTATACAGATTGCACCAACAGAGCTCTTTAAGCGATCAAAGGTGTTAGTTAACGACACTATTGAACAGAGTGTTGTTATCTCCTCTATCGGCGCAGCAAGCTTGTTTTTTACAAATTACCCCGCTGGTAGTTTTACCTTCACGGGTGATAATCCAGGCGATTATGTAGTATCGAGACTTCCACAGAACCCCCTCCCAGCAGGTGGATCTGATACTCTCAAAATCAAGTTCATTCCAAGTGCGGAAGGTGCAAGACCGGCGACATTGAATATTAATTCGAATGCACAAAATGGTGCAACAAAGACAGTTCTTCTCAAGGGTATCGGTATCATCCCACGCATCACGATTGCACCGACGTATCTTGATTTTGATTCGACCAATATTAGCACGACCCAGTGCAAGAAGGTAACAATCTATAATCCGGGCAGTGACTCGCTCCGTTTGAAGAATCATTACTTTGCTTCAAATGACGGCGACTTCTCGTTTACTTCTCTCGTCGGTCAGCAGCTTGTTGTTGCTCCGAACGATAGCATAAAGGTAGATGTCTGCTTCACCCCACTCCAGAAAGGAACACGTCAAGCACGCTTCCGCGTACTTGCAAAGATACCAATGACAATTGAGCAATACCCACGCGATACTTCGGCAGTTGATGTTGAGATACGAGGTAATGCTACCCCTCTCGACAAGTCTATCATTGTCATGAAGGACTTCTCGAATGACCCGATTGTCGGTGAAGATGAAGTAACAACACTTGAGCTTTCAAATGTCGGTACTGATCCTGTCGTTGTAAAAGCTCCTGTTATCACAGGTGCTAACGCATCAGAGTTTACAGTATCGAAGGTTGTCTTCCCTGCTACGATAGCTCCGGGAGCAAACATCTCAATGACCTTGACTGCAAAGCCATTAACTCGCGGAGAGCGGACAGCAAATATCAAGTTCAACCTTACATCTGAAGGTCGTCCATATAGCGTCAATACTGACATAAAAGCAACAGCTCTTCAGGCAAGTGCTATAAGCAACGCATCGGCTGTAACATTTGACAAGCTGTTACTCGGCGAGACGATTACAAAAACAGTAGAGCTAACGAACACTGGTGATATCAACCAGACATTCACAGCTACACTTACAGGCTCTGACGCATTCTCTCTCGATAACACAGCTATCGAAGTGCTCAAGAGTGCAAAAGGAACATACACTGTCACGTTCGCTCCGAAAGCAGAGGGTAAGGCAGTTGCATCACTTATCATTAAGGGTTCGCATATCGCTGATATGACCGTTGCTCTTAACGGTGTAGCTGAGAAGAAGCCGGACGTAACGCAGTCAGTTGGTAAAGTATCTGAAATGGACGGATTCCAATTAGAGCAGAATGCTCCAAATCCGACTGTTGGATACACCAACTTCACATTCACTGCACCGAAGCAATCAACGGTTCGTCTTTATCTCGCTGATATGAGCGGTAAGGTAGTCAAAGAAATTGCGAACAGCAACTTCTCCGGCGGTAAACATTCTATCTCAATGGATACCAAAGAACTCGCAAGCGGTTCGTATGTCTATATCCTTGAGTCGGGTGCAACACGCATCATGAGACAGATGGTCGTCACGAAATAAACGACTGATATTATTCTTTAAGGAAAGGGCTTTCATGTGAAAGCCCTTTTTTATTTACGACAGTTTAATCCCTGGCGCAACTTCCCTTTCGGGCTCAATGAGCACTACACTTCCCTCAGTTTGTTTTAATCCAAGCACAAGCACTTCGGAGAAGAAATTTGCTATCTGTCGCGGAGGGAAATTCACGACGGCAAGTATCTGCTTGCCGATGAGTTCATCTTTTGTGTAGAGCGTCGTTATCTGCGCGCTCGAATGCTTGATGCCAATCTCATTACCAAAATCAATCGTCAGTTGATACGCAGGTTTCTTTGCACTCGGGAAATCTTTTGCATCAATAATTTTTCCGATGCGTATATCTATTTTATCAAAATCACTGGTTGAGATAACCATTTTCAAAAAGAGTTGTTGTGATTGCAGTATTTTTGTACTGGTAGTTGTAACAGTTTTTCTGTATAGATGTCGCAAGAAATAGTCGTAGCCCTTTTATATAACAATCCGACGGTTGATGAACCCGTCCCCGAACAAGCTCTCATAGAAGAAGAGACGCATGAGTTCACTCCGTTCTTTGATATGGAGGAAACTCCTGCCGAAGAGGAGTATAAGAGCATCGAAGCCGCTCTCGTCGAAGCGGGATATAAAGTCATCAGCTTCAACGTGAAAGAAAGCTTTGACCGCCTCTACCGGTTTCTCACGCGACGCAAATTCGATGTTATCTTTAATCTTGTCGAGTACTTCAATGGTCGTGCAGAGAATGAGATGAACATCGCGTCTCTCTATGAACTCATGAAGCTACCCTATACAGGCGCAAATCCTCTTGCCCTCTCTAACTGCCAGAACAAACCATTCGCAAAAGATTTGCTCCGTGCGAATCATCTGCCGACAGCGAAGTCATTTACGGTGAAAGTAATGTCTGATTTTCCGAAGCGACATACGTTGTCATATCCTGTAATTGTAAAGCCCGCTTATGAGGACGGCTCAGGCGGGATAGAGAATGCAAGTATCGTCTCTGACCTTAAGTCGCTTAAGGCACGAGTGGAGTTTGTCATTGATGATTTCAAGATGCCTGCTCTCGTCGAAGAGTTTATAGAAGGAAGAGAGTTGAATGTCGCTGTTATCGGGAATGGCAAGAAGAAGCGTGTGCTTCCTATCTCGGAGATTAACTTTGACGATATGCCTGACTCGCTCTATAAGATAGTTAGCTATCAAGCAAAGTGGGATCCGCAACATGCAGCGTATCATACCACGATTCCTGACTGCCCTGCCGACCTTCCGGAAAAGACAACTGCACTTGCAAAAGAGATCGCAATGAAGGCAACAGAGGTCATGGGTACAAGAGATTATGCACGTGTTGATATGCGACTCAATGCAAAAGGAGAATTGTTTATCCTTGAGGTAAATCCGAATCCGAATCTATCCGAAGGGACAGGCATCGCCCGCAGCGCAGGCGCGGCACGTATGAAGTTTAGTAAGCTTCTTCAACATATTACCGAATCTGCCCTCTCACGCAGAGTAGAAGTCGTATGAAGATAACGATCATCGGCGGAGGACCTGCAGGTCTTTACTTTGCGATACTCATGAAGAAGAAGTATCCTGATTCTTTCATTACTATTCATGAGCGCAACGGTCGGCATGATACATTCGGTTGGGGCGTAGTCTTCAGTGGTAAGACGATGGACGGACTTCGGGAATACGACGAGCCATCGCATAAAACCATCAGCGATAAATTTGAGACATGGGACTACGTTGATGTAGTCCACAATGATGAGCATATAATAGTCAGGGGTAATTACTTTAACGGCATCTCACGGCTCGTGATGCTCAACATTTTGCAAGATAGATGCGAAGAGCTTGGAATTACAATTCATTTTCATAGCGAAGTAAATGACCTCGCTCTTGCCGCTGACGCCGATCTTGTCGTTGTCGCTGACGGCGTTAATAGCATTATCCGTCGTAACTACGCTACGCATTTCAAGCCGAACATCAGTACCAGAACGAATAAGTATATCTGGTACGGTACAAATCAACTATTTCATGGCTTGACGCTTACCTTCCGGCAAAATGAACATGGCATCTTTGCGGCGCATTCATACAAGTTTGATAAGAATGCCAGTACGTTCGTCGTCGAGTGCGATGAGGTTACGTGGCAGAATGCCGGACTTCATGAAATGGATGAAACCGCATCGAAGGCATATATTGAGAAAGTGTTTGAAAAAAATCTGGGCGGTTATCCCCTCCTATCAAACCGTTCGATGTGGATCAACTTTTGGCTTGTAAAGAATGAGCATTGGACATTTGAGAATGTCGTAATCTTGGGCGATGCTTGTCATACTGCTCACTTCTCGATTGGTAGCGGGACGAAGTTAGCTCTTGAAGATTCCATTGCTCTCTATGAGTGCTTTGCCGAAGCAACAAACGTTAGCGATGCCCTTGCGAACTATGAAGCAGTTCGTAAACCCGTAGTTGAAGAATATCAGGATGCCGCTTATCAGAGCTTACAGATGTTCGAGAGCTTGAAGGATATTATCCACCTCTCACCGATGGAGATGGCTCTCAAAATGATGCTTCGAAGTAAGCGGGTTACTTCGGAGAAACTTCGTAAGCGGGACCCAGATTTCATCGCTCGCTACGAAGCAGAATACGGAGCTTTATAAATGAGAAAAAGCAGGTGAATTACCTGCTTTTTTGCTGCTTTTTTTGTGACCCCTACGGGACTCGAACCCGTG
>JBKJTT010000081.1:0-16117 GCA_046590205.1 Kapaibacterium sp. (SeqCode)
AGTAACAGCAGGTGGTGCGACAATCAACGGACTTGCTCAGAACAATGCGCTTGTTGACCTTATCGTAGCTCCCGCTACTACAGGTGGTGCGTTGGCAACACGTTCAGTTGCTTCACTTGGTCTTATTACTGGGTCTGGCACAGCGAACACAATGACCATGTGGACTGGTGCAAATTCGATTGGAGATGGACCGCTCACAGTTAGTGGTGGAATTAACGTTGCAAGTACAGGCTCGTTAACTGCTGGTACTACTGTTAATGCCACAACAACGGTCAATGCAGGAACAGCCGTAAATGCTACAACATCAGTTAGTGCAGGTACATCGGTATCAGCAGTAACGACAGTAACAGCAGGAACAACGATGACAGCTGGTACAGGTATTACCTCAACAGCAGGTGCAATTAATGCTGCGGGCGGTACAATTCAGACCAACGGTACAAACCGCATCTTGAACGACGGTACAGTAGTTGCAACAGCACTTCGCGCTTCATTCACAGCTGTTGGTGCAGTTGCTAACTATGCAGTTGCTGCAACCGACTACTTTGTACGCGCAGCCAATGCAGCAACGACAACAGTAACGTTGCCGGCAGCAGCTACCTCAGGGCGTATCATCGTCATTCAGAATAACACAGGCGCAGGTATCACAATCGCCCCTACAGGTGCTGATGTAATTGACGTAGTTGTAGTCGGTAATGGTGTGACTCGTACCTACATCTCTAATGGCGGTACTAACTGGTTTAGCTATTAATCTTCCTCATCCTTCGCTTCGGGTTTTCACCCGGAGCGAAGGGGTGGGTCTAACACAATTTTTAACTTTAACTTCAACCTCAGGATATATGAAAAACTTCTTCAAATCATTTGTAGCGATCTTCGCAGTCACTGCGCTCCTTGCTACTTCTTCGTTCGCAGGTAATGCTAGTGATCCTATCACATGCGCACGTCAGCTAAGAGATTGCCTCAAACAATGCAACCAACAGGAAGCTGCTGCAAAAGCAACCAAGAAATCTTGCGATGCAAATGCAACAACTGCTGCTGCAAAGAAGGCATGCCGTGACGCATATAATGCCGCAATGGCACAAGTAGCATCGTGCCGCGCTACATGCAAGCGTAATTTTGATGCTTGTATCGGCGGCGGTTACGAAGGATAAGCTTCGCTGTCGGCGGTGGCAATGAAGAACAACCGCCACAATCTTTTACGATAGTTATAGAAAAGCCCGAAGAATATCTTCGGGCTTTTTATTTTCCCTGAAACAAATGCCCGTTTTTCCCGTATGAAACATTCCAGCTTCTGCATCCTGCAACGATAATCACCCAAAACAATCAAGAGAGCCACAGGACAGTGCACAAAGATACTGTTGAATTATATATAGTTACAGGGGATAAATAATGTATTTTTTGGGTTGCTTCCTCCCAAGACCAAGGGGCAGATTCGGCGGCTAAAAGATATTCTTATGCAAGTTAAAGGAGAAACTACTACCAATTCCCGACTCGCTGGTTACCTTTATCGAACTCCGATGTGCTTCAATGATATGTTTACAGATAGCAAGTCCAAGACCTGTCCCCCCGGGCGATGTCCGAGAGCGGTCTTTATCAACGCGGTAGAATCTCTCGAAGAGTCGGGGGAGATGTTCTTCGCCAATACCAATGCCATTGTCACTGACCACTACTTTGGCAAAGTTCAGAGGTTCATTGTCATGGAGTTCTATCTTGACCGTAGAGCCGGGATTCGAGTATTTTATAGCATTGTCAACAAGGTTTACCATGACCTGTTTTATCCTTTCCTTATCGCCGAAAACTTCAACTTCTTGTTCATTGCCAAGATTGCCTGAAAAGTATAGATCAATGGATTTACCTCTTGCTATCGGTTGCATTTCCAATGCCATGTCCCGCAGAAATGACTGGAGATTAAAGAGACGAAAGCTCATCCGCATCTCGCCTGACTCAATGCGGCTTATGTCAATAAGATCGTTGAGGAGGGCATTGAGTCGTGTCGCCTGTGCCTGAGCCCTTTCGAGGAAGTCACGGTTGACGGTCGGGTCTTCGAGAGCGCCATCGAGGAGCGTTTCGATGAACCCCTGCACAGCGAAGATCGGGGTGCGAAGCTCATGGCTGACATTGCCAAGGAATTCGCTGCGAATCCTTTCGAGCTTTTTGATAGCGGCAAGGTCCTGTGCCTGTTTTTCAGCTATTTCATTGATGGCATTTGCCAAGCTGACAAGTTCGTCCGGTACCTCATTTGGTCCATGGTAGGTGACCTCTAATCTGCCGTCAGCGATACCTGCCGCCTGCGGTACAAGGTCTGCAATGGGCTTTACAAGCCGTCTGGAATGGAGGTAAGCAACAGGGATAGCGATAGCTAAGACGATTGCTTCAATGATATATGCAGAAGTCCGAATATTCCCTTCGGCGAAGTAAAGAGCTAAGTCACCAATGAGAATAGCTGTTATAAGAAATAACAGGGGGACAGCAAATGCTTTGTTGCGAAGCGAAGCCAAGTTAAGTAATTATGAATTACGAAATAGCAATTACGAATCGAATGTAAAAATACGGAAAGTTTCTATCCGAATTCGTAATTAGCAATTCCTAATTTACGAACCTGTAGCCAACTCCCTTGACTGTCTCGATGCGGTCGCCTATCTTCCCGAGTTTATCTCGTACTTTGAAGATATGCACGTCAACGGTACGCTCGACAACATAGGACCCTTCGCCCCATACTTCATTGAGCAATGTATCGCGGCTAAAGACACGACCGGGATGCGAGCAAAGGAAATAGAGAAGCTCGAATTCTTTGCGCGGGAAGAACAGCTCTTTTCCTGCAAGTTTTACGCGATAACTTTGGCGGTCTATCTCCAGTTCTTCAATAGTTACTTTTTCCGTGCCTGTTTTATCCGAGAGTTTCGGAGTCGCAGTATTTGAGCGGCGAAGAAGCGACTTAACCCTTGCGACGAGCACCCTTGCCGAGACCGGCTTTTGGATGTAGTCATCAGCACCAAGCTCTAAGCCGACGATTTGGTCAACTTCTGACGAGCGAGCCGTCAGGAAAATGACAGGGAGAGTTTCCCATGCCTTGTTTGCCCTAATACGTTTGCATACTTCGAAGCCGTCAAGGCCGGGCATCATTATATCGAGAACGCAAATGGATACCTTATGGTCGGCAAGCTGCTTGAGCGCCTCGTTGCCGTCACCGGCTGTCAAGACTGCAAATCCCTCTTTGGAAAGGTTATAGGCAAGCAGGTCGCGAATATCCTTTTCGTCGTCAACGATGAGAACGGTTTTAGTCATTGGTTCGAGCTTTGAAAGTTCTGTCATCGTAATTAACAGCATAGATTTACGGCACGTGCTCTGTTACGTCTCTATAACGCCTAAGTTATAGGAATGATAACAGTTGCGTAACATAATGGTAACGCCAAACGGGCTTTTCTCTCCAATGCGGGCTAATTGCCGTATTTTTGCACCATTATAATCGCAAAAAACTACGTGGATATTTTCCAGAAAGCATTTGATTTTACACGTGCCGATGATGTAAAAAAAGCGGGGTATTACCCATACTTCCGTGCCATTGAAGCCAACGAGGGTCCCGTCGTTCGCATGGAAGGCAAAGACGTCATCATGGCTGGTTCGAATAATTATCTTGGCTTAACACGTGACCAACGCGTGATCGATGCCGCACTTGCTGCAGTCAAACAGTATGGCACCGGCTGCTCGGGCTCTCGTTACTTGACCGGTACACTTGATATTCATATTCAGCTTGAACTTGAGCTCGCAGAGTTCTTAGGAAAAGAATCATGCTTGCTTTTTTCGACAGGTTACCAGACAGCACAGGGTGTTATCCCGTCGCTTGTTGGTCGCGGCGAGTATGTCATTAGCGATAAAGATAATCATGCCTGTATTGTAGTTGCAAACCTCATGACGAAGGGGATGTATGGCGAGGTTGTTCGCTATAATCACTTTGATAATGCCGATCTTGAACGACGTCTCTCGAAATTGCCGATAGATGCTGGTAAACTCATCGTAACCGATGGTGTCTTCTCAACTACAGGTGAACTTGTCAACTTACCGGATATCATCGCACTTGCAAAGAAGTATAATGCACGAGTCATGGTTGACGATGCCCATGCTTCTGGTGTTGTTGGTTTAGGCGGACGCGGCACGGCAAGTCACTTCGGACTTGTCGATGATACTGATCTGACGATGGGTACATTCTCCAAGACGTTTGCAAGTCTTGGTGGGTTTGTCGTTGGTGCGGAGCGTGTTATCAATTATATCAAGCATACAACGCCTGCGCTGATCTTCTCTGCAAGCCCAACTCCACCGTCTGTCGCGGCTGCTCTTGCCGCACTTCGTATCTTACGTGATGAGCCGTATCGTATGCAGCAGCTTCTTGATAATGCGCAGTACATGCGTGATAACTTCAAGAAGATCGGCTTTAAGATCATCGAGAATAATACGGCTATTGTGCCAGTCCTCGTTGGTGATGATGTAAAGGCATTTGTCTTCTGGCGAAAGCTTTATGATGCAGGTGTGTTCGTCAATGCATTTATCTCACCCGGTGTACCTGATGGTATGCAGATGATGCGTACAAGCTACATGGCTTCGCATGAGAAGCATCACCTCGACCGCATCCTCGAACTCTTCCAAGAGATTGGTGAAGATGTCGGTGTTCTTGACGAGCCGGAGATAGGTATCACAGCCGCAGAAGAGAATCGCGCCGCAGTTTCCGCAGAGTATAAACTTTCTGGAAAACTCAAAGTAACCGAAGCATCGTCACGCAAAGAGAAGCTTCGCTTCATGCGGATGGTGTGGGACATCTATCAAGGTACGCCGAACTGGACGCCGCCGCTTGAGATGGATAGAATGCGCCTGATCGATGAGAAGCGCAACCCTTTCTACAAACATGCTGAAGCGAAATTCTTTATCGCAGAAGATAACGGAAAGGAAGTAGGGCGTATCGCCGCTATTATCAACCACTCACATAATACCCTTCATAATGATAAGATCGGCTTCTTTGGATTTTTTGAATCTGTAAATAATCAAGAAGTTGCAAATACGCTTTTTGATACTGCAAAAGATTGGTTAAAGTCAAAAGGCAGGACAGCCATTCGTGGTCCTATCAGCCCGTCTATTAACGACGAAGTTGGTATGCTCGTTGATGGCTTCGATCATCCCGCAGCATTTATGATGCCGTATCATTTGCCTTACTACAGCAAACTACTTGAGAACTACGGGTTTAGTAAAGAACAAGATATGCTTGCATGGCATCTTGATGCGGAGAAAACCCTTTCGCCCAAGCTCAAGCGTGTTACAGACTTGATGCGCCAGCGCAGCGATGTGAAGATCCGCTCACTTGATATGAAGCACTTTAATGAAGAAGTAAATCTGATTAAGGAGCTTTATGCAAAAGGATGGGAAGAGAACTGGGGTGCTGTGCCGCTGACCGATGATGAGATAACAATGCTTGCAAGTGAACTCAAGCAGATCATCGAACCGGATTATGTACTATTTGCTGAAAAAGTAAAAGCTGACGGTAAAAAAGAGACGATCGGTTTTACACTCACGATACCTGACATTAACCAAGCATTCCGCGCGGGAAAAGAGATACCCAAAGGTGTATTGAATCTCCCGACAGCCATCACAAATCTCATGACAAAGAAGAGTGCGATAGATACACTGCGTATTATCTTGCTTGGTGTTATGCCCGAGTATCGGGGAAGAGGTGTTGATGCACTCCTTTACCGCGAAACACTCGAACGCGCACAAAAGAACGGAATCAAGTACGGCGAAGCATCATGGATACTTGAAGACAACGCGGCAATGAGCCGCGCGGCAGAAGTCATGCAGGGCAAGGCATATAAGAGGTATAGAGTCTATCAGAAAGAGATTTGAGGGGAGTCGGGAATCTCCTCTGTTCGTTCATAGACTACATACATGAGCGTTTCAAACTTGATCGAGTAATAATCTGCTACAAAGTTGAGCAGTTCTTCGTAGCGGACATAATTTCCGTAGCTATCGAACTCTGATCCGGTGATGTTGGGTATTGGGTCACCCATTTGTACGAGAATAAACTTCGGCTTTGTTTTGTATAGTCTTTCGATAACTTCTTTTCTCCATGACTTAGGCGTAAAAGGAGCAACCATTTGCATCGTCGTTATCATTTTTGCAGGTGGACGTTTGTCAAGAATGTCGTATGTGCCGATATGCGTACCCCAGACAAATATGTTATCCGACTGGCTCAAGTAAGGTCGTAATGAGTCTGCAACTTCAAACTCACCGTCATAATATTCGCCCGGGCTGATCTTCATCAGATGTTCTTTTGGGTTCTCACCTGCAAGTACTGCTATACTGTACTCGATAGGGGCTGCAAGGAGTTTATGGATGGGTGAATAAAATAACAATAATAGTCCGACTGCAACGATAGCTATGCGAGATGGAATAGTAAAAATCCATGTATCAGATTCATTGCGTTTCCAATAGAGGCGTAAAAGAATCATGATATTCCATAACCCAATAACGATAAAGGGTGCTGCAGTCCATAGTGCACGGTTATAGTGATAAGTAAATAACTTACGCTCAAGGATAAGACTAATAAAGAGCGAAGCAAGCAGAAGAATGAGTAAAAGTATTGCTCTGCTCAAATTATCATTCGCTTCATGAAAGAATGCTTTATGTTTTTTCGATGCATGAATAATCCCTGCTGTCATCGAGATAGTAAGAAGACCTGTGTAATTTTGGAACAATCGTGAAGGGAAATTCAACCAAATGATTTCAGTGAATGTTTTTCGTGAAAGGAATGGATTAAGTCCTGCATATCCAGGAGCCCATTCAAGCATGACTTCGAGATATGTTTGAAACGCACCGTTCAAATAAAGATAGAGTACATAGGAAGAATAGGATAGTATAAAACTCATACAAACAGATGCTGCAAAGAATACCCGTCTTGGTGATCTTCGACTGATAATAAATATCAGTACAGCCGGAATAAGTATGACGAAGTTATACTTGAACCAGCAATAGGCAGCAAGGGTAGAACCGGCTACCACAGCATAGAGCATAAGCTTTTTCAGATCATCCTCATCATCTGCTTTAATCAACGACCAAAATAGAATTAGACCGGGTAGTGTAGAGAATGTCTCCGCCTGCGCTGTTTCCCAGAAACCTTGCATAACAAGTACTATGATGTAGGTTATGTATGTAGCAAGGGCAAACTTTTTTGATCTTGTAACATTCAATGTCAATCGATAGAGAAGATATGAAGTCGCAACTTGATAGATAACTTCAAAAATTCGTATTGATAGTTCGTTGTTGCCAAACAATTGTTCGCTAAAAGCATAAAAGTAATATACCAATGGCGGTTTGATCTCAATTGCATCACGGTACGGGATGCCGCCATAACGAATAATGTCGCCATAAAGAGAGAATATCTGTTGGTCGAGCCCGTGCGGATATGATAATAGCGAAAGCAGGAGCACAGTCCCTATTATAAAGACGAGGATTGTAATGAATTTGTCGGTACGAAGAACATTTAGAATGCTCATTTACCTGCCCTCCGTGAAAAAATACTAAAGTTATGGGTATTCGTCACCGAGTCATAGTCATTTTCTAAAAAACTTTGAAGGTGCTTCCACTGGGTCATACCCATATAAGAATCATGCTTATAACCTGTGAGAATATCAACATAATCAAAGTGCTCTATAATAAAGTGGTCGGGCTTGTTGGTTTCAAGTTCACGTATCACTTGTTCTTTCCATATTTGAGGTGTCCACGGCGAGATGATCATGACAGATGTTATCATGAACGTAGGTGGGACCTTATCTAAAAAGTAATATGCTCCGACGTGGTTACCCCATATATAAATATCATCATCTTTTTTAACAAACTTTTTTAATGTATCAGAGAGGTCACGTTGATCGGCGATGGTGTTAAACCAATCAGTTTGGTGCAGATCTTGAAAAATGTCCTCTTCTTGATATGATATAACTATCCTTCGTATCCCTCGATCTGCAAGAGAATATAAAGGGCTGAAAAATAAGATCACAATGACAACCAATGATACAATTAGCTTATAAGGGATGTTCATCTTCGTTATAGTCGGCTTAGTTACCTTCATGCGAAAGAAGCCCGTAAACTCTACAAGTGGGAAAATGATAAAAGGAAGCGAGCAGAAGAGTAGCCGTGTAAATGAATATCCCCAAAATTTTCTCTCATAAATGATAGTCGAGAAGCACAGTGCAAATACTGTAAAGAAAAGGTAGATATATGTGCGGTCACTCCAGAACTTCGTTGATTGCTTTACACGAAGTTCTTTGAGTGAAACATAGATACCCATACCAAGCAAGATCAACCCGGTAAAGGAATATACCTGTATGAAGTTTCGGGGCAGCTCTCGAAGTGCCCATGTCCCTGCTGTATTAATTGTGTCTGCATTATGGAAGTTAGAATAATCTGATAACCACTTGAATGCGTGTAGCATGTTTTCAAATGCTCCACATAGATAGAGATATGAGAGAAATCCTCCAAGAAATATTATTGAAAAACCCAAGGATGAAATAACAAAGTGAATATGAGAACGAATACCTTTCTTAAAAAAAAGAAAACCGAGCAGTGATACAGGAATAACAACAAGCGAGACTTTTAGCAATAGAATAAAGACACTTGCAAAAGCAACGGCAATGCTAATAGGTATAACATTGATTACCTTTGCATTTTTGATTGCACGAGTCACCACATCGGTAATAAATAGAGCAGGCAGCAACGCAAATGTCTCTGCTTGAGCTGTTGCCGTGTAATCAAATGAAACATACAGTAATGAATAAAGAAGTACCGACCATGGTGCTATCTCATCATCATTAAAAATCCGCTTTGATATACGATAGACAAAAAACAGTGAAATAAGCTGGAAGACAAGGTCAAAAAGTCGTATAGATACCATCGAATGCCCGAAGAGGGCAGAGGAAAAGCCGTAGAGATACATGATCATCAAGGGTTTGGTATCAAGCACGTCACGGAATGGAATGCCTCCGTGGATCACAATCTTCTCGCCACCGATCATAAAAATCGTATGGTCGTAGTTAAACGGGAAGGTAAGGGTTATAAGGAGCAAGAGTACGCTTGCGCCCAGTATCAACCATTCTTTCGTATTAAATCGTTGTAAGGAACCTGTCATATTCGCTTAAAAAGTGTGAAGGTTGGCATTTCGTATTCACGTATGTAATTATCATCAACGAACGAAAGAAATTCCTCCCATACAAGATACGCGCCATACGAATCGTAGAGTGTGCCGATGAGATTAGTGTGATAGTCCCCTGACTCAATAATAATATATGTAGGCGGCGAAACCTGCAATTGTTGCAGCACCAAATTCTTCAGAGTATCTGATGTCCACGCAGATCGTAATTGTATGTTCGAGAGCATGATCGTTGGTGGCGGGATATTCATCCGAGAATGCAAACCAGTAATCAAGCCCCATACAAAGAAGCTATCACCCGGGTTCATATTCTCGCTTAAGTATAACTGGAGCTTGTCTAATTGCGACTCTGCCCCAATATAATCATAAAAGTCGATTGATTCACTTTTGTATCCGGTTACGTCTAAGAGCATAAATGAAAATGCTTCGGAGTATGTCTTAATGATTGGTGTAGCAAGCAATAGTAATGCTACTATTGCCAGATAAATAGTCCGTTTTGACAATCGGGTGAAGATGTCTGAATCTTTCAATTTTGCCCATGATCGATACACGGTATCCCATAGAGCAATCATACCGACAGCTATAAATGGTGTAAAAGCCCAGAACGAACGACTGAAATGATGGGGGATATTTTTACGCTCGAAAAGAATTGTAAGAATTCCGACAGCTAATTGTAGCAACAGATGTGTAGAAAATATACTGCTTACTAACGTATCTTTTTTGTCAAGATCATTTTTACCGAAGAAGAGATAAATACCGATCACTCCTAAAACAATAAAGGTTGGGCTATAGTATGTAAGGAGTCGCTGCGGAAAGCCCTCAAAAAAAATGATCGTATATGTACGCAGGTCATTAAACGGGTTGAGAGATGAGTAGCCACCTAGCCAATCCATCATCAGCACAAAATTCTCTTTCGCGCCGGTATCGCCAAGCCACCAGTAGAAAAAGATTGCAGATGATGTAACCAGCAAGCCAATAACGACAGAATATAGGAGACCTGCCTTTTTTGAGCTGTGATACCACCATACTATTCCTATGGCTATAACAACAGGATAGAGAAGAGTAAACTTTAGACTTATCAGGAGTATTGTAGCAATTCCTGCCGCGAGTGCATATAAAGGAATATTTTTTTGTGAAGTTGTATCAAGACT
Organism: Kapaibacterium sp. (SeqCode); assembly: GCA_046590205.1. GTDB lineage: Bacteria > Bacteroidota > Ignavibacteria > Palsa-1295 > Palsa-1295 > DATDEW01. Next base: position 10,333 of record JBKJTT010000081.1, read on the forward strand.
TTTTTGTACAGACCAGATGATAGCGAGTGTCGGCAGCAGTGCGAACGACTCTGACTGCGCTGTACTCCAGATCCCGCTTGAGACATACCATAGCGCATAGATAAGGACCGAGAGCGAAGCGATTCTTGTATCATTGAGATACCGTTTGAGAAGTAAATAGAAAAAAGCAAGAGATACTATATGGTAGAGTAGGTCAAAAATCCGAACGGCTTCAAGAGCGTAACCAAACGCAGCATGAATACCAGCATAGAGATAAAAGATACCCGGTGACTTTGAATCAATAAAGTCCTTGTATGGTATCTTGCCCTCAAGGATCATCTTGCCGCCTGTCGAAAAGATATAGATGTCTGACCCGGGCGGCAGGAACAGCATCATCACAAGCAAAAGGAATGCCGCAATTGAACACACAAGCACTATGACATTTCTACTCTTCAATGTACTCGTTTGTAAATAATAAATTTTTCTGTTGAGTCAAACGGCATATAGTTAGCATGTGTGAATGCGGCAAGCTCTTCCCAATTTTTAAAATGCTCGCGAGAGTCTAGTACCGAATGGTTCGTCACGTTTATGGCGTCATTTTCCTCGATAATTATATATGTATGTTTTGTGGTCTTGAGGTCATCAAGGACTAATTGTTTCCATTTCTGCGGAGCCCAACTTGCAGTGAGATAAGCATTCGTAAGCATCATTGAGGTCGGTAATGTATGAGAGTGAAAGTAAACTCCAACATGATGTCCGAAGAAAAATACCTTATCTTCATCTTTTAAGATAGGAGCAAGTTTTGCTTGAATCGAATCCAGAGCATTGTGAAGAGATTTTAGACGAAAGAACTCAATGAAGTCATCTTTGTCACGTTCATGAGCAAAGACTATCTGATGAAGGTTGTCATATACCGCAATAAGCGGTGAGAAGAACAGTGTGAATATCACGAGTGGAGCACAAAAAAACATAGTAAGCGTTTTATGTCTCTGACGAGTAAGATAATCACGCATTAAAACGAACACAGAGTATAATCCGAGAGCTGCAAAAGCAGATAGTGACCACCAGAACAACCCATATTGATAAAGAAAGTACTTATTCGCTAAAAGAAGTAACACCGTAACTACAGGTAGCATTATAATAAACGTGATGTACTCTCTATTTACCCATGTATATGTATGTTTGACGATGCTTATATATATTCCGATTGAAGTAAGTAGGATAAGGGCAAGCGAAGTTGAATCTGACAGGTTTATGGTAAGCTTCTGATAATAATTATTAATAATAGTCATACTGTCGACTGTGCCGGAATGATAATCTGATAGCCAAGCAAGATATTCCTTCACGAACGGAATTGCTCCGTTTGCTGATAACCATACCACAAGGGATAGAATAAATATGCCACAACCTATTAGCATACCAACAAAGTGAGCTATGTGTCGCTTGCGATGCTGCGGGCTATCAATAATCTTCCACGTACAGATAACCAGCGGAATCATTATCAGCGTTATCTTTAGTGCGAAAAGCACAAATGCGCATACACTTGTTAATGCAATAAGGTAGAGGATGTCTTTTCTCTTCTGTATCTGCTCAATCTTTCCTGTGGCATAAAGAATACCGAGTGTTGGAAGCAACGCGAATGACTCTGCCTGCGCTGTTGCTGCGGCGCCCGTTGATACATATTGAAGTGCATAGATTGCCACGGCAATGTATGCGACAGATTCGTTCACAAAGTAGGTTTTGAGTAATCGGAAATACACATAGAGCGCGACCAGATGGTAAAGCACATCTATGATACGAATGGAATAGATGGTATATCCAAAAATAGCGGATGCCCAGCCGTAGATATACATCATAAGCATCGGCTTTGTATCCATCACGTCACGGAAGGGAACCGCGCCCTCTTGCACAAACTTCTCGCCGCCGACTGCAAACACATACTGGTCATACCCGAACTGATAAGCAAGCATCAGAGAAAGTATCGCAACTATCGCGAACCAAAAGAGTAGAGAGAATGCTTGCTTTTGTGTGGGTTTCACAAGGAGCTTTTTTTAGTGAAGATCCGGTACACTCCGACTGAGTCATCGTATGTATAATTACTATCAAGATAAATTCGCAGACTATCCCATGCTTGCAAATTTTCCCAGGAATCCATTTCGGTAAAATTGATGAAGCCCTTGAAATCCCTTCGCTCTGTGATGAAGAGCTTTGGTGATGAACGTCGAAGCTGCGTCATCATCGTATCCCGCCAGTGCTGTGGTGACCAGCTTGTTACAAGGGGGGTGTTCGTAAGCGTTAGCGTCGTTGGGAGTTTATCAAGATAGAAATATACCCCAACGTGGTTGCCCCAAAAAAATACGTTGTCGTTTGACGAGAGCGTCGGCGAATATTTCTCAGCAAGCAGTTGCATTTCCTTAAGCGGGTACCGTTCGTGAGTCCTCTCGACGACTTGCGCTCTGCTCATTCCCGCAAGTTCTACGATCATCCAGCGCAACGGCTGCGAACCGATGCGGTAAAGCGGAGGAAGGGTAAAAATAATGAGTAGAGCATATACATACTTTCTATAACTTGGTTTGATGACTCTACGGATATAGCTAACAACTTCTATTAATCCCGCAACGATAAGCGGTGTCATCGCCCAGAAGATGCGGGAGTAATGGTAAGGAAAAGACTTTCGTTCGTAGAGCACAGCAAATAAACCGAACGCAGCTTGCAAAGCTAGATGAATATAGACATACTGACTATCTGATAACCTTGCCCCTTTTCGCTTCTCTTTCCATATCATATAGACACAGATCACCGCAGCAACAAGAAAAGTTGGTGAATGTGTCATTACTAAATATTGCGGGAATCTCCCAAGATATTCATTGAGAATAGTATCCAATGAAAATAAAGGGTTTATCTCACCATATTCTTTTACCCAACCGAATACCTCTATGAATCTTCCGAGTGCACCTACTGAAGACAAGTAGTAGATATAAAGACCAGATGTTATGAGCGTTGCAGCAATAGATGCAAATGCGAATGTATAGCTCTTCTTATCACGTTGACGTATTAAGAGAAACATCAGCGACGCAAGTGGCACGGTCATAAGTGTCGACTTCAGGAAGAAGAGTGTCGTCGAGGCAAGCCCGATAGCGAGTGCATTCCCGAGGAGTTTTCCTTTGCCGGAAAGAAATCGCTCGGTATGATAAAAGATAACGACCGAGGGGATGATAGCGAATGTCTCTGCTTGCGCCGTCATCCAATATCCGCTCGTTGTATAGAGTATCACATAGATAAAACATGAAAGCAGGGCTTGGTCTTCATTCTTCAGGACGCTCACGAGTACTTTATAGAAATAAAAGAGCGCGGCAAAATGGAAAAGTATATCAAATGCGCGGATAGCCCAATCGTGATGACCGAAGATAAAGAGCGCCACGGAATATATATAGAAGATGAATGGCGGCTTCGTATCGAGGAAGTCGCGGAAGGGGACTGCGCCGTTCTTCAAGACCATATCACCGCCGACCGAGAACGCCGCCTGGTCATATCCGAACGGATAAAACAGCATCATCACAAGGAGCATAGCACCTGATGCGATAAGGAAAACCCTGACTGGTTTGGAGAGCGGTGGCATTTCTGCAAAAATACGTCAATTGACGTTTAGATGTTCGCTTATCAGGCGTTTAGTTTAGGGCAAAAAACTAAACGTCTAATCCCTAAACGTCTGCCCCCTGCTGTCGTATTTTTGCACCATGTGGAATAACATTATCGGGCAGGACAGGGTGAAAAATGTGCTTCGGCAGGCGCTTGAGGGGCGCAAACTGCCGAATGCTTATCTCTTTTCCGGTCCGGAGGGTATCGGGAAGGATGCCGCCGCATTCGAACTTGCAAAAGCCGTCAATTGCACTGACCCCTCGACTGGCGGCACAGAGTCCTGCGGCGCGTGCGATAGCTGCCGAAGGATATCCGATTTCACATCTCCACTTCTTGTCTTCGTCTGTGCTCTTGCCAACGAAGGCAGCATGAAAGAGAAGGATAAGGACGAAATGAATGCGAAGCTTCGCGAGGAGCTTGCGGCGAAAGCAGCAGACCCTTATCATAATATAGAAATTCCAAAAGCAGTCACACTTTCCGTTGACCAGATTCGCGACCTTCGGATGCGCCTTGCGCAATCAAAGACCGGAGGCAGGAAGCGCGTCGTCGTCGTGAGCGAAGCGAACATGATGAACGACTCCGCGCAAAACGCATTCCTCAAGACGCTTGAAGAGCCGCATGAGAATACGCTTATCATCCTGACAAGCTCGAACCCTGCAAAACTATTGCCGACGATTCACTCACGCACACAAGAGCTTCGTTTCGATATGCTCTCACCCGCTGAAATTACAACTGCACTACAAGAGCGAGATAACTTACCGAGAGAGCAATCGGAATTCCTGGCACGGCTTGCAGGCGGAAGTTATTCGGCAGCGCGCAGTTTTGTTAATGAGGATATTGCAACGCTCCGCGCGAAGGTTATTGAGATGATGCTTGCAGGAGTTACGAAGAACAGGCAGGGAGTGATGGCACAGATAGATTCGCTCATTCCGCGTGCCGGCGGCGGTTCGTTCTTGGAGAAGCGGCAATCGGTCGAACAATTTCTGCACCTGCTTTCGCTCTGGCTCCGCGATGCTCTTGCGATATGTTCAGGAAGTAGTGGCTCTGTTTATAACATCGATCAGATCGAGCGTCTTGAGAAATTCACAACGAAGTTTGCCACACCGCAAAAGCTCATCGCTGCAATGCGTGCCGTTGACATTGCCAAACGCAACACCCGCCTCCAGCTCCAGCTCCGCCCCGTTCTTCTGACAATGATGATGGATATTGAAGAGGCGTTGGCTTAGGGAATTAAGAATTTAACAGCTTGTGCTCCTATACACATAATATAGATTCCTTTTGGAAGATCGCTGCCGAATACGGTGAGGTTGTCTTCGGTCTCCTTAATCAATGCAGAGTTGACTCTTTGTCCGATTGAATTATAACAGCAGTGATTCCGAAGGTCTGTTCTATTTTGTGTGTAAAAAACAACTTTGCCGTCTAGGTATTTACATCTGACCTCACTACTCTGTTTTAATTCAGAATTTACACTTGACTTCGGCAAAGGGAATCTACCTAAAAGCAATATGTTAAGGAAGGCATCATCTGCATTAGTGAGTAGTTTATTACCTTGCATGAGGGTATGAGATCGCGTGTGATAATCATTTGAGTAGTTCCAGATTAGCATTGTTGGTATTGTTTTGGAGTTAATTATTGTATCGAGTCCAATTTTTCCTATCGATATTTTGGCAGAATCACCACTGTTGCTAATCAAATACGGAATACGCTGGATAGTGATTTTATTCCCAGTCCTTCGTACAATGTCAGGATTAACTTGAGAAAAGTACTGGCTCTCTTCCTCTACAAAAGAGAGGTACTTGATGATACCCGCTGAAGTATCAAGTTCAATTTCGAGATTTTTCGTGCGAATAATTTTGATGTCACCTGAATATACTGTATAAGTGTATGTATATCTATATACATTGTTCAAAAAGGTGAAGGAAGAATCAGAGAAAAATGCAATAGAATTAGTTTTTTTAAGTGTAGTAAGCTCTACTGTCCCTTGTGAATCTTCAAACTTATATGAATCTTCCGTAGAGATGCCTCCTGCGAAGATTGAGCAATAATTAACACTCGTTTGACATAAAGCTGTGGCAGAAATTATCGAGGTATATAGAAGTACTATTGTGATTATTTGCTTTTTCATTTCCTTAATGCTCTACCACTTTATTTGAGAGTCATTTGCTAC
>JBKJTT010000013.1:0-7885 GCA_046590205.1 Kapaibacterium sp. (SeqCode)
TCTGAATTCTTTAATAGTACACTTGCATACTTTGTCCCGATCTCAATTATGGTCGTTATTTTTTATATTCTTTTCAAAATACTCCCTGCACAACGTATCTCATGGAAGGTTGCATTATTAAGTACACTCGTAACGGTCGGTCTTCTGGAGATAATGCGATTTCTCTTTGTAATGTATCTTCGCTACATCAGCGGGATCGGTGCTCTCTATGGGGCATACGCATTCCTTGTTGCAGTTGCGCTATGGGCATATTATGGCGGACTCGTCTTCCTTATCGGAGCTGAGGTTGGGAAACTCTATCGCGATAGAAAAGACATGTTGGCGAAGGCGGTTGATGCCGACGTTACGGGAGCGTAAATACTACCTTTGATTCTTTCGATCCTTCAATAGTGACTTGCTCCTCTTTTTTGTAATCGGGTTGGAATTTATAGGAAGTGATTTTCCCACTCTCATTTTTCATTTGGTCAACGTGCCAGTTTTCACGCCATAGTTTCAATGTGTAAGTACCAGGCGGCACATTTGAGAATAAAAAACCACCAGAAGAATCTGTCATTGCATAATATGGATGCTCTGCAACGCAGATATACCCTCGCATCCAAGGATGCACATCACAAACAGCTTTATAGATGCCCGGCTTTGTAAGTGAGGTGATTTCTCTTGGTGGCGCACCTTCGGGCTGTGCTTCATTTGCTAAGGAAACATCCTCATTATAGACATGGAAATTATGAAGTGCATCATCGGAGTTATGCACGATAAGTGACGAACCTCGACGCATGATGATCGTATGAGGCAAGAACTCACACCCAAGCTGATCCATCTTTGGATTGGCATCAAACGAAAAATCTTTTCCTTGCCTGACACCTTCAAGCCATACGATACATCCTTTCACACCGCCTAGCGTACCAGGACCGCTTGGGTTCGGATGGGAGGCACCGCAAACCTCCTGATCGCGCTGAATCGCAAGGCGAGAGAGATATGTATCTGCTGGATCAATACTAACTTTACCACTTAGGGTACCACCATTGGAAAGTGATACTACCTTATACCCTGCTGTGAGTTGGAAATCATCATCAACTGACTCTTCTTGCTCTTTTTTTGAGCAAGAAACCAAAAGAAGAGCCATAACGAAAGTAAATGCGATGTTCTTTATCATATCAAATTGCGTTGTACAAAAACAAACCCCACACAATTACGGTGCGGGGTTTGAAATATAATAATTTTACGAACTTTATTTTGAAGCCGTTGGCTTACCAACTTTTCGGGTATTCCTCACTGCTTCTTTTTTCGGAAGCGGCGTACCAGGTTGGTTTGCAAGAGATGTAGGTGTCGCGTTAGTCATTACCGGGCGATAGTCGCCGTTAGGCATAACGTACTTATCTACGCCGTTTATCGTCGCATAGGGTGTTGGGGTAGGTATTCCCCCGCTACCAAGCGATTGGATATATGTGTGAACAGCGCGTATCTGCATATTAATATCACCATTCAAAATATCCGATGCCGGAGTTGATGGCTTTCCTGCTGTCCACCAGAACGCAGTCATTGGTGTACCGGGAATGATAGAATCCGGACGAGCAATCCAGTGTTCAACCCAATCCGGCTTCAAACGGTTTTTTGCAAGTGCGAAGCTCGGAGCTTTCGTATCAGGTGTTGGTGCACCGGCAGAGTGACATGATAAGCAGTTAATCTTATCATAGAGTGCCTTACCTGCGGCAAGCAAGCTCTGGTCACCTTGGAACTGATACTGCGTGAACATCAACTGCTGTTTATGGATACCGAGGAAGTAATTCGTAGCTGTGCCAATGTCTGCATCAGAGAATCCGAATGTCGGCATTCTGAACTTCACAATTGGACGTACTTTTGAAGGTCCTTTCAAGAAGTTGTGCAACCACTCTTCTTGTAAACGTGCGCCAACCGGCTTGAGGTATGGCGGAGCGAAGTATGCAATGTTTGCATCACCTGCAAATGTAGTGTTTATGAGTTTCTGCAACTGCTCACCGCCGCCGCCCTCAACCTTGTGGCAACCGGTACAGTTATTCCAGAATGCAAAAAATCTTCCTTTCGAGAGCATTGCATTGTATGTCTCGATTGCATTATCAGCATAGGTTGGTCCCATATACTTGCCGTCCTGACTCTTCAAGAATACGCTAATAGCATACGCTTCTTTATCAGACATATCAAAGTTTGGCATTTTCTGGGGCAGGCGTTCTGTAGTGTACATACGCGAGTTCTTCATCTTACCGACTACCCATGTGTACCAATCTCTATTCTCATGAGACGCATGTGACTCAAGTTCTGCAAGCGGTATGCCCTGCTTCTTGAAGTCAGCACGCCATTTCGCAAAGGTCTCCGTAGCGATATTGCCATACGCAAGCTCATTCGGTGTCTTCTTGCCAAATGTATTGAGAGCGACCGATACTTTCGACTCGCCTTCTGTTCCTTTTATCTCATGACATCCGTAACAGCCATAGCTTTTGATGAGCGCGCCGCCTTTTCTGATGAGATTTGCATCAGCAAGATTTCCTGATAATGTGGAAGAGACACTATCATTCTTACCGGTTTGAGTCATCAGGTATGCTGTGATATTGGAAGCTTCGCCATCGGTCAAACGCATACTTGGCATACGCGCATGCTTGAGGTAGTTCTTCGGATTCTTTATCCAATCAAAGAGCCATTCTGCTGTTACCTTCGAGCCAACTTTATCTAAGCCAGGACCGAAGTTCGCGGCGTCTTTCGCGCGAATCTCGCTTCCCTTCCATTCATCAACGCTATGACAACCAACGCATCCAACATCGAAGAATGCTTGTTTACCTGCGATAGCATCGCCACCGCCAGAGAAACGAGCAGCAGGCGTGTATTTTGCATCTTTTGAAGCGTCCCAAAGGTATGCGGTCACAGCTTTAGACTCTTCGGGAGTGAATACAAAGTTCGGCATACGTGTGCCATGCTCCCAACCGCGCGGGTTGAGTATCCATTGATATGTCCAATCTGGGGTAACCTTCTTGGAGATATTATTGAGAGACGGCCCTTGTCCGGTAGTTGTCTCATAACCAGGCATAGGGTGACAACCATAGCAGCCAAAACCTACGAAGAGCTTTTTACCCATCGTAATCCATTCTGCACCTTCAAACTCAAACTTGCTTGAGTGACAGCTTTGGCATGATGCTTCTACATACTTTCCTGTCGTAAGCGGTTCTGTCCAATGTTTTTCAAAACCGTGAGCAAACTCTGTCGAGACGATAGACGATGCTTGCCCACCATGACATGATGCGCAACCAAGAACTCCGGGACCAGCAGGTTCACCAACTTTATGTCCTTTGATAAGAAGGTCTGTCTTCGGATGCATACGGAAGAGTGCACTGATAACAGCAACCGTTGTGTCTTTCTTCGCACCGAGCTTCTTGATTGTGTAGTGCTTTTCGTCGCTATACTTATTCTTTTTGAGCCAATTCTTTACTTCTGCGGCATCAGTAGAAACGAGTGTATCATTCTTGAAGAGTGGGTCAGCATAACTCAAATGACACGTTTCGCAACGATCAACACGCATCTTGAAATTATTGAAGTTGGTCTTCTCATAGTTCAAAAGCACGGTTTGTTTGACAGCTATCGTCATGCTTTCTGTCGCCTCTATTTTGCGGTCAATAGCAATGACACCAGCGAATACCTTATCATACTCATCCTGTGCTGCCTTGATACGAGCATTGACCGGCTCAAGCTTTGCAATAAGTACTTTCTTCTTTACTAAAAGTGCATCAACAATAACCTTTTCCCCAGCCATTTTCTTTTCAAGTTCGCGAAGTGTTTTCGCATAGCTTGTTGTGTCATGGCGTGCTGTTTTTGCTTCATCAAAATGATAGAACACTTCGTCAGCTTCGCTCTTGGTGAACGTATAATCACGTTCAGCATTCTTGATTTCAACCTCAAGATCCGAAAGCTGCTCTGCCAACTCTACATTTTTATCTGACTCAAGTGCATTCTTTGCCGAAGCGAGTTCTTTGCGGACTTTCGCTCGGACATCCTTCGGTATCTTCGCAAGTTCTTTCTTGCGTTCTACCTTCAAACGAGAAACCTTGAAGTCCTTAAAGTCCGCTTGTATATCCTTCCACGGACGACGCTCCAAGACTTCGTCAAGGACAGCCCATATAGTGAATGCAAAAAGAAGCATCGAAAGTACACCATATATTTTGGTGTACGAACGCTGCTCGATAGGAATGCTCTTGCGATACTCAAACCATTTCGCCGGATTCCACCACGGCGCTTTTTTCATACTTGACATCTCGTTATCAGTATTCTAAACTTAGATATTAAAGAACAATTCGTGCCCAAAACCGAACACCCAAGTATATTTCACGTTGAATGCAAGACGAAGGAACATCTTGATCGGGAGCCCTGCCATCATAAGGAACAACACCATCGTTGTTGCGTATTTGACCGGTCCGAGTTCTTTCAGTACTTCAGACGTATTCTTATACTTTTTCCAAACCCAAAGCGGTATTGCCACAAGATACCCAAAGAAGATAGTACCGCCTATAAGATTTTGTAACTGATTAATACTTCCGTCTATATTATAGCTCGGAATACCAATAAGCTCAAGTAGATCAAGGTTTGTAAGCGCTACAACTCGGTGTGTATCCCAATACTCCCATGGCCAGAAGTAATACCACCCCGGGCCACGCATGAACGTACCAAGTACGATAAGCGCAACCCAAAGAACGACAAAGCCGATAACAAATGTAGCAATTGCAAATGGACGCTCTTTGAATGTATAATATCCATTCCCTTTTGGATTAATATCTATATAAGGAATAAGTATCAGCCCGATAAGAATGATAGTCGGCAAGATAACGCCCGCAATCCATGGATCGAAGTACACGAGCATCTCTTGAAGCCCAAGGAAGTACCAAGGTGCTTTCGATGGGTTCGGAGTCAGCGACGGATTTGCCGGTTCTTCAAGCGGCGCATTGATCGTGATAGACCATACGGTAAGTATAATCATTACAATTATTGTCACCAAGAACTCTATCTTCACAAGATAGGGCCATACCTGAACCTTATCGGCTTGCGTTGCCTCAAAGACACCCATGCGGTCATTACGTCTGGCTTGCTTGTAGGTAAGCCAACAATAGAACATAATGAAGAATATCATGAGCACAATCGGCACGTTGTCCGGTACGCTCACTATCTTCCAAAAATTATGCAATCCTTCCATCATAAGTCTTTTGTCTCCTTATCTTACTTTTTCAACCATGGTGGAGCAGGTTTACCACCAGTTGCTGGGGCAGCTGCCGGAGCGGCAGATGCGGTAACAGGTGCTGCGGCTGGCTTTGCAGGAGCCGGAGCTTTCGCCGGTGCGGGCTTAGCAGCCGGAGCCGGTGCGCCTTTGATCTGCGAGATACGCTTTTCTGCCATCTTCTGTGCTATGTATTTCGCACCGGCGCTTGCCTTTGTATCAACTACAGGTCCCGATATTCCGCCGTCCTTACGGATACGCCAGAAGTGAACTGCCATAAATACTGCGGCAACGAACGGTAGGAAGATACAATGTCCGACATAGAAACGTAAGAGAGTCGGCTCACCTACCTGCGTACCACCGAGAAGAATAAAACGAATGTCGTTGTCGGGACGAAGTCCGAGATAACTTGAGAACGGTCCTTCGCTGCCCGCCATCGGCACGGCACGAGCCATATTCGTACCCACTGTCACAGCCCAAATTGCAAGCTGATCCCATGGGAGTAAGTATCCGGTAAATGAAAGCAGAAATGTGAGAAGCAGAAGAATGACACCAACACCCCAGTTGAACTGACGAGGCGGTTTATACGAACCGGTCAAAAATACGCGGAACATGTGCAACATCACCGTCATAACCATCGCATGTGCTGCCCACCTGTGCATATTACGCATGAGCGGACCGAACGCTACGTCGTTCATAAGCGCCTTCATATCCTGAAACGCAAATGACTCCGTCGGACGGTAGTAGAACATAAGGATAACGCCTGTAATCGTAAGGACGATAAAGAGCAAGAACGTAATACCGCCCATACCCCATGTGAACGAGTAGTTCGTTGCATGGCGCGTGACACGGACAGGATGCAAATGCAGGAATACGTTATCAACGATCTGCAATGCACGGTTACGTTGGTTATCCTGATACGAATGTCGGAAAATTGATTTCCATGCCTCGTGCTGCGTTACGTCCTTCTTGATCTTCTCAAGCGGCGGCGGCTTTGGCGGAACGAACGGTAACTTGAATGCCATAATACTATTACAGTAATTACCTAAACTTACACTTTAATAAACGATTCTGGTTCTCCCCATTGGCTTTTTTCCCAAAGGAATTTTGTGCCTTTATCAATGAGTATTTCACCTGTCTCAGAAAGCGTGATCTTTGCACGCTCGAGTGGACGAGGTGCAGGTCCTTCAAAGTTCACCCCGTCGAAACGGAAGCCCGAACCATGACAAGGACATTTGAACTTGCTCTCTGATGCTAACCAACGAGGCGTACAGCCGAGATGAGTACAGATAGCAATGATTGCGTAGAGCTTCTCTTCGTCACGGCATATCCAGACGCGCTGATCGTCCTTGTATTTTTCCGATACGGTCATCGGAAGGTACTCGCTCGGAACGCCTGCCTTGAAAGTTGTTGGTGGTTCATAGAGCGTACGAGGGAACATCATGCGAAGTGCGCCAACGGTTGCAACGGTGATGAAACCGAAGAACGACATCCACCCTGCTGCCTGCAAGAAGTTACGGCGACCGAATGCCCAGATGCCCGGGTCATTCTCCGCTTTTGGGAGCGGCTTGCCCATTGGCTGCTTGGGCGGCTCTGCCATACGTGATGACGCAGCACCGGGTGCGGCGGTCTTTGCGGCTACTGCCATAAGTTCTGGCGGCACATCTCTCATCGGCGGCATATTTGACGTCGTGGTCGGATGCGTACCTGCCTCTTCAGGGCGCTGCACTTCCAGATTCGGAAGTTCTTGTAAATTTTCGTTATTATTCGTCTCTTCAGACATACTCTTTCCTCTTCAAGAAAAAATCTTAATATGTTAATCCCATTGCGCGTGCTTCTTCAAGCTCATCGCTGGCTATCATCTCAATAGTCTCCCATGGGCAGTACTTTGCGCAAAGCTTACAGCCGATACAGACATCCTCGTCTATCATCACAACTCCATTGACGGCAGCATGTGGGTTCGTGGCAATAATATGTTCGGGTCCGGGAATATGGTAGATACAGTCAACGGGGCAAAACTCGACGCATACGTCACAGCCGGTACAGCCCTCCATGTGGACGACTGCCAAAAGCTTCGCTTTCTTCTTCTTGGCTACCGGGGCTTCAGCTACTGCAACTTCTTCGGTTGCTTCGGCGCTGGCTGGCGCAGGTTTTGGCGCTACAGGAGCACCCGACGGCGCAGGTGTGCCGATCGTGCGATCTGCCCCGCTACGGAGCCATGGTGGTGTGGGACGGGACGAGCTTGCTTCTGCCATTCCTTACTTAAACTCTCTCGTGTTGTTGAGTTCGACACAAAAAACAACCTGCAAAAACGCTTTGTTCGGTAATCCGAGATAACTATCAGAGAAAGCAATAATAACCCAGATTATGAACCGGAATTGCAAATTTGTAATTCGTAATTCCTAATTGACTTTGTGGGCGCTGAGGGATTCGAACCCCCGACCTACTCGGTGTAAACGAGTCGCTCTAAACCAGCTGAGACTAAGCGCCCTTATCTCGAAATCTGTGCAAAAATACGACTTTTCAACTCCGTTTTTTCAAAATTCAATTTTCTTTTCCCACAAAAAAAATCCCCTCTCCAAAGCAGTTGAAGAGGGAAAATATCTTGCTCCCTTCTCCCTTGCAGGGAGAAGGGCTGGGGATGAGGGTAGAATCTAC
>JBKJTT010000093.1:0-13536 GCA_046590205.1 Kapaibacterium sp. (SeqCode)
GCCGCATAGCCACTGCGAAATACACCCCGAGCAATCCCAACGCATCGAACTCCTTCGATGTATCTAAAAGAGAAGAGAACATCCCGCCCAATGGTAAGCAATACATCACCAATTCAATAAGCATAGCCGCACTTGCTATGATAGTAGCCCTCAAATGATGTCTGCGGAAGATACGCTCACTATAGAGTGTAGCGAGTAAGAACACGCCGTAGTATATTGCCAGTGTCTTATGATTATAGACATCTAACCCAATAACAAAGAACGATACTAATTTTATAAGGACAATACATGCAAATAGATAGGTAGCATAAAGCGCGAAGAGTAGTTTGTTATGCGGGTCGGTCTTTGTGTGATGGACGGGGCGGCGATTTATGGTAAGCGTTACTGCTTCAGGTAAGAACTGAAACTTGTGCTCATGCTTGCGGACAAAGAAATCATGCCTTGCATAGAGGACATGCTCACCTGATTTCCCTTCGAATCTATGCTCTATATCCTCCTGATGTTTGCAGGCAGTTGCGAGTTTGCCATTAATATAGACTTCCAACGTAACTGGTTTATGCCCTGTGCCGTCATTATCGTCCCAATCCACGATAGGGGAGATGAGGATGTGATTATCGTCAAAATGCACTTCCATGCCCGAATTCTCAGGCAATACCCGAGCACCGATAAAAAGTGAAGTCTTCATAACCTATCTCGTCAGTAATATCATGTACAAAGATACGAAATGTAAAGCGGACTTCGTCTATCTCATCAGATGAACAGCGTGTGAACAACTTCTCATGTAACTACGCTCTGTATGTGGCGTATCCTTTTAGTGACCGGTAATGAATCGGTTTTACTAACGATAAGGAATACATATATGAAACGATTGATAATTTTTATGTTGATGGTGATCCTCTCCATGCCGACTCTTGTATCTGCTCATAATAACGGCAACAAGAAGCATAAACGCAATGCTCATACCAATAATGGTAAGCATAAGGGATGGTATAAAGATGGTCATAAAGGGGCTATCAACGATGATGATCGTAAAGCCAAACGACTTTCAAGGAAGAAATACCGCCGAGCAGTCGCTGTACCCAATGCTACAGTAAATAGTGGTGGTGTTGCAAAGAAACCCGCCTCTACAACAAGTCAAGGTGGTGTATCAAAGGGCTCCGGCACGACAAGCAATACTGGAGGGACTGCAAAAGCTCCTGCCACTACCTCAACCCAAGGCGGTACATCTAAGAAGTAAGCTTTGAGAGAAATCATAGCGAATCAGAAAGCGGCTCAATTGCTATAATTGAGCCGCTTTTATGCAGTTAGTGCCCACGAACCCCATTTAGCAGTACCCTTTTAGAGGGTTTTGGTGTTGGTTTGGTATGAAATACAAGGTTGTACTGAAATCCCCGGGTGAGGCTCTTGTCAAAACTGACTATCTGACCTCCACATTTACCTATATTTATCTCCACGTTCACTTCGAGCCGGTTCCTCATGCTAAGAAGAAAGAGGAGAAGGTGCCCCGTGAATATACCTTTACTTCATCATCGCTGCAGCCGCC
Source organism: Kapaibacterium sp. (SeqCode) (assembly GCA_046590205.1). Classification (GTDB taxonomy): domain Bacteria; phylum Bacteroidota; class Ignavibacteria; order Palsa-1295; family Palsa-1295; genus DATDEW01. The sequence continues at coordinate 1,544 of JBKJTT010000093.1, forward strand.
ATACGCACTTACCGACCCAAACCGTTTCAAGACCATCCGCCAGAAATTCCACGGCGAGGATGATATCCACCAAGTCATAGAAGCCACATCGCTCCAGGAAGCATGCGACAAATTCTCCGCACCCTTCGGTGATGTCTTTGAAGTGGTGGGGAAGTAAGAATAGGTTTTTAGCATGTAGTTAGCCCTGCAACTTTCGGCGATGGTAGGTGTTTATTCCTACGATAGGCATTATCACCTCATATGAAACGCTTACTTATCTTTGCAGTTTTCTATCTTTCTTTTGCGGCATGTGACAGTGCCCGCTCACAGATGCAATTTGATTCAGTCACAATTCAGATGATTGATGTTGAAATTCGCGAAGGGTCTGAATACAGATATTTGCCTTCAAATGTGGTGAATTATAAAGTTACTTCCGAATTTTGGTCAAACGATACACTCGCTCTTATCGGAAAGTGGACGAAGATAACTTTTGTAATTGATTCAACTCAGAATTCGGTTAGGTCTTTTAATTTGTCTTATGATGACCTCAGTGGTAAGCCAAGCTACATCTTCATGAATACCATTTCATTCAGCGATGTATTCTTTTCAATTACTCCAGAACGTTTTGAAATATATCTTGACCAAGCTGCTTTGGATTCCGGAAAGTTCTATTATTATTATTTTGATGAAGGACCTGCTTCCGGAGGGCGAAGAGAAGGGCATACATTGGTTTACAGTAAATCGTATCCTACTAGTCACGTCAAAATAAATTTCTACAGGTCATATAAGTTGTCATCACCGGAACTCCCAGTAATAACTACAACAGAGATTTCACTGTTTCCTAATCCAGCCTCAAATATGCTAATCGTAAAATCTGAAGATGTTAATAATATGGTCGAAGTATTCGACCAACTCGGCAGGGAAGTACATATCCCCGAACTAAGCAGAACAGAGAAATCTGTCTCTTTCAATACATCTTCACTTACTCCTGGTATCTACTGGCTTCGCTCCGGCAGCCAAACACAGAAGATCGTTATACAGCGATAGGGACGACCGCTCATTAAGATGGCACACTGCCGTGTGCCCCTACGGGAATGATTTCTGTTTTTTCGGCATTGTATTATTGTCAGTGTACGTTATTGGTTTCGGATGTTGATATTTTTCATATTTGTTAATGGTTTAATGATAGATGGCAAGACCCCGCGCAAGCGGGGTTTTGTTTTTTTAGGCGCAGGATGAAGCCAATGTGTATGACTGACGCCAATTATTTAATAACCGCCCCCAGCCCCCGCCTTGAAAAGTCGGGGGAGCAAGAAGAGCCCTCTCCTTCCTTTTCAAGAGCCTGCACTGAGCGAAGCGAACGTGAAGGAGATACAGAGGAAGGTTATTTATTAAACAATACATTATTCTCTTCTCGGGAGTGGGGGTTAGATTCTGTTCGGCTGTCGCCGGGTTTGATTTCATAACCGCCCCCCAGCCCCCGCCTTGAAAAGGCGGGGGAGCGAGGAGGATGGGCACCTGTGTATGGTAAACTGTACAGTAAATTGGCGTTTGCGGCTCCCAATCGGCGAAAAAAATACTTTCACTTTATATCCATGGGCATCTTGCAAACAGGTTAATTTTTGCGTATATTTGCATTCCAAGCTTGAAGCGCAAAGCTGAAAGCTTAAATTCCTATCCTAACCACCTTTGGGCTTTACGCTTGAACCGTGTGCCCTTACGATCCAACCATAAAGATGGGCACGCCACCGGCGAGCCCCTACGAATTCCAAACCTATACCCTTATGATACAATCAATGACAAATCTTGCTCATGTCAAGAGTACGCCTATTGCCGAAGGTGAAATATCCGTCGTTATCTCCGATGATGCTGAAGATATGATGCGTCATGCCGCGGATGTAGCCATTACCTCGCAAAAGGCAGGGGCAGGTGTTATGCTTGTAAACTGCGGAATGTCTGTCCGCCGCTTCAATGAACACATGGCGCCATTCAAACCCAAGCGTGATATGTATTACCATAACCCCGACTGCCGCAAGCCCGGCGCAAAACTTGTTGTCTATGATTCTGTCATCGGCGATCTGGTGAGTGATCTCGGACTTGTCGAATCAATGGTCATCAACGCCCAGTTAAGAGTTGTAATCATCATGGGCTGGGAATGGACCTCGAACTCAAGCCGTCGCAAGGAGCGACTTCTATTTGCGCTGCGCGATTTGGTGACGAAGTTTAACGTCGCCGTTCTTGTGTATTCGCAAGTCACGACAGAACCCGAAGCAGGCAAAGCCGATAAGGGCGGACTCGGTCGTCTCTCGCAGATAGCAGTGGCAGTGACCAAGCAAAGCACGATAGCACAACATGAAGCCGTTATCCCAGCAAAGCCGCTTGAGGTTATCGTACCTGATTTTCCGGTAGAGGAATCAGTAAAAGCTCAAGTAACCGAAGAGGTCACGCCACGTGAGAGTGCACAGTTAGTTGATAAAGAAATCAACGAGTTGCAAGGAGAAATTGCAGAGCCGGATCTAAACGGGGAAGACAACTGGAGCGTTGACAAAAAGGGCTCACTTGTCATGGGCGAAGAGCTTGAGGAGGTATATGAGTAAAGCAATATATGTCCGGTTTATTCACCAAAAGTGCGAGCTCTCATGGCTAAAGATTGAACCTCCCGTCCTTATAACTGTTTTCAATTAACTATAAAATCCGATATGTCAGAGACACCGAAAAAAGAGTTAGCGAAGGCGTATGCGCCGCAAGATGTAGAGAAGAAATGGTATTCCGCTTGGGAAACGGGTGGGTTGTTCTATGCCTACCGCCCGGACGAAGCGCCGCAGGACCCGACCGGTCGCCGCGCCGATGATAAGCCGCCATTTGTCGTCTGTATGCCTCCGCCGAACGTGACGGGTATTCTGCACATGGGTCATGCCCTCAATAATACGATACAGGATACCTATATCCGCTATCATCGTATGCTCGGGCATGAGTCGCTCTGGCTGCCGGGTACTGATCATGCAGGCATTGCAACCCAGACGAAGGTTGAAAAACAAGTCAAGGAAGAGGGCACTTCGCGCCGAGAACTTGGTCGCGAGAAGTTTATCGAGAAGGTTTGGGACTGGAAAGGTAAGCACAGCGACTTTATCGAGACGCAGCTTCGAGCCCTCGGTTGTTCGCCTGATTGGCGCCGGTTTACCTTCACGATGGATGAGCATTATTACCAAGCCGTCGTCGAGGCATTTGTCAGGTTACATGAGAAAGGACTTATCTATCGCGGCAAGCGAATCATCAACTGGTCGCCCGTCGCGCAGTCGGCACTCTCTGATGAGGAAGTAATCCACAAGGAGACGACAGGCAAGCTACACTATTTCCGCTATCCGCTTATCGATAGGAAAGCAGACGAGCCAGAGTTTATCATCATTGCTACAACGCGCCCCGAGACAATGCTCGGCGACGTTGCAGTAGCAGTTAATCCATCGGATGAACGCTACACGAAGCTTGTTGGCAGAAAGCTGATGCTGCCGCTTATGAACCGCGAGATACCTATTATCGCCGATGAGTATGTTGATAAGGAATTCGGTACAGGATGTGTCAAGATAACCCCTGCCCATGACCCGAACGACTTTGAGATAGGGCTGCGTCATAACCTCGAACAGCTTAACGTCATGAATCCCGACGCCTCGATAAATGAGAATGGCGGAAAATATAAGGGGCTTGATAGGTACGTCGCACGCAAGAAGATACTTGCCGACCTCGAAGAGCTTGTTCTTATCGAAAAGATAGAAGACTACACGAACTCCGTAGGGTATTCCGAGCGAGGTGGCGAAATGATTGAGCCGTACCTCTCGGATCAATGGTTTGTCAAAATGAAACCGCTCGCCGAGCCGGCATTGAAGGTTGTTGAAGATGGTCTCATCACATTCCACCCTGCGCGTTGGGTTAATACCTACCGTCACTGGATGACTAACATCAGGGACTGGTGTATCTCGCGTCAGCTATGGTGGGGACAGCGAATCCCTGCATGGTATGGTGAGAACGGTGAGATATTTGTCGGACGCAACGAAGCCGAAGCACAAGCCAAGGCAGATGCGGCAGGATATAAAGGTAGTTTGAAGCAAGATGAGGATGTCGTTGATACGTGGTTCTCATCGTGGCTATGGCCATTTGCAACGTTCGGCTGGCCGAACAATACGAAAGACCTGCAGACGTTCTATCCCGGAGCATTATTATCAACAGCACCGGATATCATCTTCTTCTGGGTTGCGCGAATGATCATGGGTGGCATAGAATTCATGAAAGATATGCCGAAGCTTGATGGTTCACCACGAACTGAGATGGAGGACCTCATCCCGTTCCGTGATGTGTATTTCCATAATATTATCCGCGACCAACAAGGACGCAAGATGAGTAAGTCGCTCGGCAACTCGCCCGACCCGATAGACCTCGGCAATAAGTACGGCACTGATGCAGTACGTTTCACGCTGCTCTATCTCGCGCCTCTTGGGCAGGATGTTCGATTCGGCGAAGAATCCTGCGAGCAAGGCAGAAACTTTGCGAACAAACTTTACAACGCAACACGCTTCGTGATGATGAAGCGCGATGAGTATCAGTCGAATTTTCCGCAGCCAAAGTTTGAGGAGAAGGATACGGAGTATCTGAACAGTATTGGGAATGGGGAATCGGGAATAGGCAATGATGAGAATACAAAGCACACCGCACCTAGCACCCAGAACACCCCGAAGTCCCTCGCTGACAGATGGATTCTATCCCGCGCTAACCGCACGGCACGCGATGCACGCAAGGCATTTGATGGTTATCAGATAAACGAGGTAACGAAGATACTCTATGATTTTATCTGGAAGGATTTCTGCGACTGGTACCTTGAAGTAGTAAAGCTTCAGCCGGAATCTACGCCGCTTGCCGTTGAGATACTCGAAGGAATTTTGCGGATGTTGCACCCGATCATGCCATTCGTCACCGAAGAACTATGGCATGGTTTGACAGGCAACCCCGAGACAGTCCTTATCGGCAGAGATGATTACATCACCGCCGATGAAGGGAAGATAGATGATGCGGCAGAAGCAGAGTTTGAGTTTATCCAACGCATCATCGAAGCAGCACGACTACTACGTGCCAATGGCAAGATTGCCCCGAGCAAGTCAGCGGAGTTTGTGATACGACTCAAGGGAAGTTCAGATGTTGCACTTACCGAATCAGCGCGTAATATTATCGAGCGAATTTGTAAGGCAGAGCCGCTTACTATCGAAGCTGATGGCGGGGGAGAATTATCATCGAACGAATATTCAGCAGAGCTTCTCGGCGGAAGAGGACAAGTGTTCATGAAGCTCGAGACGTTATCAGCCGAAGACACTGCTAAAGAAAAAGAACGCATCAAGAAAGAACTTGAGAGAGTTACGAAGCAGTATGAGTCGCTTCTTGCGAAGCTGTCGGACGAGAACTTCGTCAGTCGCGCACCGGAGCATATCATCACAAAAGAAAAAGACAAACTTGCCAGCTACAAAACGCAGATGGAGAAGTTGGCTGTATAATAACTTCTATAGCATATGAGAAGAGTATCGTTCATTCTGTTCTTACTTTGTATGTCAACCGTAATTAACGGACAAACTGTCAAACTTGGTTCATCGGCACGGATAGCAGTTTCGTCGAGCGACATACCAACGTCGTATGAATTCTATACGGAGTTTGGATTCGCACCGTTGGGTGATGCTTCGGAAGATATAACTTCCGAGACGAAATTCCTGCGGCTGACCGATGGTCAAATAATCCTGACGCTCTTAAAAGAAACATTCAAAAGCCCTATTATTGCATACTTCGCCGAGGACTTGACCGCGATTGAGAAGTTAGTCAAAAAGACTGTTCCGGATGCAGAAGTGAAGCGTGATGAGAAAGGTATTAGCGAAATAATATTCAATTCGCCGGGCGGAGTTACTGTTGATATTCATCGCAGCGAGGCAACTTCACTAAAACCAAGCGGCGCAGAGAACCCCAAGTGTGGCACATTTAGTGAACTGACTATCGGTGTACCAAGTCGAGACTCTGCAGTTGCCTTCTGGAAACAACTTGGTTTTGATGCATCCGGTGTGTATAATGTACCATACCCATGGGCAATCGTCAAAGATGGTAGTATAGTGCTTGGGTTGTACCAGAGCGAAGATGTTAAGGGTGCGATGTTGATATACTACTCATCAAAAGCAGAAGCACAAATAGAAGCATTAGTGAAAGCCGGAATAGCTATCATCCATGAAACGCCCGACCAATCAGGCAAGAAGCTCAACGCAACGTTTCGCTCGCCCGACGGTGTGTACTTCAAACTATTTTACTATGCAGGGAAGTTATAAAGTCCGTTAATACCTTACTACTTTCACCATCTCTCTTCTTCCTTCGCCTATGACGCTTAAGAAATATATTCCGGTCGGAGCAAGTGTCTTAGTTGTTGTCATACCGTCCCAATAGTATCTCTTCGCGCCGAAGACAAAGTATTCGTCGGCAAGAAGAGCTATCTCACGCCCGGTTAGATCATAAAGAGCGATTCGGTACTTTCCGCCTTCCCCGATGAACAGATCAAATGCCACAGATTCAGTTCGTTGTGTGGGGTTCTTCTCAATGGTGATGAGGAAGTTGCGGTCTTTGAGAATGTCAGCCACACCTGTTTCAACAAATTTTACTGTCGTATCATAACTTTCACTTATCATCCCTTCAATAAGGCAGGTAGAGGTTTCAGAACTAAGATCAGGGATGTACGGCCAACCCGACGAGTGTACTTTCCAAAAGACGCTTGGCATTGCAGTGCCGCCAACAACGTTTTGATTTTGATCTTCCTTAAAGCGAATCTGCTTTACTCCGTTTATAACTGCTGTACCTGTGATTACAACATAGTGCCCATTTGTTCTCTGTAGGTTTTGATCCCAATATCCAACGAACATTTCAACATCCTCACTATCTTGCATTTCCTTTACGGTCCAGTCCCACTTAGGCGCTCGTTTCGGGTCAAGTCTATTTCCACCTCCACCTTGATAATCAGCGGAATGTCCATACCGTGGGTCAGGTGAGGGCATATCGGTAGTATCCCCCCAAACCGCCTGATACTTTACTTTAATAGGTAGTTTATGTTTATCAATAAATGCAAGTTTTGCTTTTATCAGATCAACAAACGCAACATTTCCCGTTGGATCTCTTGGACAGAATGAAGCTATTTCTTCAAGTTTTTCGCGGTGTGTTAGTCCAGAGTTAATCCGCCCTGGAAAAGATTTTTCGAGCCACTCCATACTATTTGCAACTGCGGCAGGTCCACATGCATTAAGGTCACCACCATACCCTCCATCAACATACGGATGAGCTGTATCAACAAGATCAATATTCGGCATGGTACATGCTCGCTCGACAGTATCAGTCAATGTAGGCGTGGCAAGGAATGTCGGCAGTGAATCGCCGATGAACCATTGAGGATTATTTCCAGCAGCATTTTCCACGCTACCCTCTCCTACAGCATAGACATCGGGTTTCACATCGTACCATTCACAGGTTACGTCAGGTGCGGGTGCTTCTGACAGGGGTGTATCGGTACAGAAGACACAAAGTATTACCGAGTCGGCATCTTCGCCCGGCTGTAATCCGATACGTTTGAAATCGATGAACATACCGATAGGGTTTTGCGGAGTGAACGCAGGTGGGAGGAAGAGTAGGTTACGTGCGATCCAGACTGCTTCACTCGTATCATTTCGCCGTATGAGAACATTCAAGAATTTTGGTGCTGACTGTGGCGGGACAGTAAACTCAATGATTCCCATCGTCGAGAGTGAATCACCTCTGGGGCTAAAATAATTAAACTGTCTGATACGCGTACCAAGATTTGGTGGGGCAATAGCTGTGAACGTACCTTTTTTTGCATCGTCGGAGTGGTCAATATCTTCAGCAAAATCAACCCTGCAAGTTATTTCGTATTCTCCCGGATTTAACGGAGTGAAGCCCGTTGGCGCGGTTACAAGAGTTGAGTCAAACTTTTTCAAGTTCGTACCGGAAAATACTGACTGATAGAGTATTGATGCGCTTCCTTTTAATGTAATCGATGCAGTAAGCGTGTACGCATTTGCATCAAGTACATTGGTGTTCTTGACCCAAAAGCGGATTGGCGTTGGCTTTCCGGCAGCGATCGTCCCCGAGGGCATCTCGATCCTGCCGATTGTCATATTTGTTGCTAATAATGGCAAAGCACTAAAGAGAGCAAGAAAAAGTGCGACAAGACGTAAATATGTTTTCATGATTATCCTCTACTGGTGAATATATTGGATGTGCAAAGATATGAAAATTTTACTGAGATTGTACATTATTTTTTCATCTTTTCTTAGGTGATTGGAAAGGGTACAAAATAATCTCAAAATACTTTATTTCTGAAGAAAAATGAACCACTTATGGCATGAATGTTGTTATCTAATCAGTATATGTCTCACTAAGACTTCAGTCTCACGTTCTGTGTGTTTCATAGTGACCTCCTGAAAGCCCCTGCTTAATTGCAGGGGCTTTCAACTTTTTACGGGGTAAGTTCTTATCCGGATCATTTCAAGTTTTTTCCAAGAGGCAGGTCGGAGACCTGCGGTACTAAACCCTGAACCCTGACCTCTCCCCCCTGACTTTTTCGTATTTTTGCAAAAATAAACTACGCGAAGTGTTTACCCAACAGGAATTACAAGAATTTGACGCGCTCAAGAAGAGCTACGAAAACCCGCAAGCCATCCTTCTGCCTGTACTCTGGAAGATACAGGAAAAGCAGGGGTGGATTGATGATAAGGCAATGGCTGTCGCTGCGGAGATATGCGTCTGCGAGAAAAGCCACGTCATGGGCGTTGTCAGCTTTTACACTATGTTTTTCGAGAAGCCGATGGGCAAGCACCACGTCATGGTCTGCACGAACGTAAGCTGTATGCTTCGCGGCGGTGATAAGATCTATGATGCCGTAAAGATGCAGCTAGGTTGTGGACACATGGAGCGTACCTCCGACGGGACGTTCTCGCTCGAAGAGGTCGAGTGTATGGGGGCCTGCGGCGGCGCGCCGATGATGGCAGTAGGGGATACCTTCTTTGAGCGGATTAATACCGATGAGGCGCTGCAAGTCCTTGGACAGATCAAATCAACAGGCAATGTGCCGACCCCGAAGCGCACAGTACAACTACCCGACTTATCTACAGCCGCTAACGACTAACGACTGCAAATGTCAACCACACCAAAGCTTATTCTTCCCGATATTGCGAATCTCCGCGATATTGATGTCTATGTAAAGAACGGCGGCTACACCGATGCGATGCGCAAGGCATTTGGCATGAAGCCCGATGATGTTATAGAAGAAGTCAAGAAGTCCGGACTTCGCGGTCGCGGAGGCGCGGCATTCCCGACGGGGCTAAAGTGGACGTTCATGCCCAAAGGCACGGAGAGAAGGAAATATCTGCTCATCAATGGCGACGAATCAGAGCCCGGTTCATTCAAAGACCGTCAGGTATTTGAGTTTAACCCGCATCAGATGATCGAAGGTATGCTCATCGCAAGCTATGCGATGCAGGTACGTCATGCCTATGTATATATCCGTGGCGAATATGCTCATTGGATAAAGATGGTCGAGAAGGCAGTCGCCGACGCGTATGCAAAGGGGTTTATCGGTGACAAGATGCTCGAAACCTATAAGCCGGCTGGCGAGGGTGTACCATACAAAGTTGATATCACTGTCCATAAAGGAGCTGGAGCATATATCGTTGGTGAAGAATCGGCGCTTATGAATTCGCTCGAAGGACAGCGTGGTTATCCGAGAGTCAAGCCGCCATTTCCTGCGAATTATGGTCTATGGGGACAGCCCACGACGATCAACAATGTCGAGACGATAGCGAATATCCCTGCCATTATGAACATTGGTGCAGAAGCGTTCTCCCAGATTGGCGAACCGAAACATCCCGGCACACTTCTTCTTGGTGTTAGTGGACATGTAAACAATCCGGGTGTCTTTGAAGTCCCCAGCGGCACTCTGCTTACAGATATGATCTATAAGTATGCTGGTGGAGTCACGGGTGATAAGAAGATTAAGATGGTCATTCCTGGCGGCTCATCAATGCCTCCGCTTCGTGGTGACGGGCTTGAAGGCATCAAGATGGATGCAGAAAGCTTAAAGGCAGCGGGTTCGTCTATCGGTACAGGTGGTATCATGGTTATGGATGAAGACACCGACATCCCGAAAGTACTCGAGCGTATCTCCAAGTTCTACTGGCATGAATCATGCGGTCAATGTACGCCATGCCGTGAAGGTACGGGCTGGCTTGTAAAGATTTTGAAGCGAGTCAATAAAGGAGAAGCATCAAAGGCAGACATTGCGCTTCTTGAAGATGTTGCAAAGAACATTGAAGGTAGAACGATCTGTGCTCTCGGTGAAGCTGCTGCATGGCCAGTGAAGTTTACTGTCCAACGTTTCCCCGAAGAATTTGCAAAGAAGGTATCAGAGACACGTCCGAAGCTCACACCTAATCAGGTACATAGCTTACGAGTCGGAGGGTTGGAACCCGTGCAAATCAATGTACCGCTTGTTGAAAGGCATTAAATAAAAAAGGCGAGATATTTCTCGCCTTTTTTATTTCAATAAGATAGCTTTTTAGCAATCGTAAATATGTATGACGGGCGCGATCTCTTCTAAGAGTCCTACGCCGTCCAACCGATTGATGTCGGCTAAAAATGCAAAGCCCACCGTTTTCCCGCCGAGCATCTCGACAAGCTGTGATGTTGCTTTAGCAGTAATACCTGTTGCAAGTAAGTCATCAACGATAAGCACACGTTCACCCTCTTCGATAGCATCTTTCATCATCTCGATACGGTCAGTACCCATCTCGATAGCGTAGTCAATACCGACAACATCAAGCGGATGATTGCCTGTACGTTTTTTCGCAGTTGCCATCCCTACTCCATGTTTCATCGCAAGCGGTCCAGCAAAGAGAAAGCCGCGCGCCTCAATGCCGACGATGACATCTGGCTTGAGATCCGCCGTCTGCTGAAAGAGCATCTCGACAGCGTGCTCAAATGCCACGATGTTATGGAGTATAGGCGAAATGTCGCGATATACATGCCCGACTGAAGGAAAATCAGGTATATCTCTGATGTGGTCTTTAATGGTCATAAGGTGTTAGGGATAGTAATGACTACAAAGATACCACAAAAAAAGGGCAGACACCATGAAGTGTCTGCCCTTAGTAATGAATTGGTAATAATGACTATTTGGCTATGACGAGCTTACGTGTAGCAGAATACCCATCAGTAATGACACGGATAAAATATGTGCCATTTGTTAAAGTTGTCGGATCAATTTTAACTAAACTTTTACCGGCTGGTGATGGTCCGTTATGAAGCATTGTTACCTCTGAACCAAGAGTATTCATAAGCGATACTTGCACATTGCCATGTACCGGAAGTGAGTATCCTAAGAATGTTTGAGAATGTGCAGGATTTGATGAAATGGTCATCTTTAGCACATTTTCTGCGTCGAGTTCAGAAGCAACACTGCCTGTCGCCCCTGCTTGAGTATATCCGATATACATTGGAATATCATTCGTGTCAGAGAAAACACTTGCATTCACTGATCCCTCAGTGATCCACTCATAGCGATGACTAACAATACTGAAACTTACCGAGCCAAACGATGTAGTGTTTGTGGTCTTTGCGCGAATACGCAAGCAGTTCGTGCTTGAGGTCGGATCATTCTTCTTGTAGGTACGAGTAGGAGTTTGGATCGTACCCCAGCCATCACAATTGACTTCATAGGTTGAAGTAGTTGAAGACCCTGGGAAGCCATAAGGAGTTTTGAGCGTTGAAGTAGATGACCACATCGTACCATAGGTCAAAGGAAACTTCATTTGCTGCAATGGAGGAACATACGAAGAAGATTTAACCGACATTCCTGCGCTATCCTCGACAGATCCCAAACTATAGAACCCATCAGAAGTAATCTTCACGTAACTATAATAATCATAGTCAGTGCTCGTTTC
>JBKJTT010000068.1:0-83583 GCA_046590205.1 Kapaibacterium sp. (SeqCode)
CTCAGCCCCCACGGAGCCGCGACGTCACGAACCGCGGCGGCGGCTCACGACCGGCCCGGGGTCTATGGGACAATGTTGGCCGGGCGCGACCGGTGGCGGATGCCCGCAACGGGCCCTGGTGGCGAAATTGGTAGACGCAACGGACTTAAAATCCGTTGGGTGGTAACATCCGTGCCGGTTCGACTCCGGCCATCGGTACTAATAACACTTCCTTATGTCACTTCCATTAGTAGCAATCGTCGGACGCCCCAATGTCGGGAAATCCACCCTTTTCAATCGCCTCGTCGGCGAGCGGAAGGCTATTACCGAATCTATCTCCGGTGTAACGCGTGACCGCATTTACGGGAAGTCCGACTGGGCAGGCAAAGAATTTTTAGTCGTTGATACAGGCGGTATCGTGCCATATTCTGACGATGTCTTCGAGCGAGCTATCCGGCGACAAGCAGAAATTGCCATCGATGAAGCTGATGTCATTCTTTTTGTCGTTGATGTTTCGGCAGGCGTTCATCCGCTCGATGAAGAGGTAGGGACAATGCTGCGCCGCTCGGGCAAAACCGTCATGCTCATTGCAAACAAGGTTGATAATGCCGAGCGCGATACATTCCGTACAGAGTTTTATGCTCTCGGTCTTGGCGAGCCGCATTCTGCAAGCGCGATAAGCGGCAGAAGTGTTGGTGATTTCCTTGATGTGCTTAACACCCACTTTCCCGAACAGATACCCGAAGACGAAGCCAACCGCCCAATGAAGCTTGCCATCGTCGGCAAGCCGAACGTTGGGAAGTCAAGCTATTTGAATTCACTTATTGGGTTAGAACGCTCAGTCGTTACGCCTATCGCAGGCACAACACGTGACTCGATCCATACCGATTATACATATTACGGTCAGCCAATAACGCTCATTGATACGGCAGGTCTTCGTAAGAAAAAATATATCAATGATGCGCTTGAGCTGTTCTCTGCTGTTCGCACGATGAAGGCAATTGATGAGTGCGACGTCGCGCTTGTTATGGTTGATGCTCAAGATGGTGTGAACAAACAGGACGCGAAGATATTAAACGATGTCATTGACGCTCGTAAAGGTGCTATCCTTGTTGTCAACAAGTGGGACCTGATCGAAAAGGAAACGAACACGGCGGTGAAGTTCGAGAAGGAAGTCAAAGAAATGCTCGTCACGGTAGATTACGTGCCGCTTGTCTTTGTCAGCGCCATCACTCATCAACGCCATACGAAGCCCATCGAGATGGCATTGCAGATATTTGCAGACCGCAAAAAGCGTATTGATACCAGTGACCTTAATGATTTCTTGTTGCCGGAGATCGCAAGAATACCACCGCCATCGGTGCAAGGAAGAGATTTGCGAATTAATTACATCACACAGGTAAAAGTTGAGCCGCCAGTTTTTGCATTCTTCTCGAATTATCCGGCACTCATACCCGAGGCATATAAACGCTATCTCGAGCGCAAACTTCGCGAGAGATACGAACTCAAGGGCGTGCCTATCTCATTTATTTTCAGGAAAAAGTAAGAGCTACGCTCTTACTTTATCTTGAACATCTTCGTCATCTTTATTTCTTTGTTCGTATTTATATCTGTGATGATCGTGCGAGCATAGAATGTGCCCGATGGAAGTTTTTTGCCACCTTTATCTTTGCAATCAAAGATCTGTTCATAGTTGCCGGGGTTGACAACTTCGTTATTAAAATACCCCCTGACAACCTGACCTAATTCATCAATGATCTGTAAGATCACTTTTGATTGAGTTGCAAGGTATATCTTTATATTCGCTTCTTTCCCTTTTTTCAATGGGACGACCGTTACATCAGTCTTTGGCTGTTTGCTAATATCCTCCGGCTTAATACCTTTTCCCCAAACAGGTATCGAAAGAGAATCGTTAGCCATCTTGAACGAGATACGTCCCTTAAAATCACCCGGTTTATCCGGCGTAAAACAAACGCTTACCACCATTGAGCGTTTTGGATTCATAAGTACTGGATACATACTTTTTGCAGGTGAGGGGACAGTAAATACCTTTCCCATATTGCAAGTTATCTCCTGTATCGAAAGCGTATCAAGGGAGTTATTATGGATTGTTAGGTACTGACATGAGATTATTCCTATACCTTGTGAACCGAATCCCATCTCCTTTAAACTAAATGAAAGCTTCGGCTCCGCTGGAGGAGCAGGTTTGGATTTCTTCTGTGCTAATGAAGGTAGCGCAATAAACAGTAACAAAACAACGAGTATTCTTTTCATATCTCTAACATAAATTGACCGTTATTATAACATTAGTTAGTAGTCGTTAGTTTGTAGTCTTTAGTCGGCAGTGGGGAAATCTAAAGTAGATTGTGTGTCATTGCGAGGAACGACCGAAGAGAGTGACGAAGCAATCTCAAATCTTAAAGATTATAAAACTTTCGATAGTTTAGATTGCTTCGTCGGGCTAAAGCCACTCCTCGCAATGACATTTACTATCGAGGCAATGCCTTAAAATCGTATGTCGATCTGTCCAGAAACAAGCATGTTGTTGAAATGCTCATTTTGATAATCATAGACGCTCCCTGATACTTTCGCAACGAGAGTGACAGCTTCAATCGGGGTGAAGCGAGAAAGTATATAATACCTACTGCCTTTCCCATACAAACTTGTCAGCGAAACAGCACCCGGAAGGTCGGATTCATTCAGATAGATTCTGCTATCGTATGAATCAGTTGAATAAAATGCCAGTCCTGATTCGAGCATGAGCGAGAGAATAGGATAGTATCTTGCTTGAATTCCAAACGCAATGCCATCATCGATAATATTTCTTTCTTCGTAATGGATATAACCAACTCTTCCGCGAAGGAGTAGTTCTGGAGAGATTTGATAACTTGCAATTAATCGCTCCGAAAGTTTTGTGCCTGCATAGAGATATGTTGTATTGGTTGAGTCACGTGCAACGTCTTCTCGTGTTCGCAAACGTGAATCAAGTTCGAGTGAGAACAGCTTCGTTCGAGGTGCGAAGCCAAGTGTAATGCGATAATCTTGAGTTGTCGGTGTATAGTTTTCATCATACTCTCTGTCATCTCTCCTCGATACATCCGCATACCCTTGCACGGTAAACTCTTCACCAATCATCTGCCGAAGACCAACATAAAATCCGCTCTCGTTTTTTGCGTCATCAGAATTGTCACCGAATACACTCCCGAAGGGAGAGATGAAGTTCTCGGGTAATGATCTCAACTGCAATGCTATCTCCGTCCTATCCAATGGGAGCGCCATAGCGGAGACAACAAAGGCAGACGCATTTCCTGCATCAGAGTTACTCCGAGCGAATTCGCCCCGGATTGAATACGATGTCGTAGCGAAAATAGATGCGACCGAGTACATTGATAGGTCTTGTCCTATAAACTTCGATGACAATGTATCACTTGATACTACAGGTTTACTGTATGTTGTTTTATAGCCGATTGTAGAGATGTTCAAATAAGAATCATCTCCTCGTAAGACATCAAACCCTGCATGTGCGCCAAAGCTTTCTTGGTTTATACTGTTGCGACGCGATAATTCTGACTCAGTCCGATGATACCCGGTATAACTAACAGAGCTTACTGTGCCAGAATCTGTGAGCGTTGCATCAACCAGTCGCTCCGAGTAGAACGGAGTAACAGAAAATGAACCAATATCAATCGTAGAAGTCACCCCTCTGAAATAACGATACGCTGAAGATGAAAGATACGAACGCAATCCGGACATCCTCCTTGATGCAGGTAGTATAGCATCTCGCGATTTCATCTGCAACACACCTGATTGCAACGCCAACCCCTCGCCGAACGAGAGCGAGTAGTCACCAAGCACAAGATTTCGGACTTGAATATCTTCGGTTAGTACATACGGCTTGGCAAGTTCAAGATGCAGCGAGACCTGATCAAAGAATAGCGGCTCACCTGCGCTCTTTGCCTGAAGGATTGCGAAGCGAACCCCATTCGTGTTGATGAGCAAGCGGTTATAGAGTTTTACCGGCGAACCTTGGTACGTATTCTCAATATACTCTTCTTCCTCATGCGCATTTGGGTCTATTGAGATTCTTGAGCGGATGTCGATGAGCGGTGCATTGTATGACTTACGTGTCACAAGATAGCGTGTAAGAATACTTCGCTCTAAAGCTCTATCAGCCAAGATGACATTTTTCTTGAATTGCGAAAGAAATCTGTTTATATCAACATCTGTAAGTGTCGGGATATTTTGCAATGAAATACGGCTTGGGTCAAGCAGCATAAGCGGATAGTTCATCATCTTCTCGACGAATTCCGTATAGACCTCGGCAGAGTTCAGAAATCTCTCATCATCTTCAGTGTGAGAGAATGCGTCTTGATAGATGTACCCTGTTGCATCATCAAGCTTCGTCAACGTATCGGTTTGTGCAGTTGCTTTAACTGCCCAAAGAAGAAGAAACGCTATCGCTACTCTCTTCACCATGCGTATGACAATCCTACTGATAATGACTCACCTGTCTCCTGATACATGACGAATGCAGCGTCAACCGTTATGCCATTTGTATGCACACCAAATCCGAAGTGATAGCTTTCAAACGATGAAGTCACCCCTGCGCGAAGTGTAATAAATGAGAACGGAGTATAACCGGCACCAAATCGTGCAAGCAGATTTCTATCCGATCGTTTTTCAAGCGTTGTATGAAGCGATAATCCTGTTTCTCGTGGTGAGTATTCAACGCCAAGTGAGTATGTACGAGGTAGTTTCTCTTCTTCGACATACGTACTTGTTGACGCACCAAGAAGATTCAGCGTCATAAAACCGACGGCGAACTCATCGGTGAAGAGCATCTCGCCGCCGAAGTCAACGATGATGAGGTGTATCTTCTCGTATTCAGATGCAAATCCTATCGTCTCGTATCTTCCTCTTGCTCCGAGCGAAGCACGCCGAAGTTTCTCTGGTGAAAAATGATGCGACACTGTTAATGATGCTGTCTCATTACTAAATAGCTCTTCGTACCCCATACGAACGAACGATACACCAATTGATGTAGAAATATCAGTAATAGTATAAGCTATGCCCGCCGCATATTCGGTTGCATGATCAAGTCCACCTTTGAAGGGAGAAAATGATACCGACGTAAGCGCATCAGTGAGCGAATCAGAGTGTACAGATGAAGGGTTAATCGCAAAAACGTTACCACTGCGCGAGATAATATCGGAGTAGGCAAGCGAAACCGAACCTGCCGATGAGGGCATTAGTCCTTGCCCGAAGGACTCGGTGCAAAGTAAGAATAACACAAACGTAGTAAATATCCGCGAACTCACGAGTTCAAAAATAAGAAACCCCGACAATTAGCCGGGGTTTCTTAGAAAAAAGATTTTTCGAAAGCTTAGTTTGCTTTGGTAGCACCTTCGAGCGACTTCATGCTCTTCTCGCGTTGTAAGTTCTTTTTGAACGCCTTGAGATAATCAACAAGTGATGCGATCTCTTCGTCGTTAAGCGGTCCTTTGTGTTTGGTATGGAATCCGGGCATGTTTGAGTTCGGGATACCATCACGGATGATCGTTGTCCACGATTTTTCATCATGGTTCATCATTGCATCAGATGCGATGTCGGCACCCGGCTTGTGTTCAGCAGCAGAACCGTGGCAAAGAGCGCAGTCTGCTTCATAAAGCTTTGCGCCAAGTTCGCCTTTGCCTTTATCAACGTGGCATGATGCACAACTTCCTTCAAAGACTTTCTGAATTGACATTGCTTCACCCGCATGTGCAGTCGATGACTTGAAGATCGTACCTTGAATACGAAGTGTCTTCTGGGCGCCGTTAACAGCATTAGAGACAACAGTAATGGTCTTGACCATCGGTCCTTCTGCTTTGTTATGAGCATCAAAGGTGATCTTCAAGCGCGATTCCTGATTCGGAGCAAGTTTTTTGTTGTCAAGGACAGCCGCTGTGCATCCGCAAGACGGGTTTGCGCTAATGATCTCGAGCGTATCAGTGCCAACATTTTTGATCACAAACGTTGTAACTACATCTTTATTCTGCTCGATCTTCCCAAAATCATGCGTCTCCTCGTTGAACTCGATCTTCGGTCCCTTCATGGAGTCAGCAGGTGTAAAGAAACCGGCAACAGCCGAGCGAAGCTCAAACGAGGACGGACCGTTCAAGAGGACAAATGCCGCGATGGCAATAACCGCAGCGAAAAGTGCAAAAGTACGTTTCATAGAGGCAGTTGAGTAAATTTAACGTAAAGTGTTTAAATGTATAACGCTTAAGAAAGGTTTCGGTTACACATGGAACAGACTATTGGCCAGATAAGTTATACATAGCAGATACAGAAAGGAATCCTGCCCCCATTGAGAGAGAATTTTGAGTTTTTCTCGACACATAAAGAACGCGAACGCGCCGCTATCGTGTCGCTCATACGCCAATCCGACGAATCCGGTCGCCTTGCCGCGAAAGAACATCTTGATGAATTAGAACGACTTGCAGATACTGCCGGAGCCGATGTGCTCTACCGGATGACGCAAGAACGTCCGCTCCCCGACGGCGCAACCTACCTCGGAAAAGGAAAAGTAGCCGAATTGAAGACTCATGTAGAGATGAACGAGATCCAGCTCGTCCTCTTCGATGATGACCTTTCACCCGTCCAGATACGCAATCTCGAAAAAGAACTTACGGTAAAGGTACTTGACCGCTCCGGTCTTATCCTCGATATTTTCGCATCCCGCGCCCGTACCCGCGAAGCAAAGACGCAAATAGAGCTTGCACAGCTTGAGTACTTTCTGCCTCGCTTGACCCGTCAATGGACTCACTTATCGAAGCAGTTCGGTGGTATCGGTACAAAAGGACCCGGTGAAACGCAGATCGAGACGGATAGACGTATCATCAAAACACGTATCATCAAGCTTAAAGAAAAACTTAGTGAAATTTCGCGTCAACAGTTGACTCGTCAAGAAGGAAGAACAGACGAACTTGCACGAGTTGCTCTCGTCGGTTATACCAACGCAGGCAAATCTTCGCTTCTGAATGCTCTTTCACTCGGTGATGTGTATGTTGAGGATAGATTATTTGCAACACTTGATGCGACAACACGCGCAGTTGAGCTTAGCCACGGAAAAAAGATATTACTTACTGACACGGTTGGGTTCATACGCAAACTCCCAGCAAAGCTTGTCGCTTCGTTCCGTTCGACGCTTACCGAGATCGAGAACGCCGATATACTTCTGCATACTGTCGATGCAAACCACTCCGATATCGACGAACATTTAGAGGTCGTTGAAAAAACACTTTCTGATCTCGGTGCAAGCGAGAAACCGACGATCCTCGTCTTGAATAAATGCGATCTATTGCCAAAGGAAGAGAGACCTAACTTCGAGGAGCTTCGCAGCCGCTATCCACACATGGTGATGATAAGCGCATTCAAAGGTTACGGTATCACTACGCTCAAGGAGGAGATAGAAAATGTACTTGGCGAATCATCTTCGTATATGGAGGTTGAAGTGCCGATGGATAAGTATGAGATCGCTTCACGACTCCACGAACTTGCCGAAGTAACCGAACGCAAATTCACTGACACGACAGTCACGATGAAGCTATCGGTACACAAACGGAATAAAGAGAGAGTGCAAAGACTTTTGGCGAAAGCAGCGTAAGGGGTAGTTCTTAGTTGGTAGTCGTTAGTGATTGTGTCATTGCGAGGAGTGGCTTTAGCCCGACGAAGCAATCTAAAATATCGAAAGTGCAACACTCTTTGAGATTTGAGATTGCTTCGTCACTCCCTTCGGTCGTTCCTCGCAATGACAATACCTTAAATACACACTAAAGACTAACTAAGAGAGCGTCTCCTTCAACTCAAGCAGTTGCTTCTTCAAATCCTGTAA
This sequence comes from Kapaibacterium sp. (SeqCode), assembly GCA_046590205.1. Lineage (GTDB taxonomy): Bacteria > Bacteroidota > Ignavibacteria > Palsa-1295 > Palsa-1295 > DATDEW01. The sequence continues at coordinate 7,856 of JBKJTT010000068.1, forward strand.
TGTCTTCACAGGCACAAGCACTTCTTTCGGCGGCACGGGTGGGATAATGTGAAGCTGTGATTCATCTTTGACCTTTATTTTTGTTTCTGCTGCCTGCATACGACGCTCGAGGTCGCGCTCTTCATGGAGTATCTTCTTGGCGCCTTCAATAGTAAAACGCTGATCGCGCAGAAGTTCTTTGATGCGCTGAATAAGTTTTACATCCTTATCGGAATAGATACGATTTCCGCCGCGATTCTTTTGCGGGTTGAGGTCATCGAACTCCGTCTCCCAATAACGCAAAACATACTGCTCCACACCTGCCATTGCACTGACTTCCGAAATCGAGAGATAAAGTTTCGGGATTGCATAATCATGCAAACCGCGACGCTGTCTTGTGCGCTCGGTGTTCTGCTCGGGTTCGGGCTCCATCTGCATATCTTTTGCAGATGGCACTTCAAAAAATTCGCCTTGTACTGTCATTGGGGTGCCTATCAACTGTAATGCAAAATTACAACAGTTTTGGGACGGGGGTCGTGATTCGTGATTCACAACTTCTCAATGACAACCATCGCCTCTGCTATCTCTTTGGTATGGGTTAGCGAGACTTGTATCTGGTACTCGCCGCCTATTCTGGAATCGGCAAGGGTTTTCATTGAGCCGGTGAGCTTCATGATGGGTTTGCCAGACATTTCCTTGCCGACGACAGATTCCTTCCAGCGAAAGCCGTTGCGGATACCTGTCCCGAGCGCTTTGGATAGTGCTTCTTTTGCGGCAAATCTTGCTGCGAAATGTTCGGCGCTGTTCTTACGGGAGCTGCAGTAGCGAATTTCTTCTTCGGCAAAGATGCGGCGAACGAACTGCTCGCCATACGTGGCGATGCTCGCCGCAATGCGCGGTACTTCGATGGTGTCTATGCCGATGCCGTATATCATACTATGACAATATCGAACGAGTGCAGAAGCCCGATAGCTCCCTCGGTAGAGAACTTCGCTTTCTTAATGGTATTTTCGAGCGGATCAATGATGAAGTTATATGAAGTCGAGAGGTCTGCTTTGGTAAGGTTCGTTCTGCCGAAGATGGCTTCCGAGAAATCGCAGTTGGAAAATATTGCACCCGAAAGATCAGTCTCACTAAAGAACACTCGCTTTAGCGAGCAACCAGTAAACTCTGTTTTCTTCAACGGTAGTTTAATGAATGAAGCATGGTCAAGTTTACACTCATCGAAGCGAACATCTATCATTGCTGCATTTGTAACGCTCATATCAATGCCGAGAAGTTTTGATGAGCGGAAGTGGACGCCGCGAAAGTTCGTCGCACGAACGGTAGCATTACTCAAGTCGCAGGAGATGAACTCACACTCGATGAATACGGACTCATCAAGCTTTATACCGCCGAAGTCGCATCGGGTGAATACGCATCGCTCATATTCACCAGATGTAAAACCTTCTTCGCGAAAGTTTTCACCGGTTATCTTTTTCTCGAAGTGATAGTTGTCGCTCATAAAAATAAAAGAGTCCGCCGTAGCGGACTCTAATAACTCATTCATTGATAAATTAAAATCCGGCCGCAACTGCCTTCGTGCCGCCTCCTGATGCTCCGCGGATCTTCCAGAGAGCATGGATGAAACCGGGACGGACAGGATGCCATGATACATTATCAAACCTATTGACCCAAGCGACAGGTGTTTGGGGAGTCCAAAGGATAGTGATCGGCTGATCGTCGTAGAGCACTTGCTGAAATTGCTTTTGAAGTTCGATGCGAGTTGCTTCGTCAAACTCTGCACGAATACCTGTGAGCAATTCATCAGCACGTTTACTTGCATATTGCGGATAGTTCGAGCCGCGGTTACGCCCCTGCGATGAATGATAAAGTTGGTAGTTATCGGATTCAAACGGATCGCTCTGCCATGAACCATACGATGCGTCAAAGTTATGGTCACGCTGACGGTCAAGGAAGATAGACCACTCGATAGGCGCAACTTCTGCCTTGATACCAACCTTACGAAGTGATTCGGTGATGATAAGAAGAATTTGTTTTCTTGTCTCATTACCTGCATTGACCATGAAGGTAAAACTGAACGGTGTTTTCTTACCGCCGATAGTTTTATCAAGGATACCGTCGCCGTCGGAATCAACCCAGCCCGCATCGGTCAGAAGCTGTTTTGCTTTTGCAACATCGTACTCGATAGTTGCAAGGTTTGAGTTATACTCCTTGCGGGATTCTGAATTTGGAGATTGCGTTAATTTGGCTAACCCATACAGTACTTTATCAATGATCGTTTTTCTATCAATAAGATGCGACATCGCCCAGCGAACTTTGGAATCGTTAAAGAACTTGCTTTTATTATTCCAGTTGATAAGCGCATACGAGGAAAGCGGGAATGTCGTTTTGCTGATATGCTTCGCTTGATTCGTATCAACTTTAACGTAGTACGGCGGCTGCAAGAATCCGATGAGGTCAATGTCCTGCGCCTTGAGTGCTGTAACTGTTGCAGCCCAATCACTGATGACCTTATAAATAAGGGTATCAGGAGAAACTTCACCATACTTTGAACCGCTTCTATTTACATAGTTTGGATTACGCACAAGAATTATGCGGTCATTGGTGCGCCACTCTGCAAGTTTATACGGACCAGAACCCTGAATAAACTTTGGGTCACGACCTGTTTCAGCTGTAGTAAAATACTCTGCGTATTCTTTCATTGCCGGATTGATGTTCATCTTGGCTACTTTGTCCACATCAACTTCTTCACCTGCACCAGGTGCTTCGATGATAGCAGCAATATCACCCCATGAATACTTGTCCGTCAGTCCTTTGGGGTCAAAAATATGTTTCGGCAAGATATAAAGAATATCGGAGAATGCCTGCTGAACTGTCAAGAAGTATGGCTTCCACATTGTGAAGCGAACGCGGTATGGGTCGCCGTCAATGAGTTCGCAGCTATGGATGCCATCAACATAGACTCTCTTCTGGGCACTCATGGTATTGAGCGGATTCTTCAGCGACTTCAAACTGAAGATAACGTCAACTCCTGTGAGTTCTTTGCCGTCAGCAAACTTGATGCCTTTGCGAAGTTTGAAATCGAAGGTCTTGTGGTCTTCGGATTCGATGGGCATTTCTTCAGCAAGCCACGGGATGTTGACTTCCATCGTTTCGGGGTTGATACGAAGCAGACGCTCGAAGATCATTTCCTCAACGTATGTTTCGTTGGCTCCGGTTGAGTTCTGCGGGTTGAGTCGTTCAAGCTCGGAGAGGATATGCTCAACGACGCGATTATTGGTTGAAACTGATTTAGCTTCTCCTCCGCTACCGCCGCCGCAACTGACGAGATAGGAAGCAGAAAGAATTGTGAGAAGAAAGATGCGGAAATTCGTTTTCATAAGGTATATATTAAGATTCAACATGAAGTATTATATCATTCTAACAAGCTACGTAGTTCCGCCCGAAATGGTCGTTGAGCATACCCCTGCCCACCGAGCGCATTTGGCGGACTATTATAAGAAAGGCATTATGCTCTTCTCCGGACCGATGGAGCCCCGCACAGGCGGCATACTTTATGCCCGAGCAGAGGGTGTTTCAGTTGTTGAGGAGATGGTATCGGTTGACCCCTTCAAGACGACCGGCTGCGCCAATTTTCAGATAATCGAGATGAAACCTGTTATGTGGGCAGAAGGGCTAAACAATTTGTTTGGTACTCCGTAGGCATTATCAATGCACACTGCTATTGATCATCTCCAACCGGAAATTGCGTCTTCTTTAGGCAACTTTGAGCTTGTCGCGAAGTTCGTTGTCGAAGGGTTTATTACAGGACTACATAAATCGCCGTATCACGGATTTTCTGTCGAGTTCGCACAGCACCGCCCATATATGCCGGGAGATGCGATTCGCAATATAGATTGGAAGCTCTTCGCTCGGACAGACCGACACTTCGTAAAGCAGTTCGAGGAAGAGACGAATCTGAAGGCACATATCATACTCGATATTTCGCGCTCGATGAATTATACGAGCGGCAAACACATCACGAAGTACCGCTACGCTTCGATACTTGCTGCTTCACTTGCATATCTTCTGATTCGTCAGCAGGATGCCGTCGGGCTTGGCTTGTACGATGAGGAAGTAAAGCTTTTTATGCCTGCACGGCTCAAGACAAGTTACTTGCGCGAGATACTCAAGGCAATCCAAACGGCAGAGCCCTCGAATAAAACAAAGACTGCATCAGCGTTACGCTCATTACTCGAACGGCTTAAACGACGCGGTCTTGTTATTGTCATTAGTGATTTTCTTGGTGATGCCGATGAGATTATCACATCACTCAAGCTCCTGCGTCATGCCGGACATGAAGTGATTGCATTTCAAGTGCTTGACCCCGTCGAGAGAAACTTTGCTCTTGATGTGAGCGATGCAACTATCGTTGATATGGAAACCGGTGAATCGCTAAAAACACAGCCGTACCAATTACAAGAAGCGTATCGTAAGGCAATGGGAGAGCACATCGAGAAGCTCCGTCATGAACTTGCCAACGAGAGGATAGATTATCTGCTTATTGATACAACTATTCCGTTCGATATCCCTTTACGGGAATATCTCTACAAGCGACAAATGTTATTGTAGAAATAGAATCTTAGATGTAGTATACAACTTCTTTCAATGACAGAGAAAAACACAGGGACCCCTACACTTGAGGAGCGAATTAAAACTCTGCAGCATACAATAGAAAACGGTAATCATCCGATACCCGAACTCCTCCTTCAAACGGAAGCTCTTATCACCGAAGCAAAAGAATTGGGTGATAATGACGCCCTCTACAAACTTCTCACTGCAAAAGCTTCACAACTCTATTTTTGTGGCAAGCATGAGGAATCAAAAGAGTTTTACCTCGAAGTATTAGAGCAATGCCTGGCAGAGAATCGAAAAGAAGCACTCCCAAGAATTTATCTTGCCTTAGGCAGGCTTTATTCTACCATGCAAGATGACCGAGTCGCGCTTGATTATATTCACTTATCAAAAGCCGCCGCCGAAGAGGTAGATGATAAAGAAATCATTGCAGAGGGCAATATACTCAAAGGCATAACTCTCGCCAAGAGCCAACAGTACAATGAAGCACTTGACGCTTATAACGAAGCTGCACGATATTCATACGAAACGAATAACACCCGAAGAATGGGCGCTATCTTCTTTTTGATGGCACAGCTTCATCATCATGCTGAAAACTATCAATCTGCGAAAGAATCATGTGAGCTTGCAATAAAATACTTCACCGAGTGTGACAATAAACGCGGAATACTTATTGCGACAACACGACTTGCCTCGATCATCAGCGCTCTTGATGACCATACCAGAGCACTTGATATCCTCAATGAGCATGAAGGACAGGTAACACATTTTTCACTCCCATATATATCATGCGGGTTCTATACCATTAAAGCAGAGATTCTTTTGGCGGTAAAAGACTACAGCCGTTGCGAAGAAACGTTACATCTCGCTTATGGATTTGTATTAGAATCAAATAATCCTCGCAACTTACTTGACCTCTACACAACCTTTATTAGTCTTTATCTACAAACCGACAGAATTTCTCAAGCCAGGGAGTACCTTGAGCAGGCATATACTATCGCAAAGGATAATAATGATTCTCATTGGGAGATGAAATTGCACAAGCATGAATCTGACCTGTATGCCCAGATCGGCGACTATCAACAGGCTCTCACACAATATATCCTTTACCATGAACAGGATAAAAAAATAGCTGCCGAAACAACTGAAGAGTGGCTTGCCATTATACGCATTAATCATGAGCTTATTGAGAAAGAGCGCGAATCAGAAATTTACCGGCTTCGGTCAGAAAAACTCCAGCGAGAGCTTGTCAGTAAGTCAACGCACCTTGCTTCTGAATCGGAGATATTGACACGTTTCAGAGAAGAGCTAAAGGAAGTACTCTCCGAGAGTACCGAAGCCAGCGTTATCCTCCGTAAAATTAAGGAGAAGGTTATCGAAATTCCAATGTCTGCAGTAAATTGGGAGGAATTCGACAGACACTTTCATGATGCACATCCTGATTTTACCAAAAACCTCCTCCAACGCTTCCCCGACCTCACCCCAATGGAAGCAAAAGTATGTACACTACTTAAGGTTGGACTTACTTCTAAAGAGATTGCCCATATCCTTGTCCTTTCTGAAAGAAGTATTGAGAACCACAGGTATCGCCTCCGCAAGAAGTTGGGCTTTGGCGAGCAGAATATTTCCCAATTCCTCAATAGCGTAGAAACACAACTGGTACCATCGCGGTAAATCCTTTTTGCCGTCCGGTTAAAGATTTATTTGAATTGAGTACTTTTTGAGTAGTGGGAAGTACTTAATGTAGAGGTATATTTGCATTGTATATAATGCCATGTATAACAATATGATAACCACACAAATAGGTGCACCTTCAAGTAGTATGGAATTCGTATTCCTTTGGTGTACAGATAATGAAGCGGTGTATGATCTAGGATAATGATTAAACAGCCATGTTTCTTGAGTGGGGGTGAGACCCTTTTTTAGAGATATAGAATACACGCTTCGTATGAAAACGCCCGATGATATATCCAAGGAACTTGGAAATGTCATCGGGCGTTGTATTGATTGTGAGACTTATAGGTGTAGGGGGGTTCCATTTAGGCCCTTTGTATCTAGAGTCAAGGTGAGAGAAAAGCCCCGTTGACTTCGGTTGACGGGGTTTATTTTTTGCCCACCGAAAAAAATCGTAATATGCGAAGTTTTCTTTCTCCCTTTGGTGTTATCCACGCCCAGTATTAACAAGGTATTAATGGCAAGACTTGCACGACTTCAACGGACGGTACGCGATCATGGGCTTGATGCCTTAGTCGTAACTCACCTGCCTAACATCAACTATCTCATCGGTTATACCGGCTCGAACGGTATCCTCGTCGTTCCGGCGCAGGGTAAACCACATTTCTTTACCGATTTTCGCTATAAATCGCAAGTCAAGATAGAAGTTGCAGGTGCGAAGATCTCTATTGTTGATAGAGAGAAACAACTCCTTGATGCCTTTGTTGAGAAGCAACTCTTTAGTGATTTTGATGCTGTGGGCTTTGAAGAGTACAAGTGCCCCTATCACGTCTATGATTTTATCCGCAAGAAATTCCGTCATTTGAAACTCGTTGCAAAACGAGAGATGGTCGAGACAATGACGATGATCAAGACAGATGATGAGATCGACGCAATCGCCAAAGCAGCAGCAATCGGTGATCAGGTCTTTACAAAAATACTTGATGTTATTAAACCGGGCGTTACCGAACTTGAGGTTTCGGCAGAGATAAGTTACCATGCCAAAAAGCTTGGCGGCGAAGGCGATGCCTTCGAGATTATCGTTGCAAGCGGCGAGCGCACTGCTCTTCCGCACGGTATCGCAACCGATAGAAAGATCAAAAAGAACGAACTCGTCACAATTGATTTTGGCTGCCGCTACAAAGGATTTAATTCCGATATGACGCGCACCGTATCTGTCGGAAAAGTATCAACCGAGCTTCAGAAGATTTACGATATCGTTCGGGTTGCACAACAGCGCGCAATTGATAAAGCAAAGCCTGGCATGAACGGCAGAGAACTTGATAATGTCGCGCGTGATTACATCACGCTTCACGGCTACGGCTCGAAGTTCGGGCATGGTACCGGGCATGGCATTGGTATCGAAGTACATGAAGTCCCCATCATTGCACAGCGAGGCGAACGCTTTATCCTTGAGCCGAGCATGGTATTCACTATCGAACCGGGTATCTATGTTGATGGTGTAGGTGGTGTGCGTATTGAAGATGATGTTGTCATTACAAATGACGGATGCACCGTTCTTAATAAAACTACGAAGGACTTGATCGTTCTTTAATAACTGAAAAAATAGTAAATAAAAAAGGCAGCTATTCGCTGCCTTTTTTATTTAATTAATCACGAGGGTATCCCGCACCGTATCACGCAAGAACCCTTTATAAAAATCCGGCTTCTCGAGCGCAAGCCAGCTTGTGTAGGTCCCGAGTGCTAACCCCGTTGGATGAGCCGTCACTTTTATCGGATGGGAGGAGATTGTATCCCCTTCGGTTGCAAGATTATATTTAATGATCGATGTATCCCCTGCCCCTGCAATAAATACGGGGAACGGGCAGCCGCAGGTAACGACGGAGTTTACAGTACGAGTTGAGTCTGTTGCACGGAGGGTAGTTTTGGATGAATTATGCACGAGCATATTTTCCTCCGGCTCCGAAGCAGTCGGTGTGCAGGCAGCAAAAAATGCTGCCGGTAGAAGTATGAGGAGAACTGATCTTTTCATGGGTACTATTTAATACTACTTTATGAAATGGTATCAACGGCGAATTAGTTCTACTTCGCAATGCTCGTTACTACTGACGCTATAGTTCTTCGCTCGCGCAAACAGGGGGATACCTCGAAGATATGTGCTATCTATACAAAGGAATACGGGCTGGTTGATGTCATCGCAAAGGGTGCAAGAGAAATGAAATCCAAGTTTGCCGGTTCGCTCGAACTTTTTATGCACATCACCGCCGTGTTCTATAAAAAGCAAGGCAAAGAACTGTATCTGCTGGCAAAAGCAGAGAATGTAAGCCGCATGTCGGGTATTACGAACTCGCTTGCAAAGATAGAATCTGCGACAAAGATTGCCGAGCTGCTGCTAAATACCCTCCATGACGAAGAAAAGAACCCAAAACTTTTTACATTACTTTCGGCGACATTTGAAGCGATCTCCGCTGCCGCGACCGACGATCACGCTCGCTCGTTCTTATTCAGCTTTTATAATGAATTTGCAAAACTTGGCGGATTTGAGTTACACATCCCCGCCGAGATGCCACAAGGAAAGTACCCTGTCTTCGAGATAGAGAAGGGCTGCGTCCTGATGATGGATTCCCCAATGACTGCTGAAAGCCGCTTTTATCTCCCGATAAGTCCGGAAGTCTGCGCTATCCTCCGTTTCTACCAAAATAACGACGACCCCACGAAGGTGAACTTGAAAGTATCCGAGAATGCCGGCTTTATGCTCGAGCGTCTCTTTGCCGCGTATTTCTCTGCCCACATAGAAGCTATCGGTAATAAAAAAAGCAAAAGCACGAAAGTATTTGCGAGCATGTAACTCGTTCTTTCGGCGGTACGTAAAAGATGGCACATCGGCATGTTGGTCTATGTTATACACGTCCTAAATTACTACTACTGTTGGCTGATATTTTTATTTCATACTCCCGAAAAGATGCCGAACTGGCTATTGCGCTTGCCGAGCGGCTGCGTGGGACCGGTGCAACCGTTTGGATGGACACCGTTGCCATCGTGGCAGCTCAAACCTGGAGCGCGGAGATCGTGAATGCGATAAAAGAATGCAAGGCACTTGTGGTCTTGCTTTCTCCTGATTCTGTCGCATCACAGAATGTAACAAAAGAGGTCGCGCTTGCATCCGAAATGCGAAAGATCATTGTCCCTGTTAATATAAGTGAATGCGAACTCAACGATGCAATGATCTATGCGCTTGCCGGACTGCACCGCATTTCCTATCATGATGAAGAGGCACTCTTGCGTTCGTTCGAGAAGCATGGGTTTGGTAATAGAGGAGCGGAAGTAAGTCCATCAGAACCGAAAGAACCGACTGAAGCTCGCACTGACAGAATGGAATGTGTCCGTCCCACTACTCTGCACGTTGCCGTGCTTCCATTCGATGACCTATCTCCATCAAAAGATAATGACTGGTTCGCCGATGGGATGATGGATGAGTTAATTACTACATTCGACTCGCTTGATACAGTAGTAGTCTGCCCTCGTACAGATGTGCTTTATTACAAAGGGAAACATCCGAAGTTACAAGAGATAGTCGATGATCTGGGTGTCACTCATGTCATCGAAGGGAGTGTGCAGAAGATACTTGAGAAGATACGTATCAATGTGACGCTCACTGATGCGCGAAAGAATCAGCGGGTCTGGAGCGAAACGTATCAGGGTACGTTCGATGATGTATTTGAACTGCAAGATAAAACATGTTTTGCTATCACCGAAGCATTGCGTATCAGCTTGACCCCTGAAGACGAAAAGAAAATAGAACGCAAACCGACTGATAACACCGAAGCATACGAGTTACTTTTAAAAGCAACTGAGTATTACTATAGACAAACACGCGCCGACTATGAACATGCGTTGCAGCTCTATGAAGTTGCCGCAAAGCTTGACCCGCTTTGCACTCCGGTGTTTTCTGGTATAGCATCCTCGTCGCTCGAACTCTATAAGTCGTACTCACATGATACGGCTGATCTGAAAAAAGCAGAAGACTCTATTGCTAAGATGACTGCCATCGAAGGAGAGACTGCCAGATCACTTCGTTTGATAAGTAATATCGAGTCATTGCGCGGCAACAACGAAGAAGCGCTTCGGTATGCACAAAAATCTCTTCAACTTGACCCGGACTATTCACCCGCATATCAAGCACTTGGTCTATCTCTAACGGCGCTTGGTCGTCTGGGCGAAGCTGCCGATGCCAGAGAGCGGAACGTGCAATTGACCATCAATAGTATCCACGTTCACTTTGGGTTGCTCATTGTGCTCGATCAACTTGGGGACATGGCGCGTTTGCAAGCAGCAGCACTTCGGGCTATACCCTTTTATGAAAAACATGTTCGGTTCAATCCCGATGATGTCAATGCACAAGTGCAATTAGCAATGGTGTTGTACTTTGCGGCACGACCTGAAGAAGCAAAACTAAAGGCAGATGAGCTTGTCCTCGAGAAAACAATTGACGGCAATGCTCTCTATAATCTTACATGTCTCTACCTAAAACTAACAGACACCTCTCGCGCACTTGCAACATTTCGCCGAAGCATCGAAGCCGGATTTACCGACATCAAACTCTTCCGCACCGACCCCGATCTCGCACTCCTTCGCGAAAGCCCGGAATTTGAGCTGTTAGTAGGAGAGTTGGAAGAGAAGATAGCCACGTAGCAAATCACAAAAATCCAATAACCCCATTAACCCGACGCTACCTCCCCACCATCTTCTTCAAATCCAACGACCAAGGCGTAACTGCTGCGCCTTGCTTGATGACGTTCACACTTGCGCGCCAGCCGTCGGCAGGACAGGAGAGAGCAATATGATACGCTCCCGCAGGAAACGAACTCATATCTACTGCATACTGATGTAACCCATCAACATCGACTACCTCTTCACGAAGTACCGTTACTCCGATGCTGTTGAATACACGTAACTCAAGTATACCTTTTGTGCAGTTCTCAAATGTAAGGACGGTCTTCTGATCGAGTGGGTTGGGTGAGGCATAAAGTTGTGTGGCCTGAAGCTTTTTCAGTTCTCGATCGGATGCTATGTTATTCAGATGTACCGGTATCTTCGAGGTACCATGCAATACGGCAATATATCCTACATCATCCCAGTCACGGTCAATATCTCTCTGGATTTTTGCGCAAGGATTTCCAATAATAATATCCTGCATATTATCACTGTCGGCAGTCAATGTATCGGGAACTCCACAATCATATTCTGACTGATAGTACATATCAATCTTATCGTTCATTGCATCACCGAGCACATAGAATGAATGAGTACCTGTAAAACCTGAGTAACTACTTCCACCACTATGTAATACACGATTTCCTGTACCCGTCATATCACCCATATCCCTTAATGCTTGAAAAGAGAAAATACCTTTAAATTGTGAATTGTACTTTGATGGTTTCCACATGAAGAAATCAGGCTTGTCTATCATTAGTCGTTTTTTCCCGAAATCAGGACCACCACGATAAATCCATAATGATTTTGTACTATCGTTGTCTGTCCCAAAAGATGGCATGAGATCAACCGAATGGTCATTTGGATCATTTCTTCGGTAAGCTTGCATTGTAAAAAAGAATGGAGACCAACTTCCCGAATCTAACCCATGCAGTTTCGGATTTTCATGCCGAGATAATAATGTATCAAAACGGATAGCATTTGCAAATTTTTCCATGTTGAATGGGGGATCATTCTCATAAAAATACCCATTACTATAATAATCAAAGAAGACCGCGTCTGTTCTTCCTGAATTTCGGAAATCCGCATATGTACCATATCGACTGAATTCAAGTGAATCATATCTACCAAGACTCATTGCGGAATCATGTGTCACCATTTCTCCTGGATGATAGAGTGAGGAGCCACCTTTATACAACACAACATATGTGGTATCTCTATATCCAGGATTTCCTGTACCAACCATAAATAGTATGTCATCAACAGTATCAGAGGTAAGGCGAGCTACATAAGAAAGTGGAAAGGACATCCGGTCTATCGTCCAATCACTTTTCAAATTATATCGTAGCGTAGTAAATCGGGTTCTATTAAATCTACCATTGTCGTCAGCCCAGAAAATAGTATCATATTGTTCGCCGAACACTATGACATCTGTATGCTGAGTATCTCTAAAGTGAGCAAACTTATAACTAGTCCCTATCCAACCTCTGAAATCAAGATCTGTTTCTTCAACATTTTGGAGATCGTGAATATCAAGATCAGTACTAGTGCTAAAACTGCTAAAGATACCTAAATGCTTTGGTAAGCCATAGCTAATAATTCTTCTGTTATTTTCCCCTGGAAATTGCGGAATGTTATTTGTATAGCCGCCAAGTTCTTGTTGGTTTCTACTGCCATAGACTGTATCAATATCTACCCCTAAAATAGGGTAAAAACAACCACTTTCAAACTGAGCATGAGCAATTCCCGCAGAAAGAACAAGATATGCTGTAATAATGAGTACTTTCATCTCTATAAAGACACGCGAGAATCCAAATGGATGCGTAGTGTCAGGGCAAAAATACGTCATATCGTAGGGGCTCGCCGGTGGCGTGCCTGTTTTCAGCTCCGATAGAAGTTACGTTTCGCTCCTACGGAGCTCTGGAATGTTGCGGATACTTTTCCAGGGGCTCACGCCCCTGGCTACCGACGTGCCGCTCCTATCGGAGCTAAGGGGGCAGGGCACGCCACCGGCGAGCCCCTACGATAGGTGCCTATGGGAATTGGCGAAAGCGGGGCAAAAACGTGGATTTCGGATATCCCCAAAGATTATCTTGTTGTTAATCAATAAGTTAGCGTGAATTTTTGGCGGACATCTTGCAAAACGTCAAATAATTTCGTAAATTTGCATGTCGGAGTTTGTCGCTCGTGGATTGTGATTCGTCGAAAATGCGGTTTTCCGATAGATTCTTCCATATCCAGATTCCTCATTTCGCTTCGCTCCATACGGAATGACGTCCCCGAAAACTAAAGCATGAACGTCTGCACCCCTAAACGTCCATTTCCCCTATATGTGTAAATTCTTAGCACCATCCCTGCAACCTACTACCCGTAACCTCCAACCCTCATTAAAGTGGGGAAAAGTGGAAGAGGAGTGCACAATTAGAGTGTTGATTTATATGGGACTTACGAGGGAAAGTTGCGGAAAGTAAGGGCACAGAATTATCCACACATTTTCCCCAAGATTTTTTGTAACCTTTTGGGAAGATAAGTGTCCTTTATATAGAGAATCTTACGAAATGTCATTACTTACCTTACATAAAGAAGAAGAACAGGCATTAAAGCAGCCGAACGGGCAGCCACAGGGACCTACAGAACAGGACCGTCTGGACTTTGCTACCTACACTGCTTTTATTAAGGGTGATGACAAAGCATTTCTTCAGCTTTATAACCGCTACGAAGCGCCCCTTTTGCTCTATTGCCGTAAAATGTGTGCCGATAGCCGTGTCGCCGAGGACTCGTTCCAGGAGACATGGATGCATATTTTCGAGCTTCGCGGCAAGACAACAAGTTTGGCTAATTTCCGCCCGTTCCTCTTTCGCACAGGTCGGAATGTCTGCCTCAATAAAATGCGGCATGAGATGGTTCGAATTCGCAGGTCGGTTGAGTTAACCGATGAAAGCGCAAGCGTTTCGTACCAATCGGAATCTGAGCAGGAAGAGCTTCGCCAGCTTATTTCACGCGCACTGAGCAAACTGCCGATCGCCGAGCGCGAGGTATTTGTACTCCATGAGTACAGTAATTTTCATTATCATGAGATCGCATCGATCTTAGGTCGAAGCGATGCAAGTATCAAAACACTTGCCTTCAGGGCAAGAACCCGTTTACGAAAAGTGGTTTCAAGCTGGCTTGGTCTTGGCGAAGAAGCAGACCCGGCGGCACATAATCAGTTGTTTGCCAAGCTATGGAAGGAATAATATAATATGAATATTCGTGACGAAGAGTTAGTACAACGGTATTTTGACCATTCGATGTCATCTGGTGAGGAACAAAACTTCCTCATTGATGTCGCCGCACGCGACGATATGCGGATGGCGTTCCGTTCACAGCTTGAACTACTCAAAGCGATCAAGTTTGATAAAGATATTTTAGGCGGTACAGGACTTGTCCGCGAGCGAACCCTTGCCGCACTTGGCTTATCGGCAATGCTCACGGCAACGACCGATGAGGCAATCGCCGCGCCGACCTTCATGCAGAACGTGAAAGGGTTTCTCGCGAAACCATACACGATGCTTATTGCAGGTGTCGTCGCTGGTGGATTAGCAACGTATGCAGTGCTCCCGACGAACACTGTTATGGTAGCTCCGGTAAAGACCGAACAACAGATAGTACAGCCGTCATCGCTGGAGATTCAGATGCCGGAAGTCAGTGCTCCTGAAATTCAGAATAACCTGTCGCCTGCCGAAACGAAGCAGACAAACGTTGTAAAGCCAACTGCTAAGCAGGCAGTGACGAATACGAAGCCCGCGGAGACTACACCTATTGTGAATACGAACGGTGTATCACCAGAAGTCAAAAACAAGGTGGTTATCCGCAAACCGAGCGAGGTAAAATGATTCTTTCATTCACATGATCCTTCGTTAGTACGAGATGGGGTGGGCATGTTGCCCGCCCCGTTTCGGTAAAAGGCGAAGGTGGTGCAAACGTGAACTTTCTCCTGGGATAACTTATTGTTATAGTAGAGAAATATGCTGCTTCTTGACGCAGTCCTTATGAGTGTCATGTTCGGTACCAAAACACACAGCCCTTCACGAGCGACCTCCCGTTTCGGGTATGTAGTGTCCCTATTACTTATACTCGCGTCATCCTCTTACTCGCAGATCGCATTGCTTTCCAAGAACGATAAACCTGCTCGGCTCGGTATCAGCGGACTTTATGGTACGAACATCTCAAGCACTCATATCGAAGAGTTTAACGGTCAGGAATTCTGCGGTGTCTTCGAGCAAGGCGAAGCACCGGGATTATCAGTTGGTGTCTTTGGTGAGATACCATTTGGGGCAAGCAGCTTCTCGCTCATCCCCAGTCTGTCGTACCGTAACCTATCAAGCAGCTTTACAACAAACCCGTTCAACTTAGAGCATGCTTTTGATATTGGTGCAGGAGATACAGTCCGCATTGACCGCGAACGAGTTTACCAGACTAACATCTCGACTATAGCTTTCGGAGCATCAGCCGGATGGCGACCGATTGAACAGCTCCGTTTCGATGCAGGATTATCATTCGGATTTTTCGCATCACATAGCTATACCAAGACGGAGCATCTCCTGACACCGGATGCAGTCTATACATCAAACAACCTCTCGACGCTTGAACTTGAGAGTGGTGAGATGCCAGTCAACTCATTCCTGCTTACACTTGAGACAGGTATCGGCTATGACTTCCCTCTTTCGGATAAGGTAACGTTCTCGCCTCGGATCAATGCAAGTATCCCGCTAACAGCTATTTCCGAAACTGGCGGTTCAAGTTATAAAACATGGACTATCGCCGGCGGAGCGCAGCTATCAGTTGCACTTGATAAAAAAGAAGAACTCTATATCCCGCCAATACCGCCGGAGCTACCGACTGCCCCGCCTGCAGAAAAACCGGTTGCTATTCGTGAACCTGATAAGAGTGTTCTTCGCGTCAATGTCAGGGCTGTTGGTATTACAAGCGGCGGCGAGGAAGTCCCGGAGCCAATAGTCTCAATACAAAATGTTCGCGTCACAGACCTTGCGCCGACACTCAACTACGTATTCTTTGATGACGGTAAAGAGGAAATACCTTCTCGCTATCAGAAGATAACAGCATCCGGCACACGCGGCTTTAACTACTCAATGTTCAATACCGAAAATGCACTTGAGATACATTATAGCGTCTTGAACATCATCGGTAAACGACTACAATCTGAACCGCAGGCAAAGATAACCTTAACAGGGACAAAGAGTCTTCACTCGGATGGTGATTCACTTAGTGAAGATAACCTTGCAATGCAACGCGCACAGAATGTTGCAAACTACTTGCAAAATGTGTGGGGTATCTCTTCATCCCGCATCCGTATCAAGAGCAAGGGATTGCCGGATCAGCCATCGGATGATAATACATTGACTGGTCAAGCAGAAAATAGACGAGTTGAAATTAGCACTTCATTCCCAAAGATACTTGACCCGCTTGAGACAAAACGTATAGAACGCACTGCAACACCGCCGCGCATTGCATTCTATCAGGATATTGTATCAGATACTGGTATTAAGTCGCTTCAGATAACTATCAAACAAGGCGACAAGATAATCGAGCGCATTGACGGACTCACCGACGAGCGAATTAAAGAACAACTTTGGAATATACCATCTGAAAGCATTACTGCTGGTTCAAGTGATTCTGTTCTCTGGACTATGGATATTGTAGATTTTGCCGGAAATACAGCGCAGGTAACAGGTGCTATCAATGTAAAGCTCGCGGAATCTACTCTTGATGTTAATAAACGCGACACCATCGTTGATAAAAGTTTAGAACGCTTCCAACTCATCCTCTTTGATTACAGCCGTGCATCATCGTCACTTGATAACAATGTCAGTGCCCTGCTTGATAGAGTATCGTCATCGGTATC
This sequence comes from Kapaibacterium sp. (SeqCode), assembly GCA_046590205.1. Classification (GTDB taxonomy): domain Bacteria; phylum Bacteroidota; class Ignavibacteria; order Palsa-1295; family Palsa-1295; genus DATDEW01. The sequence continues at coordinate 24,744 of JBKJTT010000068.1, forward strand.
ACCCGATGCCAAAATATATCTTGTCGGCTATACTGACATTACAGGCGACCAGTCATATAACGACCGACTCTCCCTTGATAGAGCAAGCAAAGCGTCGCTCTTACTATCATCAAAGCTGAAAACACTTGGCATACGTTCGCCGCAGTTCACGCTTGAAGGACGCGGCTCACGCGAACTTCTCTATGATAATACAAATGCCGAAGGCAGATTCCTTTCTCGTACTGTGCGCATCTCGATTGAGAAGGATATTAAGTGAGTACGATAAGAACATATCGTCTCACCCTTGTTGCGCTCTTCGCACTGTTGTTTGCAGCAACCCTGCGAAGCCAGAATTGCGAATCGAACATGCTCTTCATACAAGACTCTGGTGGATATGCTTACGTCCCGAAGTTCTCTGCAACAAAACTTGGCACGTCATTTACGATAGAGTTTTGGGTACAGTCACTTCGGAGCCAAAGTGGTAAAGGAATTCTTGAGATAGGGAGAACCGGTGATAGCGGAACAATACGATTTGAGATCGATAGTTCATTCTTAGTCAAAGCAACAACATCTTTTACAAATGCTACTGTATCGCTGACCACACCGTCATTTACTCAATCACAGTGGAATCACGTTGTGCTCTCGCTCTCAACAAAAGATACACTTAAATTATATCTTAATGGTACTCTTGTAGCAAGCCAAAGAGTATCGACACGCACATTACGAACACTCGGGGATACGCTTTTTATTGGTACAAGCAGTTTATTGCAGACAACACTTTATGGTAATATTGATGAGCTTCGTATTTGGAACAAAGAACGTACCCTCGCGGAGATACAAATTCACAACACCTCACCGGTTTCGGATACCGCATCAGGTCTGGCTGCATACTACCGTATGGATGATAGATCAGGGCTTGGAAGACTTTGCGATTTTTCATGGAATGGAAATAATGGGATACTCGTAGGCAATGCTTCTACTACCGCGTCCACTTCACCTATCGGAGCACCCGACCATAAGGGGTACATGCTCAAGGCACGGGAAAAGATCGTTGATATGGGGACCATTTCGTGCGGCGGCTCAAAAGCTGCAACGGTTCATATCACCAACACTGATATTGATACACTTGGAATAAAATCGATCGGGTATTCGAGCGGAAATATCTTCAGTATTACGCGGACACCGCCGTTCCCTATCTATCCGGGCCGAACGGAAATAATATCAGTCCAAGCAGACGCAAAAAGTATCGGTACGTTCTTTGACACGCTTATCATTGCAAGCTCGACTGAATGCGGAGGCATCGTAAAGATAATTTTTAAGATCCGAGTTGACTCAGCCGGAGTGGAATTTCTCAATCCAGAAGTGCTCTTAAGTAAGATCCCAATATGTGATCTACCCAGAAAATCATCGGTACAGCTCAAGAATACCGGCGGCTCGAAAGTAACTATTGATTCATATCAAATTCTGGATGATCAAGCAATAGAGATCATCAGTCCTGCACTACCTTTTACTATCGATAGCGGAGCGACACAAGAAGTTCTCTTTACCATCCGTGACCTTCCACCTTCAAAATTTATCACACGCCTACGTATCCATACAAAAGAATGTTCAAGGATAGCGGAAGTTTCTTTTGCAGGTGAACGGACAGATGTTGGTTTTATCTTGCCGGAGGAGATGGTCTATCCTGCGGCGAACATGACTTCCAGCGGAGTAATGTACGACAGCACATTCTTTATCTACAATACAGGCACCTCGGAGATATTTATTAATGATATGAGGATCATCGGAGATCCTATGTTCCGAATCGTAAAACCAATTTCCGGGAAAATTTATCTTGTCCCCGGTGATACCGCTGAAGTAACGATACGCCTTGATGCACGGACGTGCGGGGAGTTTTCCGCAAAGCTCGCACTAAAAGGAGTGCCCTGTGGCATAGATACCTCCATTCGGTTGAATGCTGTTGTTGATGGTCCGCTCATCGAACTCAATGATGAGTATGACCTTGGCTCATCATGCTTCGCACATGATACGACAATAACATTCGTTAACCGTTCGGATATCACGACCATTCTTGGCAAACCGAGCTTTGATAAAACAAATGTATTCACATACTTCGATCAAGGGCTCCTCCCGAAACAACTTGCACCCGGTGATTCGGTAACAATAGCTCTACGCTTTAATCCTCTTATCCCGGGAGTACATACAGTGCAGGCAACGCTTCCGCTTACTCCGTGCGGGGAGGTTAGTATTACACTAAAGGGACTTTTAGGAGTTGGGTTAATTGCAGTGAGTGATTCTCTCATTGATTTCGGTCTCGCCTGTGACCTTATACCACAACAAGAAAGCATCAACATCACGAACAATGCCGGAAAAAACGTAACTGTAACGACTGCCGACATTATTGGCTCACTCGATTATACGCTTCTTTCCCCATTGCCACCGTTCACTTTGAGTGATGGTGAGACAAAAAATATCATAGTAGAATATCATCCGGCTTCTCTCGGGCTTGATTCGGCGAACCTTGTGATGAACGATAATGGCTGCTTTGTTACCTCTATCCCTATAGGCGGAATCCGAGAGATAACATCGCTTAAACTTGTGAGCGATACTATTGTCTTTGATATGACATGCCCAACGAAGCGTTCTCTAAAGAGTTTTGGTATTGAGAATCTCGGTCTCGGAACGGTATCGATCACGAGTGTAACATTCGGCGGTACAACGTTCGGGATAGGCAATCTTGGGAATGTGAAATTAGGTGCAAAACGAGTTACTACCCTTCCTATTTCATTTAATCCGAAAACGTTGGGCTTGCATGAAGATATGCTCACCATCGTTTTTGGTCCATGTGATGATACTCTTGTCTTGCACTTGAGGGGGATCGGCGGACCTATCGCACGCCTCATTCAAGAAGACACACTTTTTGATTTCGGTGAGGTAAAGATCGGTAACACAAGAACACTTTGTGTAGAGTTCACAAACCCAAGCTGTTTGCCGATCATTATAGAGAAGTCGAGCATCTTACTTGATGGTTCGTTCGAGTTAGATTTTACCGACAGTACATTGGAACACTTCCCATACAGTGTGACAAAAGATAACCCGATAACATTTTGTTTCCGATATACACCAACGATCGAACGAGAGGACTCAAGAATTTTTAGAATACGTTTTGCCGGGGACAGCGTAACAACGATTCTAAAGGGAACGGGCATCACCCCACATATTACTCATACTCATCGAGTTCTTGATTTTGGTGATGTCCTTCTCGATAGTACAAGGACACTCTCTGATACAGTAGCAAATACTGGTAAACTTCCTGTAGTCTTTGTCACTACTCAACCAATCAGTTCTGTATTTACTGTTCTCACTTCTCCTGTAGGATTAGCTTCAGGAGATGACTCTCTCTTACGTGTATCCTTCACCCCAAGAGCAGCAATGCTCTATGAGGACACAATCTTCATGCAATGGGAGCAAACCGTTGATACGATCATCCTTCGCGGAAGAGGTACAGGGCACGGCGCACTCGTGAATACTACACAAGTTGATTTTGGTGATGTGCGTGTCAATACATCTCAAGACGCAAAGATCGCTATTACAGCCGGAGATGGATTCCCCGTAATCCTCTCGAACGTTGCTATTACGGGTAGTTCGTTCGGTTTCAGCCCCCCAAGTACTAATACGCTATCCTCATCACTTGATACTGCATTTGTAATTATCACATATAGTCCTACTCTTGAAGTGAGTGAATTGGTCCAGCTCACCTTCGACGACAATGCAGGCAACAAAAAGTCTGTAAATCTCAAAGGACGAGGCGTTGAGGCACATCTGCGAATTGATACACAGTTCGTTGATTTCGGTGTAGTAAAAATTGGTACTGAAAAAACAGCATTGATACCAGTACTGAATACCGGTGACTACCCACTTTCTATATCAGAAGCAAGACCCGATATTCGTTCTGTTTTTGACTTGATAAAATTACCAGGTGACATCCCTGCACGTTCAAGCGAATACTTTGAGTATGTATTCAAGCCGGTAACTGACATTGAGTATTTTGATGCCGTAACCATCACTGCAGACGCTCCAGAAAAAGAACGTACTATTATCATTCGCGGTGAAGGCACATTCGGAGATATTATCTATTCGGTTGGAAATGTTACTCTTAACGTAGGTGATATAGTTGAACTGCCTGTTTCAATTGGTGGTACTGACTTTGCTTCTGTTGCTATTGATAGCTTCACGTGTGTAGTTCATTATGATCCGACCGTCATGTTCGTCCATGATGTCATAACAGAGAATACACTTTCAAGTGGGATGATGATGATCGTTGATCGTCTGCCCAAAGACAGCATTATCCGTATTCACGGATTTGCAAAACGATTACCAAGTACACCCGGTGTCCTCTTTAACTTGAAGGTAGAAGCATTACTCGGACCTATCGATACCACAAGTGTCATGCTTGCCTCATCATCACCGAAACATCAATCACCGCAGGCAGCGCAAGGGCTATTTACCGTTGCTGATTGCGGAAAATACCGAACAAATATTCACTACAAGGGACCTTACTCGCTTTCTGCTCCGAAGCCGAATCCGGTGACTTCGACGCTGTCGCTCTCGTATGAACTCGGTCTTGACGGATTTGTCTCAATGGATATTATCGATGAACTCGGAGTGGTCGTAAAACGAATTCTTTCCGACTCACAAAAAAGAGGAAAGCACAACGTTGTTGTAAATGTCGCCGACCTGCCCAGTGGTATGTTCACCTATATCCTACAAAGTTTGGAATACCGCGAAGCAAAGAGCTTTATTATCTCAAAATAAGATGTTGTAAAACCTCTCGTAGTTTGCCGTATTTTTGCACAATATGATACTAACCGATAAAGAAATCTTAAACGAAATCGAGGCAGGGACGATACTCATCGAGCCATATCGCCGCGAAGACCTCGGCTCTAATAGTTATGATGTTCACCTGGGTGCACCGCTTGCAACCTATCGCTCTGCAACTCTCGATGCAAGAGCCCATAACGAGATCGAGCATTTTATGATACCCCCTGAAGGGTACGTACTTCACCCGGATACGCTCTATCTTGGCGTGACCGAAGAATATACCGAGACACATAAGCACGTCCCTTTCCTTGAGGGCAAATCATCTGTCGGCAGACTCGGGATTGATATTCATGCAACCGCAGGCAAAGGTGATGTTGGCTTCTGTAATTATTGGACGCTTGAAATATCAGTGAAGCAGCCAGTCCGTATCTATGCCGGAATGCCTATTGGACAGCTTATTTACTTTGTTGTACAAGGTGAATGCCTTGTACCCTATAATACCAAAGGAAATGCGAAATATAACGCCCGCACTACCCGTCCAGTCGAATCAATGATGTTTAAGAACTTCGACGAAAAAGAGGGCAAATGGAAATAATCTACAACTGAAACTCAATAGCCTAAATAATCCTTTTATATGATTGCCGCTAGTTACGGTCATTCATGTAAAAGTAGTTAGATTATGTTAAAAAAATATGGTTTTATTTTGAGTTGTGCCCTCCTTTCTGCGTTCGACCTCCCAGTAACAGCGCAAGAAGTAAAGGAAGCTGAAGTCCTGAAATCACCTTTCAAATCGACGAGTGAAATTGGTGCTTTCAAAGAGTTAAATCTTTACCCTGAAAGTATACGCCGCTCGAAGCCATTCGCACGGTATATGCACCGATTCCAACGTGTCGCCGAAGTTAATGGTACGTACGATGCAGTTTCCAGATACGAATCATTTACCGAATCACAAGGACATTTGCTCCAGGCATCCTATAAGCAAAGCAAGGGAGAAAATTCGATCTTTGCAGATGCGTGGGTAAATATTGGACCCTCGAACCGTGGCGGCTGCACAAAAGCACTTGCTATCGACCCCACTAATGGTAATATAGTCTATGCCGGGGCAGCCGGAGGCGGTGTCTGGAAAACAACCAATGGCGGTTCTTCGTGGACAGCGCTTACTGATCTTGTCATCCCTGACCTTGCAACAGTATCCATTGCCATTGACCCAAGCAATACAAATACGATCTATGCCGGCTCTGGTGATGGTTCTCTCGCCACTGACGGGCTTGCAGGTACAGGGCTTTATAAGTCAACCAATGCAGGCGGCTCATGGACAAAGGTTGGCTCAACACAGCTTTCACGAACAGTGAACAAAGTACTTGTCCACCCGACGAACTCTAATGTTGTCTTTGCTTGCAACTTTGATGGTTCCGGTACGAACGGGAAAGGACTTTACCGTTCAACAAACGGTGGGACAAGTTTTACCAGAGTCCACCCGACTACTAAAAATGCTGATGGTGTGATTTGGGATATTGTTCAAGGAGCAACGATCAGCGGCAAAACTATTTTCTATCTTGTCGAAGGAAATCTTGGCAATGGCACTTCAACAGAGTGCGGTATCTATAAATCAATTGATGACGGAGTCACGTGGGGTAAGCTTTTAACGACTACCCTTCCCGATGGCTCGCTCATCGGTAAAGCTGCGCTTGCTTGCCCTAAGGCAAACCTATCAAAACTCTATTGCTTCATGGCTACACCGGCTGGTAACTTACGCGGACTTTACCGCTCGACCGACGGTGGCTCATCATTTAGTACCATCACCGTACCCAGCACCATCTTTTCTCCAAGCGGTGGGACCGGTCAAGGATGGTACGATCTCTGTATCGGAGTTTCTCCAAACTCAGGAGGTACAGGCGGAAATGATACCGTTCTCATCGGAGGCGTAGAAGCATATCGTACATATAACGGCGGTTCAACTTGGATCGCTTATAGCGACTACGACAATAACTCTGCTGTCCACGTTGATCATCATGCGATCGCATTCAATCCGGTTAGTTCAAAGCAGATATTTATTGGCAATGATGGCGGTATCTATAAATCAACAAATACCGGCAGCTCGTGGAATTACACAAGCAATAATTACAACACTATGCGCTTTTACCACATCGGTCTTGATAAGACTGATTACAAAGCGACAATGGGCGGCAGTCAAGATCAGGGTACATGGCGCACGTATAGCGGTGGAAGTCCTTCATTCCGATTTGGTGGTGACGGATTCAACGTTATCATTGATCCAACTATACCGAGTACGTATTATTGTGAGGGCCCTTATGGAGAGCTTTTCAGAATCACAGGCAATGGATTATTGACAACACCGATCAGTGGTTCCTCGTTTGAATCTGAATCGGCATGGGATACACCATTTATCATGGCTCCTAAGAGCAGTACCACTCTATATACCGGACGTACAAAGGTATGGAAAACAACAGACCAAGGCACTACCTGGACAGCGATATCTCCTGTCTTAAATGCCTCTCATATCCAAGCACTTGCTGTTTCTCCATCAAATAGTAATGTGATATTTGCCGGATTAACAACAGGGCGCATCAAAAAAACTACGAATGGCGGTACCGATTGGACAGATGAAAATACGGGTACATCTGCAACGGTCGAATCGATCGTATGCCATCCTCGCGACAAGGACTGGGCACTGGTTTCGCTCAGTGCAACCTCAACAGCAACTCCACGTGTCATGCTCACTACCAATGGCGGTACTGATTGGACAAGCAAATCCGGTACAACAACTACAACACGTTTGCCGGGTGTACCTGTCAATCAAGTTGCACTTGACTCAACAGATCCCGCAAATATCTGGTATGCAGCAACAGACAACGGGATGTATTACACACGCGACGCCGGTGCGACATGGTCAATTGCCGGTTCAGGTATAGGACTTTCGCCTTGTTGGGATGTGCAAGTTCATCCGAATAAGATCACGATACGTGTCGGTACACATGGCAGAAGTATTTGGGAAGCAAATGCAAATATCCTTCCGGTAGAACTTACGAGTTTGACCGCCCGCCGTACGCTCAGCGGCACCGCACTTGCATGGGCTACTGAAAGCGAGACAACCAATAGCGGCTTCAAGGTGCAGCGCAGCTTTAACTACGATGAGTTCGAAGATATTGCCTTCATCCCGGGGGCAGGCAACTCCAACATTCATCGCGATTATAGTTATCTTGACACCAAAATGGATGCCGGGTATTATATCTATCGCTTAAAACAAATTGATCTTGACGGCTCGGAACACTTATCGAATATCGTAGAAGTTCGCTATGGCACTGACGGGACTTCTCGACTTGACCAAAATTTCCCGAATCCATTTGTTATGAGCGTAAGCGGTTCTTCAACTACGAAGATACGTTTTGCACTTTCGACAAATGACAAAGCAACGCTTTCTATCTATTCAGTCACCGGAGATCATATCCGCACACTCATGCGAGCTGAAGAGCTACCTGCCGGAGAACAGATAGTTAACTGGGATGGAAAAGATGAAAGTGGTGGTATGGTAGCAGATGGTGTCTATCAATACACCCTTGAACTCGATAGCGGGACAAAGCTTTGGAATAAGATGGTTGTTCTAAAACAATAATTAGTAAAGAGGTCAGCTTCGGCTGACCTCTTGGTTTGAGAGTAGCAGCGATGAACACACAACGGCTTGACATCATAAACATTGGTCTGATGCTGCTCTCGTTCGGCTCGGCGTTGCTGTTCCCTGCCGAAACATTTCTTGTTGCTATTATGATTCTTGGACCGTTGCATTATCTTACTGAAATGCCATGGCTTGAGAAGAAGGGGTTCTTCATTCCTTCAAAAAAGATGGTATGGCTGCTTGTAGGAATGGGAGTACTCATTATTTTTCTGCAATTTGGGAAAGATCTACTCCCTGAAGGAAGCGGTAAGTGGACATTCCGAACAATGGGCATGTTAGCTGGAGCATGTTTCCTCGTAGCGTTTTCGCTTACAATGTTCAAGAAGTTATCTTTAATACTAGTCGCTCTTGTTGTCATTCTTATTGCTTCATGGTTTCTTTCCGAATCACCACAATATACACAGCTTTTTCTAAATCTATTCCCTACACTTATCCATGTCTTCATTTTTACGAGTGCATTTATCCTTTTCGGCGCGCTCAAACATAAAAGTAAAACCGGAATCGCTTCACTTCTTGTTTACACAGTATGCACGGCGTTGATATTCCTTTTTACTCCAAGTGCTTCAGATGCAACCCTTAATCCGACTGTCATTAATCTATATTACTATCAAGCGGATATACACATGAGCTTGGTCTCGATACTTAACTTCCCTACTATCGGTCCGGATAATTATGATTTGGATAATCTCATTTTCTATTCGCCTGCGGGAATAACAGTAATGAGATTTATTGCCTTTACCTACATGTATCACTTCCTCAACTGGTTCTCAAAAACATCTATTATCAAGTGGCATGAAAATAGTCGGTTCGTCCTTGTAGGAGTGTTTAGTGTTTGGATTGGTGTGCTCATATTATATTGGATCGATCTATCGTTGAGTTTGAATATCATCTACGTACTGGGTATCTTCCATGTGATACTTGAGTACCCTCTCAATCACCGATCGTTCGTTGGTATTGGTCAAGAGCTCAGGAAGCTCTTTGCCGGTGGTTCGCTCACACCTGCCGATTCGCGATAAAAGGAAATACTTCCTGCGTATATCGGGTTTTCTATACGAGCAATTTACTGTGACGATTAAGGTCATATATCGCCCGTTACTCCTTCTACTTCTGCAGATAACTACCATGTTTGCTGGGGTTACCTTTATCTACGGACAAGGGAGAGTCGTTCGCATTCAGCCCGACGCGATAGCTGCGGGAATGACCGTTGCATTTGAGTTATTCGCTCTGGAAAAAGATTCAGGCACATTTGGTGCTGATGGTATCTATCTCCCCGATCAAAAGATACAACTTGTAAACCCTTCCGATACCACAAGAGCAATTTTCGGACCCGTCGTCGTTAGTTGGAAAGGTCGTCTAATACAGATGCCTGTGACAATTAGCGAAACCACTCCGCAAGGGCAAATTCAGTTTCGTATTAAAAATGGTGCGTCGGTAAGTCCGTTCATTACATTTTTTCGGATCGTTGGACTCGATCCGAAAGTGACAGTATCAGGCAGCGCGGTCATAGGTGACCCATTCACAGGAATCGGCAAATTTACTCCCGGGAATACGATGGTCGTCGAAGGTTTGGAGATAACATCAACCTCGCTAACTGATAATGTTACTTTTTCTACGTATCACATAGACAGCAACGGAAACCCACGTTTTCATCCTGTTATCATTCTCTCGAAGGGACCGATCACGATCTCCAACTCAAGACTTTCTCTCAGTGCCGATTCACTCAATGGTGGACCCGGAGGGGGTGGGGGTGGGGGTGGATTTGCACGGACAGGCGGTGCAGGGTTTACCGGAGGAGGAAGCGACAGCGGAATAACTATTATGAACGTAGGATCGGGTGACGGACCAAGTTTTCAAATCGATGGTTCTTACACCGGCGGAGCATCACTAACGGGTGCTTTGGGTGGAGTTAGTGACTTTTCAGATCAAGGTGGTGGTGGTGGAACAGGATCACCATTTGGATCAAGCGGAAAAAGCGGAAGGGAAAATAGTTTATCTCCTAAAGGTGGGTATGGTGGTGGCTCAGCTGGCGGAGAAGAATTGAATCTACCATACGGCGGCGGCGGCGGCGGCTACGCAACAAAAGGTGAGAGTGGCAAAGGGGGAGGAGACAATGGTGGGAACATCAATGGCGGCAGATTTCTTGTTCCGCTGCAAGGTGGTTCCGGAGGCGGCGCAGGCAATTGTTACGAATGTATTGATTCACTTACAGGTTCAGGCGGCGGGGGCGGCGGGGGATTAACAATCATCAGCTTCGCAAGTATTAATGTAAACGCTTCGAAGATACTATCGAATGGGAATATGGGTACAAACGCACCAGAACGACTACAAGCCGGTGGTGGAGGTGGCTCCGGGGGTGCTCTATATCTTACAGCACGAGCAAAAGTAATCTTTTTGTCAGCAATGCTTCAGAGTCAAGGCGGCAATGGCGGACTCGGAGGAATTGATATAGAAGAAGCATCACGCGGAGGGAATGGCGGAGATGGCTTGATTCGTGTCGACGGCGATACATCTTTTGTCGCAAGCTCATTTGATGCCGGTATCATTGCTTCAGGTCCTACCGTACACATCCCAACGAGTCCGGTATCTGCGGTCGGTTTACAAATTATCGGTACTGCGGGAAACATGATGGGACTGAAAGATTCTATCCGTATCTACTACCGCTCCTCCCGTTCATCATGGAAATTCGTTGATACGGTTCGCATCACCGATACCCGCTGGCAAAAATATATTCAGTCTGATTTTGATTCGGTACTCTATGTGACAGTCCTACAAAGGACTGAAGACCCGCAACGAAGATTTGCAAACTACGAACCGGAGTGGCTGCTATCGCATTTATCAAGTGGTATCATCAAGGTTATTCCACGTCCACGTCTCGTTTATTCTCCTGATACCGTTCGCACGGGATGCATAAAACTTGACTCATGCGGTTCGAGCACAGTCTATTTAAACAATGTAGGTTCTCTTCCAGTCACGATAGACTCTCTTAGTATATCCAATCCTGATTTTACGATTATCTCTAATCCTACTTCGATTCGCCAATTTTCACGCGATAGCATTACCATAAATTACTGCCCAAAAAAAGCAGGGCAAGATACGGCAATACTCTCGCTTTTTACAAATGATTCGTCAAGGCAGATTGTCGTTATCGGCTGCGGCACAAACAAAGATTTGCGTATCACGATTATTACATCAATCCATCATTTTGGCAGACGGAAAGTTGATTCTTGTTATACTGTAAAGATCACTATTAAGTCTGATGGTCAAGATACTGTCACCATTGACCCAAAAGAATTTACGAACGGCCAGTTTACAGTTCTATCGCCAACATCACCAATCAAACTTGGAAAAGGGCAAAGTGATACAATAGTTATTCAGTATTGTCCAACTGACACCGGCTTCGTTCGCTCCTCTGTAATTATAACGGAGCAACGGGATTCTATCGTCGTCACAGGCACCGGAATACTGAAGAAAATATCAGCGGTCGATACACTGAATCTGGGAGTGCTATGTAATGGCAAATGCTTTGATACCACAATTACAATTACATCAAGCGGAAATGAGCCGGTCCGTGTGGATTCTATCAATGGGGCAACGATACTATTATCTCAACTCCCCATAACTCTTCAACCTGAGCAGCAGACAGATATTCGCATACGTATCTGTCCCGATTCGATCACGCAAACACAAAAGAGGATTAGCTTTATCGGTGATGCAGATTTTTCGCAATCTACTCTATCTGTATTTTTACTTTCATCGCCAAATCTTACACTTACCCAACCACTTGAATTCAAGGGAATCTGTATCGGTGGTAAGGATACGATAGTCCGAAGCTTTGTTAACCGAACAGGTACTAATTTAGCTGTAAATTCCGCGTCGCTTCACGGAAGTTCAGGGATAACATCCTCTGCGATTTCTACACCGACATCATTACCGAGTGATGATTCTGTGCGGATTGAGTTTTACTTTGATCCTGCTACACCGGAAGCATATAGCGACACTCTTGAGTTTGCCGTCTCATCAAACGGCTGCGATACTGTTCTATCGTATATCATTACGGGTTTTGCATCAAATGGTGAGCCGTTATTCTCGCGCAAGGAAATAGATTTTGGAACAGTCGATACAGGAGACTGCACAACTAACCTACTTATCATCAGCAATGTATGTCTCTCGCCGATAACAGTTAATGTTCCTACACTATCGGGAAGATTTAGTTTAATCTCATCTCAATCGTCCCCTCTCCAGATAAGCGGAGGCGAAAGCGATACTCTTATCTATCAATACTGCCCAAACACAGATACTGGTGATTCATTATCTGTAAACTTCACCGATGGTTTAGGCACAAACTATCCCGTGACTTTCAGAGGAAAAGGACTAGTAAAGACATCACAACCACACGTATATATCCATTTGCCAATTAGCAAAGCTGTTTCCGGAACAGCGTTCGACTATATCGTATCAATTGATAGTGCGAGAGATATTGTCCGTCTTGATTCGTTTGTCGTTACGCTAACGTATGACCCAATCGTTGTTCAGCCGATGAGTATTGCATCAGGACAAATAGGAAGTATCAAACGTGGCAGCGAGACTACGCCCGGTGTTTATACTTTTGCAGTTGAGAACATTCAGATAGAACCTGCGAGGTCAATCGCATCTATTACAATGATGCCACTTCTCTCGAAGCATACATCAACACCTGTAATTGCTACAGCTTCGCTACCATATCCGAATGCTGCTCTTACAATAAATGAAGGACGTATCGATGTTGAGCGATGTGAAGATCCGCCACAGAATATCGTCATACCCGGAGATTTTTCTTTTGAGCTACCTACTCCTAATCCAACAAACGCGAACATACTACTCTCGTTTGAAACAGGAGCTGAAGGGATAGCGAATATCTCTGTTTCAAATTCATCAGGAAGTGTTGTTTTGGAGAAGAGTGTTGCGGCAAAAAAAGGTTTGAATGAATATCATCTTGATCTCTCATCGTTGCCATCGGGCAGATATTCTGTTGCGATAGATTCATGGGGATGGCGCGAGACCAAGCCCGTGGTAATTATAAAATAAGTTTGATGGAAACATTAGCAACCTGGAAACACGGCTTTACGCCGAACCGAGTTACATTTGAATCATTACGATTAGGCAATTCATCGCTTGACGCTGTCGAATCAGGAGCGCGCAATTGCGAAGCAGATGAAACGTGCATGTCAGTCGGCAGAGGCGGGATACCCGATGATATGGGTATCGTCTCACTCGATGCATCCATTATGGATCATGGAGGAAACTGCGGAGCTGTTACATTCGTCGAACATTACTTACATCCCATTTCCATTGCGCGCCGCGTCATGGAGAAGACTCCGCACATTATGTTATCAGGCAAAGGTGCAGAGCTATTTGCCGAGCGCGAAGGATTCACGAGAGACGAACTCCTGACCGATGCCGCAAAAAAACTTTACGATAAGTGGAAGTCGCTCCCCAAAGGCGGATTGAATGTTCGTCTGCGCCGCTCGACCGAAGGTGAGCATGAATATGTTTTTGAATACACCGAGGGAGGCATAAAGCATGAGCTTTCACGAGAGATACTCAACGAGTCTCATGACACGATAGGCATCATTGCGCGAGATAAGAACGGCAAGCTTGCCGGGGCGTGCACCACCTCGGGACTTGCATTCAAGATGCACGGCAGAGTCGGCGATTCACCTATCATTGGTGCGGGTCTCTACGTTGATGGTGAAGTAGGTGCGGCGGTAGCAACAGGTAACGGCGAACTCGTGATGCGAGCTTGCTCCGCATTTCATATCGTTGAGCAGCTTCGTCAAGGAGTTGAGCCGAATGTAGCACTTGATAACGCTATCGCAAGAATGCACAAAGACAAACATTTGACTGACGACATGCAAGTCGGCGTAATGCTGCTTCGATCTGATGGTGTATGGTCTGCACGAAGTTTACGCGAAGGATTTCAGCTTGCTGTTGCGAGTGACGGCAAGGAAAACACACTCTATAATTGTAACAACACATCATTCTCACAGGTATGACGGTACTTATCACAGGCGCGGGACGTGGCATTGGTAGAGCAATAGCATTAGCACTTACTGCCGCAGGTCATACTGCGATACTTACCGCTCGCACAACGACTGAACTTGAAGGCGTTAAACAAGAGATAGAGTCGAAGAACGGAAAAGCATTTATCTACCTATGTGACATCACTTCGAAAGAATCTCTGACTTCCCTGCTTGCTTCAGTAAAGAATGATGTCGGCAATGTTGATATACTTATTAATAATGCAGGGATTGCCGAATCGGCGAAACTTGAAGATACGTCAGATGAATTCTGGCAAAAAACGTTCGCCGTCAATGTTGACGCACCGTTCTTCCTTGCTCGCGCAGTTGTACCTGACATGAAAAAGAATGGGAAAGGTGTAATAATCAATATTGCTTCGACCGCCGCACTTGAGGGCTTTAATTATACGTCTGCATACACCGCTTCCAAGCATGCACTCCTTGGCTTATCTCGTGCTCTCGCGGTAGAACTTCGCAAAAGCAACATCTCTGTCCATACTATCTGTCCTGGATTTGTCCGGACTGATATACTCGCAAAGAGCGTCGAGAATATCACTAAACGCACAGGCAAATCAAGCTCGGATGCCGAAGCAGAGCTTGGCAAGATGAATGCTTCGGGCAAAATCATCGAACCCGAAGAAGTCGCACACATTGTTCTTGGTATTATTTCAGGTGCAAATACGAGCGAGCTTATAACTCTCTAAACTATGCTTGACATACGTACAGAAGCCATCGTAAAAGCATCGGTGCTTGCATCGCGTCCATCATACCGTGATGGATTGCGTCTGCATCTTGCGAAAGTAAAAGCTGATGCACTTGCAACACGTGAAGAACTTTATGAAGCATTCTTACAACTTTATCTCTTTGCAGGTTTTCCGTCTGCACTTGAGGCAAGCCGCGCACTTTTGAGACTATTCCCAGTCGATAAGAATGATGTAAGTAGAGATATTACTTCGTACTACACTGTCGAATCATTTGCTCGTCAAGGCGAAGAACTCTATAAAAAAGTGTATGCTGCAAATCATAATGTCGTCAAGCAAGGGCTTATCGATATTTCGCCCGAGCTTGCCGCATGGGCACTTGTTGAAGGATATGGGAAGACATTATCACGCCCGAATCTGGATACCAAAACCCGAGAGCTTGCTATTGTTGCTATTCTTACGCAGCTTGAATGGGATAGACAGCTTTTCTCGCATATACTCGGCTCACGAAACGTCGGAGCTACAAGTCGGGAGATAACTGAAGCTGCAAGAATAGGTGCGAACGGCGACGTAAAGAAGTTTGAAATTGCGGAACAACTCATCCAAAAAATCACTTAAAACACCCGCAATGAATACGAACCGTTTCTTATTAGTATTTCTCGCATTTCTTACCGTCGGCTGCGGCAAGAGTATTGACGCACCACCAACACTATCGTCGGTTGGCTTTGATGCTGCAGGTTCGAGGCAGATTCCGAAGATCGGCTCGCCGGCCACGATCACTAATATACTTAATGAGAAACTTACCTTCGAGAGAGCGGAGTTTACTTCGTCACCCATCGCTTTCCCGGATGCAAGCGGATATGTTGTCGGAACACGCGCTGGTATGGTGGCGATCTTTTCTGCTGCCGATTCGCTCACTGCATTAATCTCACTTCAAAGTAAGTCGCCAGTTCTTGAAATACTTGTTGACAGCAATTCTATTATTGTTTTACAACCCGACGGCTTAGTAACGTTACTCGCAAAAGATGGGAAAGAGCGATGGACAAACCCACTGACTACTTCTCCACGGTGCAACTCTCTTCTTAGCGACGCAAACATTTTGATTGCGACTGATTCTTCCCTTGTTCGTATTTCAACTGCTGATGGTAAATCGTCAAATATTTTATCTTATGCTCTTTCTCCTCGCTCACTTGCATACGATAAGAATGCAAAGCTTATCTATTTTGCACTGACGACAAATTCAAGCGACGGGGCTGATAGTATTATATGTATAAGTGAAGATGGGAAAGTTATCTCACGTACAGGATTTCCGAACATGCGTATTAGTTCGAACTTGACACTCGTTGGTGATGAGAGCAAACGTGTAGCATTCGGATACTTTGGTGACTTGAATCCGCAAAGCTCTGTACGCAGAACTTATGTAGCTCTTTATGAAGGCATTACAGAAGGCAAGCCGAAACAAGTAGCTAAGCATGAAATACCATATATCCCGATGAACATCGCATCAAACAGGGAGCTTATCGTTTCATCCGGCTTCCGCGAACGTTCGGAAGAACTTGCATCAGGCATTGACGCATTTGATATTGCAAAGCTCGAAAAGCGTTGGCAGCGCAGATTCTCGGAGCCGCTTGTCGCACCAATCAGTATCTCAAGTGCAAATATATACTTCACTCTTAGTTTTCCGACGACTGCCGAGACGCCCTCGAATGGATTGTTCTATGTGCTCTTTGCTGAAGACGGAAAAACCGATAGAGAAGTTGCTATCGAAGGAGTGCGTTCCGGGTTTGCGGCGGGTATGCCAATGCCGCTGGGTGAATCGGCACTTATGCTATCTGATAATCAAAAACCAATTATCTATATAATCAGAGATTGATGGACCTTTTCAATAAGCTCATTGCTTGGGTTTTACCAATTGTTCCAAAAGGTATTGTCCGCAAGGTAAGCGCACGGTACATCGCAGGCGATGCACTCCCCGATGCTGTTCGATGTGTTCGCTCTCTTAACGGCGAAGGTGCAATGGCAACGGTGGATGTACTCGGTGAATACATCAAGAATATCGGTGAAGCAGATGAGAATACACGCTACTCATGTGAAGTGCTCGAGACAATTGAGCGCGAAAAGATTGACAGTAACCTTTCGATAAAGCTAACATCGCTCGGACTTGGCTTGGATAATGCTCACTGCGAAGAGAACGTCAGGAAGATACTCGATACAGCGAGGACACACGGCAATATCTTTGTGCGCTTTGATATGGAAGACTCTCACTACACAACTCTTACAATAGATCTTTATGATAAACTCCGCAAAGAATATTCAAATGTAGGAGTCGTAATACAAGCATATCTTCGCAGAACAGAGAACGATATTAAACAGCTTACTGATGGTGGCTTCACAAACGTTCGACTCTGCAAAGGCATCTACATTGAAGCCGAAGAGATCGCATTCAAAGGACGCGACGAGATACGCTATAACTTTGCGAAGTGCCTCGACCTGCTTTTCTCACGCGGAGCATACGTCGGTATAGCGACACATGACGAAGTTATCGTTGAAAGTGCAAAGAACATCATCAAGAAACACTCTCTTGATAGAACAAAGTATGAATTCCAAATGCTTCTTGGTGTACGCGAGAATATGCGTCGCGCCATCATTAAAGAAGGACATCGTCTGCGTGTTTATGTTCCGTTCGGTGCAGATTGGTACGGATATTCTGTGCGCCGCTTAAAAGAGAATCCAAGTGTTGCAGGACATGTTGTAAAAGCGATGTTCACGAGAGGATAACCAGTGCACCAATACGCAAAACATTTTTCGCTTGAAGAGGCGCAGCAGATCGTCAAGGATGTCATCCCCATCCTCGAAGATATTTCGCGGCTCAAAGAAATTCTCGACAATAAAGGATATGACGTATTCCGCCATCAGTATTTTGGTGGCATAGGACCGAACGGACAGAAGTTCTTCCCGAGCGAAATGGAAGAACTTGTGCTGAAGGTCAGGGAGATAAACGAACTCGGCATTGAGATCAAAGACCTTAATAAAGGACTCATCGATTTCCCGCATTTGCGTCGCGGCGGAGAGGAAGTATATCTCTGTTATATGCTCGGTGAACCTGCTATCATTGCATGGCATCCGATCTTGGGCGGATTCCCTTCAAGAAAATCGCTTGACGAACTGTAATATTTTTGTACTTCCCCGTGTCTATATACTTTCTATCTAACGCAAAATAATCTATGAAAAGAACGTTACGAATCGCTCTCTGTGCATTTACATTCTTATCACTGCAAACCCTCATTAGCTGCAGTCAGAAAGAAGCCGATAAACCCGCCGAGAACATCGAATCAAAAGTTGATAGCGCACTCGGCAGCGAGCCGACTGCTGAGGTTGTACCTCCGACAGATACTACAACATCCGCTCCTACCGGAGGATCAGGCGGCGCTGGCGAAAAGCTCTTTAAGAGCACCTCGCTTGGCAAAGTAAAATCATCATGTGCAACATGCCACTCTACCGGAGGTTCTGATTCGCGTATCAGAGCAGGACATACCCTCGCCGGAGTTACCAAACGTACCTCCACATGGAACGGGATGTTCAAAGACGCTGACCTCGAGAAGAACGCATACGGCGCATCGCTCTGCGCTACGCTCTTCCAGGCAAAAGCTAGCGGACTTAAAGCCGACGAAGTTACTGCGCTCAATGAATACCTGAAGTCTCTAGAATCTGCTCCCGGAGCTGTGACAAAGAATCTCAACATCCAATGGGCAGCGAAGCCACCTTTGAAAAAGGATGAATCTGTTGATGAGAAAGTTGCCAAGCCAATTCTCAAAGCGATCATGAAAACACCCGGTGATGTAAAAGCGGGAGAAGGTGTATTCGCAAAGTCATGCGCTAACTGCCATAGCTTTAAAGATAAACTTATCGGACCAAAGTTCACGGCGGATATTGCGGGTGAACCGGAGATCATTGCATCGGCAATACGCTTCGGCTACGGTGCGATGCCATTCTTTGCGAAGGATAAGCTTACCGATCAGCAAGTCGCTGATGTAGTCGCCTATATTCAGGCAACAGCCGGCAACTAAAATAGAGACACTTTCTTACTTCACAAGCCCTTTTTTTGAAGGGCTTGTGTTGTTTATAACTCATCCTGTCACAGAGCGTTACCGAGTTGTGTCATTGTAATATGAAAAACACCGCATATCTCTTCGCACTAATAGTGCTTACATTCCTTTCTGCCCCCTCTGCATGGGCATTGGAGCATAATATTACGGCAGATGTGATAATTTCTCCTACGAACGGTGGGCGCCTGCCTGTAAACGTCCCTACAACTGTAAAAGCGTACTTTAAAAACAATGGCACATCCGCAGATTCAAATGTTGTGCTTACTGCATTTATCAGAAACGTTGCCAACACTGTAATATACAGAGATACTGTCATCGTCAGTAGTTGGGGAAGCGAAGAAGTTAAAGAAATTACCTTTAGAAATTTCACACCAACTCAACTTACAGATTACCGTTTTTATGTTGTCGCACTCTTACCTACTGATGAACTGAGAAGTGACGACACCCTCATTAACTATACTTTCAGTCGTTATGAATCTGATGTAAAAGCTGTCGCTGTTACAACTCCAACCCCTGATAGTATTATCTCGCAAAAGCTTGGATTCCAACCTGCTGGCACATTTCAGTGCTTGGGGGTACGCGACAACTTCGATTTTAAGTGTAGATTTCAAATAAGGAAGTGCAGTGATAATTCGCTCGTGTTTCAGGCAGACTCTATCATGCCTGAACTTTACTATGGTGATCTGCCGAAAGAGTTTAAATTCCCTTCGAAAAGTTGTAACTTCGATACGCGCAAACTTGCACTGGGATGTTACAAAGCAGCGGTAATCGCATTTCTCCCCGACGATGGCGACAGAACCAACGACACTGCTTACGCATTCTTCGAGGTCGTTGCTACTACACTCCCCCATGACATGAAAGCAGACTCCGTCGTTACGCCGAAGAACGGGACGAGCATACCGAACCCGACGAACATTCCCATCACCATCCGATTCCGCAATAGCGGGGCGAACGATGAATCGAACGTGAAGGTCGTTGCTTCGGTGACGAATCCGAAAGGTCTTGTGCTTTACCGCGACACTGCGACGATCAACTTCCTTGCAAAAGGCGGCACGCAGGATGTTGCTTTCAAGACGTTCATCTTCCCTTCGCAAAGTAATTACTTTGGCAATTACATTTTCTCCGGTACTGTGCTACTGACCAATGATGAATACCGTCTCGATGATACCATCCGCTCAAGCGTAACACTCGGCACCGCGCAGGATGTGCAGGCAGTAGAGATACTCAATCCGTTTAACGGAGAAGTAAAGACAGGTGGAGTTGCATTCGGGGTGAAGGTGACGTTCCGCACCAGTTGGGGTACTGGTGAGTTTCTGAATGTACCTGTTCGCGTACAACTCCGTGCATGTTCTGAAAACCTTTTGCGCTTTCAAGCAGATACCGTTATTCCTGTACTGAACATCGATTCAGGACTCTTCACTGTCATATTCCCTATTGCAAGCGGAGTCTTCAACACAGCCGAACTTCCGGCGGAATGTTATCGAACCGTTGCGTTCACAAGACTTTCTTTCGATGGCAACAGAGCAAACGATACCGTACGCAATACATTTACCATCGCGCCATATAGGTCACATAACATCACTGCTGTTGCTGTTACTGCCCCTCTCGATCAGTCGCATGGCGGAAAGCTTATCGCTGTTGCGGTGAAGTACCAGAACACGGGTGTCAATGATGAATCAACCGTCAAACTTCTTGCGATAATAAAAGACAGGGACGGTAATGTGATATACCGCGACAGCGCGTATGAAACAAATTGGATCTCGAGCGAAGAGCGGACGAAAGGATTCAAGAACTTCACGCTGCCTGCCGACGGCATCTATACGCTCTATGGCATTTGCGCAATGGCGGGCGACGTCGCGCGTTCGGATGATACAGTCCTCTCGCGATTCTCGACCGGTCAGGTCATAGATGCGGAAGCTGTTGCAGTTGTGTATCCGAAAGAGGGCGATAATATCAAAGAAGGTACATCGTTTAATCCCGTTGCATTATTCCGTTGGGCTGGAGGATATGACGATAAATATCCCGTCCCCGTATCGCTTGAGATACGCAGATGCGAGGATAATATGCTCGTCTTCCAGGCAGATAGCATACTGGATTCGCTTCGCGTCGAAGATGAGGAGAAAGAGGTTATCTTCCCTACTACTGCGGGCGGCTGGGACATTGCCAATATACCCGATGGGTGCCTCCGCGTCGCTGCAATCGCGAAGATGGAGTTCGACGGCAATAGAAAGAACGACACGGCATATAGCACTATACTTATCATCGTCAAGCACTCCGTAGGCACAGAGCAGACAAAACAAGCGCTTACGCTCGTAGCGAACTACCCGAACCCGTTCGCTACGCGCACCGAGATGAGCTACGAGCTTTCGACAAGCGGCTACATGTCCATCCGCCTTATCGATATATCAGGCAAGCTCGTAGAAACCATAACAGCCAACACACTCCGCGCCGCAGGCAGACACAGCATCACCATAGACGCCACACCCCTCTCAAACGGCACGTATTTTGTGGAGATGGTCTTTAAGGATGCAAGCGGGATTCTCTCACGCGAGATACAACGGGTGACGGTAAAGAGGTAGGGGTCAGTGGCTAGTGCCTAGTGGTTATTAGGGATAAAACTATAAGGGATTTTTTCCGTAGAACTTATTGTCGCTTATATAATATGAAAAGACTTTATATCCTCTTCCTCTTTTTTGCGTCCTCGGCGTTTGCCCAGCCGAAGCTGCTTATCCCGATGGATCTCGATCAAGCCGATCACCTGAAGGCATACGGCATTACGTACTGGGGGCTTGCGAAGGGCATCGAGTTCGATTGGCTCTTGAACTATCGCGGCGGGAGCTTCATGGCGAACTATACCGATATTCTTGCGGCTGAATGCCGGATCAGAGGCGTTGGCTTCGAGAAGATAGACGCTTCGAGCGCCGCATCGATCTATACTCTTGTTCAGTCCGAAGAGAAGAACATGGATGTCGTGAAGCTTGAGAAGGTGCCTCGCATTGCAGTCTATGTCCCGCCTGGGTTTCAGCCGTGGGATGATGCCGTAACGCTGGCTTTGGAATATGCCGAAGTGCCCTACGATAAGCTTTGGGATGAAGAGATCGTCGGCGGTAAACTCGCGAAGTACGATTGGCTTCATTTGCATCACGAGGATTTTACCGGTCAGTATGGTAAGTTTTATGGTAACTCGCGGCACGAGCCCTGGTATCAGGCGCAGGTCAGGCTGCTCGAGGCAACGGCAAGTAAACTTGGCTTCGCGAAGGTCAGCGAACTCAAACGCTCCGTTGCCAAGAAGATCAAAGAATATGTCGGCAACGGCGGCTTTATGTTTGCTATGTGTTCGGCAACCGATAGCTACGACATCGCCCTTGCCTCGGAGAACACCGATATCTGCGACGCAGTCTTCGATGGTGACGGTGTTGATCCAAGCTACCCGTCGAAGCTTGATTTCACCAAAACATTTGCCTTCGAGAACTTTGGTCTTCGCACCAACCCTATGGAATATGAATATTCCGATATCGATGTGCAGTATCAGGAGATCGGCAATACGGATAACGATTACTTTACACTCTTTGATTTTTCTGCGAAGTTCGACCCCGTCCCGACAATGCTGACACAGAATCATGTCGGGATCGTCAGAGGTTTTATGGGACAATCAACGATGTTTCATAAGCAGTACATCAAGAAGACCGTCACGATACTCGGTGAACGCGAAGGCAGCGAACAGGTCAGGTATTTATATTCGAACTTCGGACGCGGCTTCTTCGCCTTCTACGGCGGACATGACCCCGAAGATTATACGCACCAAGTAGGCGACCCGCCGACAGACCTGAAGCTCCATAAACAAAGCCCCGGCTACCGCCTGATACTCAACAACGTCCTCTTCCCTGCGGCAAAGAAGAAGAAGCTGAAGACGTAGTCATGACTATCGCATCTCTATCTTGTGATGATTGGCATAGTGTTAGCAATATCTATCTCGAAGGAATTGCAACAGGGAATGCTTCACTTGAAACAGATACACCGAGTTGGGAGAAATGGGATGATGAACACTTAGCTTATTGTCGGCTCATTGCGAAGGAGGATGATGTCATACTTGGTTGGGCAGCTCTCTCCCCTGTTTCGGGACGATGTGTTTATGGTGGAGTTGCTGAGGTTAGTATTTACATTGCAGAATCTGCCCGAGGCAAAGGAATCGGCAAACAGCTCTTTGAACGGCTTATTGAAGAATCAGAAAATAACGAACTCTGGACGTTACAATCTGGCATCCTGCAAGAGAACATCGCCAGCATTAAACTCCACGAGAAATGTGGCTTCCGAATTATAGGTGTAAGAGAACGTATTGGACAGCGCGATGGTATCTGGCGCAATGTTGTACTGATGGAGAGAAGAAGTCATAAAGTAGGAGTATGAAAACGATTCATCTATTTATGCTTCTTCGGTGACCACACTATTCGCATAGTCAAATGCCCTGACGAACCTGAGGTGTTCATACCCAAATTTTTCTTTATCGAGAATCGCCATCACGGGAGAAAGAGCATTCATCGAACCAACTTTCTTAAATGCTTCGCGAATTGCATCTATCTTATTTGTATCAATGAGACGGTCAATATCATCGACCTCACCCTCTGCTATAAAACCTTCGAGATGAGTTGCAATAGTCGATACAGCAAGCCCGCGTATCTCCGCAATCTCTTTTAGGGAATGACCTTTTTGAAATAAAGATTTTGTCAGACCTGCAGTAGATGGTATTGCCGGCGGAATATATGGGTCAACAGTTCTATTGTCCGGTTTTACAACTTCATTTATAACAGCGACAAATGCCGCAGCATAATGCTTCTTCTTGACTTCACCAATGCCCGTCATCTTCCCGAACTGCTCCTCTGTCCGTGGCAACTTGACGGTCATCTCACGAAGAACCGAATCATGGAAGATCACATACGGCGGTACATTTTGTTTATTAGCAAGTTCTTTACGAAGTGTACGAAGTGCTTCGAATAGCTTTGCACTTAGCTCCGATAGATCAGCTGTTACTGTTCGAGATGGTCCTGCGGCTCGTTCCTCTTTGGTCTTCCTCGTCTTAAGAGGTGGCGGAGGAAGTGAGATAGGCGAACGGTTGACAAGGGCTTCATTACCTTTTGTCGTCAACTTCAACGCACCGTATTCTTCATCGCGAATAATATATTCTTCAGCTTCAAGTTCTTTTGCAATATGCTGCCACTGTGGCTTCTTATACTCTTTCCCTATTCCAAACGTAGTAAGCTTATGATGCCCGTTATGAATAATTCTATCTTCTTTGTCATTACCTGTCAAAACATCTGCGATGTATCCTGCGCCATATCGCTGTGAAGTACGAATGATGGTCGAAAGGAATTTCTGCGCTGCAACGGTAAGGTCTGCCGTTTCTTTTTTCTCGCCAGAGCCGAGGCAGTTATCACATGCTCCACAATTATCTGTCGGCTGTTCCTCCCCGAAATACTGTAAGACCATTTTTCTTCGGCAGGTACGAAGCTCGGCATATTTACAGATCAGGTCAAGATTTGCAAGGTTGTTCTTGACGATATTCTGCGGCAGTTTGTCATTCTGGATAAGACGTGATATTTTTATCTTGTCGCCTGCGGAGTAAAAGAGAACGCAATCCGATGGTAGCCCGTCGCGCCCCGCGCGACCAGTCTCCTGATAATACCCTTCCAAGTTCTTTGAAATATCATAATGCACGACGAACCTGACATTCGATTTATCAATGCCCATTCCGAATGCAATAGTCGCGCAAACGATATCAACTTTATCGCGAATGAAATCTTCCTGATTCTTGCTTCGCTGCGCCGACGTCATACCCGCATGATAGGCAACAGCACGGTAGCCACGAGAAGCGAGACGCTCGGCAATACCTTCGGTCGAGGCGCGGGACATACAATAGATAATACCCGATTCACCTTTATGCGTCTCCAGGAATCGGAGCAGGTCATTGAACGTATCGCCTTTCGGCTGAACCGAATAGATAAGATTCGGACGATTAAAACTTGCCTTATAGCGCGAACCATGTTTACCGATGCCAAGTTGCTCGACGATGTCATTAGCAACTCTCTCTGTCGCCGTTGCCGTCAACGCCATAACAGGCACATCACCAAACTTCTTACGAACCATCGCAAGCTGACGGTACTCCGGACGGAAATCATGTCCCCATTCGCTGATACAATGCGCTTCATCAATAGCGATGAAGGCAACATCAAGCGTACTTAGAAAACCCAAGAAGTCCGGCATAACAAGCCGCTCCGGCGCGCAGTAGAGAATCTTTACCGCACCGCGACGGATGAGGTCTTTTCGATGCGAAACCTCCTGCGGATCAAGCGAGCTATTGATGAATGTAGCCGGAATGCCAAGCTCATGCAGACTATCCACCTGATCTTTCATCAGCGCAATAAGCGGACTAACGACGATGACAAGTCCCTTCGTCAGCAGTGCCGGAAGCTGGTAGCAGAGCGACTTTCCGCCGCCAGTCGGCATCAGGACAAAGACGTCCTTGCCCGCAAGTATATCTTCGATGATCTCGCCCTGCAAGGGTCGAAACGAAGTATAGCCGAAATACTGCTCTAATGCTTGTAGGTGCCTATCATCCATGCTGAAAAGATACGAAAATAATCCGAACCGCTAACAAAATTATTCATTACAATATTGTTTTATCTTTTTTTGCGCTGCAATGTCTAAGTTTGTAAATCACCGATGGAATTATTAATACCTTCGCTTGTTGAACTTGGTTACTTCATATACTATTTACAGAGGTAATCATGACCACACTCTCTTTATACCGAAACAACTGGTTTCTTTTTCTATTTATTATAATACCGCTTTTATCGTGCTCACATGATGGCAAAGCTATTAAAATAGAGCCCACAACAGGCGGACCTGGTAACCCTAGTTTTGAAGAGGCGACAATAAATGATGGAAGCTCTGGAAAGAACTGGTTTGGCCCTCAAAAAGAATATGTGCCGCACTATGAGATAAAGATTGGGACATCCAACGCATACGAGGGTAAACAATACGCAGAAGTGTACTCAACAGGTACTCCGACGGGTAGAGAATTTGGCAATATCATGCAATTTATTGATGCGACACCGTATAAGGGTAAAACTGTTCGATTTAGAGCTGCAGTCAGGGTTACATCTGAAAATGGCGGTAGAGCGCAGATGTGGATGCGTGTTGATAGACCTGACAACTCTATGGGTTTCTTTGACAACATGAATGACAGACCAATTACTAGCACAGAATGGAAGGAGTATGACATTGTCGGTACGATAGACACTGCCGCTGACAAAATATATATTGGTTGTATGTTGATAGGTGAGGGTAAGATAAATGTTGATGCAGTAAGGTTTGACATCATTGATGAAAACCCGCCGCTATCGGCAACCGACCCATTCCGCAGTGGATGGGGGAGAGCCGGCAGCCATCCCAATGAATATAAGATGGGTTTTACCGAAGACAAAGAAGCTATCGCAAAAATCGAGTATACTTCAAAAGATGAACCCTCAGGATTTGGTACCTATATGCAAATGTATCCACCAGGTAAATGGGCAGGTAAGAAGCTCAAAATGACAGGATATATAAAGACAGAGAATATAGAGGATTGGTGTGGTATGTGGTGCCGTATTGATGGTGATAAAGAAGGAGAGTCACTCGATTTCGACAATATGCAAGATCGCCCTATTAAAGGAACCACTGATTGGAAAAAATATGAGATCACCATCAATGTACCTACTAAAGCTTCTGCAATAGCGTATGGAGTATTAGTTGCCGGAAAAGGTACTGCATACTTCAAAGATATCACGTTCGAAGAAATAGGTAAAGCTGACTAAAGTTACTTTCACTTCAAACCCAACTCTTTTTGCATACGAGGCGGAAGATTCCTTCCGCCTTCTCGCATCGTTAGTCCTGATGAATCTTCTTTATATTCGCGAAAAAATTCAAATGTTAGGTCAGGATAGTGTTTACCTATTTCGCGCAGTGTCCAGCCGATGGCTTTACGGGTGAAGAATCCTTTCTCGTGAAGAAGCTCTTCAAATGTCGGAATTGCAAACTCTGCGCGAAGCTGTTTCTTTCTTGATGGCATGACGTGGATGAGGATGGCGGCACGTCTTGTCCAGAGGTGTTTGCTCTTTGTCCACTTCCGAACCTTCGGATATACTTCGTCGGGGTAGTTCATCGCAAGAGTACCGAGATGCCGCGTCGCAAGGTAATCAAGCATAGCCCAACCTTCACATTCTTGGGTTATCTTTTTAAGCATCGGCAGGTCTTTAGGAGTAAGTTCTTTATCGCACCTCTCGATGAGCATCAACCCCGCCGCTTGTTCCTCGAACCAGTTCGACGACCAGAGCTCTAAGCCAAGCACGATGAGTTCGTCTTTATCAAGCTTCGGTTTTTTCGGGAAGACCTTCGTTACTGCCTCGACGAGAGCAGCATTCTTCAAGCCGTAAAAATCTTTGGTTGACTTGTGATAATTCTTATGGAACGCGGCATGAGTTTTATCACGCCGCTTGTTGAGTTCTTTCCGAAGAGCCGCTATTCTCACATCACCCATCACACATTACTCATCACTCCGTTACGCCATTGTATGATAGACTGCCTGCACGTCATCGTCATCTTCCATGCGGTCGATGAGTTCGAAGACTTCCGTTGCCTGCTCTTCGTTGAGTTCTTTTGTTGTAGTGGGGAGGCGTTCTATCTTTGCTTCGGTGACAGGGATATGTTTCTCCTCAAGTGCTTTTTGCATTCCGGCAAAATCTGTGAAGGAAGTATAAACGATAACTTCATCGTCTTCAAGTTTAATATCTTCAGCGCCGAAATCAATCAACTCCAACTCAAGCTCATCCATCTTTACCTCGGCGGCGGGAAGCTTGAAAACACCTTTGCGGTCGAACATAAATTCAACAGAGCCCGTCGTCCCGAATGAGCCACCAAGTTTATTGAAATAACTGCGGATATTTGCTACGGTGCGGGTCGGGTTATCGGTAGCGGCTTCGATCATCAGTGCAATTCCATGCGGCGCGTATCCTTCATAGATCGCTTCATTGTAATCTTCGGCATCTTTGCTCGATGCACGCTTTATCGCACCTTCGACGCGGTCTTTGGGCATGTTAACGCCTTTGGCGTTCTGGATTGCTGCGCGGAGGCGGGGATTAGATTCCGGCTCCGGTCCGCCGAGCTTCACGGCAACGGCTATTTCCTTACCGAGTTTGGTGAACGCCTTGGACATTTTGTCCCAGCGCTTCATCTTTCTTACCTTACGGAATTCAAATGCTCTACCCATAGTGTATCTGGTTACAACGGGCGTATCTAACACGGAATCCGGGTTCGGGGTTCTTTGGCAGTCGGTAGTCTTTAGTCGTTAGCAAGTAGAAGAACTCTGCATTTTACTAACGACTAAAGACTACCGATTAACGACTATATTTGTTGTATCTTTGTACTCTATATCTGCAAAATACACCATGAAACTCAAACTACTCGCACCTATTGGTTCTGCTATCGCTATCTTCGGATTCTTCTCACCGTGGATGAGCTGCGGCGCAATAAAATTCACGGGATATGACCTTGCTTCGGGGGCAAATATGGGTAGTAATACTACCGATGCAGACATGATTATTTGGGTAGTGCTGATCGCCGCTGTCATTATCATTGCGCTTTACTTCTTATTCAATATGCGCCGTCAGCTAAAGAAAGCAATGATACCAACTATCGGCGCAGCAGTGCTCGGACTTTCGATTCTTGCCGCAAAGTACATTGATGTCGGGAAAACGAAGTCAGGGTTTAATGAAGGACTTGAGCAAGGGATGGCTGCGGGGGCTTCGGATAGCACAGTAACCAGCTCGAAAGAAATGGAAGGATTTGGTAATATGATGAGTGATTCTATTCGCATCGAATGGGGCTTTTGGCTCACTGCACTTGCCTTCGCAACCTCCATCGCCGGCGCATGGAATTACAAAGACGAACCACTCGTAGCTGATGCAACCGCAATCGGTACACCCCTCCCCGACGACGGAAGTAAGATGAATCAGGATTTGGGGATATAGGGGAGAAAGCAACACCACACACAAAGCTATACTATATATGATTGCTCTATTATTCATATTTCTATTCATTACTAATCCGATAGAGGTGTCATCTCTTAGGTTTGGGATTTCTGCGGGTGAACTCAAAAAAGATATGAAGAATAAATACATGTCCTGTGATACCCTCTATACAGGAGTTGTGGAGCCAAGAATAGAATATCTTTGCTACGCACCTGTCATATTCCACAGACTTTCTATGTTTATGAGTGTTCAGCTTGATAGGAACGGGAAGGTCGTTAGGTATAGATTCCAAAATGCCAAGTCCACCGACTTTGAACAGCTCGTCCCCAACATCGCGCGAACGAAAGCCGACAGCACGATACCCGTCAAATACACAGCTGATGATTTTCTAATACTTACAGAATCGCTCTCAAAAATATTAGGTGAAGGAAAACCATCCGTTGAGAATGGAGTAGCGACAATGGATTGGAGTAATGACAGTCAAAAATTGATTACGGTGATGAATGTAGAAGAAGGCGTGATTGAGCTTTTCTATATGATGTATTAATGACTGTATGAGACTACGACTTCTATTTATATCATTCATAATCACCTCAACGGCATACTCACAGGGAACTCCTTACTCCGTATCTATTGACTATAAGACTGTCAGAAAAATTAAAGAAAAGTGTATTATCGGTGTTAGATTCGACATCGGAGAATCACAAACGCATCCAAACTCTACAAAAAAAGATGGCGATCTGCATATAGGTGGGTCTACTACTGACTTAGGGTTCAATACGGTTGCTGAAATAATGAATGCCAAAGATGTTCAAGCTGCAATAGATACTGTTCATAACTGCGAAGTAGAGAAGAGACCTCTAAATCTTGTTGGTTGTTGGAGATTGTGGTTTGAACACCAAAAAGCGGATGAAGAACAAGATTATGAAGTAGAGCCAGAAGATGAGAATACAAATCCTGATCATACTTGGGAAATTCACCCTGTTTTAGAGATAAATGGTTATTCTATAGCTAACACTCTGCGACCTATTAGAGAAGGGCTTGATGAATATGAGTACAAAAAGGCAGAAAAAACAATCAAAATTTTTAGTAATACGAAGTGTACAGTAACATACTCTGATTCTAGTTTGAGGATTCAATCAAAAAAGCTTGGCTACAATTATTGTGCATTCACAATTAGGCCAACCTCTAAACTCAAGAAGATCCCCGGATTCAAAAAAAACGGCAGAACATATGTAGGGGGTCATTACTTAAGTGCTAATGTTGCAGGCAAAGGGAAAAAAAACCTTGCTTCAAATATTCGTTTTATATTCCCGCCTAGAACATCATCTGAAAACAAAATTAAAAAACTAACCGGCAAGTCATTACAAGTAGTTGCCATACCCAGAGTTTCTCTGTCTGCTATTTATCATTGGAAAAAATCAGCGAAGAAAAAAACAGTAATAGAACAGTTGCCAATTGAATTTATAGTAGTTGCAGTGCTTAGGATTAGTAGTTGAATTTTGGATTTCTAAGCAACTCTCAAGCGGTCTTGAAGGATTAATGAGATAGCTTCCGAAAGACTCTCATTTGCTTCTTCCTTGGTTCTGCCTTGACCGTTCGCACCGGGAATCTCTGGACAGTAGGCGATATACCACTCCCCATCTTGTTCTATTATTGATGTGAATTCATGCTTCATATTAATACTAACCTGATACGAATGAATACAGTTCTTACGCCGCCTTCTTCACCGTCTCCCACTTGCGT
This sequence comes from Kapaibacterium sp. (SeqCode), assembly GCA_046590205.1. Classification (GTDB taxonomy): domain Bacteria; phylum Bacteroidota; class Ignavibacteria; order Palsa-1295; family Palsa-1295; genus DATDEW01. Next base: position 55,908 of record JBKJTT010000068.1, read on the forward strand.
TCATCGAAGATGAGTTGTCTTGCGAGTTCTCTGCCTTTTTCATCTATTTTATGGAGCGGCATGATCTTGCCTGAATGCACGATAGCCATATCAAGACCTGCCTCGATGGCGTAGTGCATAAAGACAGAGTTCAGGACGTGACGTGAATGCGGATTCAAGCCGAAGGAAATATTCGAGACACCGAGAATGGTGCGACACTTTGGGTGCAGTTTCTTGATGAGTCGTATCGCTTCGATTGTTTCGATACCTGCGCCTCGGAATTCATCATCACCTGAACCGAGTGTAAATGTCAGTGTATCGAAAATAAGGTCTTCTTCACGCATTCCGTACTTACTCACAGAGAGATCAATGATGCGTTCGGCTATCTCAAACTTTTTCTCTCGCGTTTTTGCCATCCCAAGCTCGTCAATAGTAAGAGCGATAACGGCTGCGCCATAACGCTTGCAGAGCGGAAGAACATGCGCCATGCGCTCTTCGCCGTCTTCAAGATTGATTGAATTAATAATAGCTCTGCCTGCATAGAGCTTTAGTGCTTCTTCCATGACGGGATACTCTGTCGAATCAATAACAACGGGAAGTGTTACCTGCGTATTAAAGAGCTTCATAACTTCTCGCATATCGCGGACTTCATCACGTCCGACATACGCAACGCATAAATCAAGCATGTGTGCGCCTTCTTTGACCTGCTCCTTCGCCATCGCGACAGCACTTTCGTAATCCTCTTTGAGTATCAGGTCTTTGAATTTCTTCGAGCCGTTGGTATTACATCTCTCACCAACGATAACCGGAGCTGGCTCCATGTTGAGCGGTGCTGATGAATAGATAGATGATGCAGATGGTGTCCAACTTACCGAACGCTCTTTGGTTGTGATACTTTGTGCAAGTGAAGCGAGACGAGCTATATGGTCTTTACGAGTACCGCAGCAGCCGCCGATGATAGAGACGCCGAGATCGCCTACGAAATGCTTCATCCACTTCTCCATCTCTTCAGGTGTGAGATGATAATGCGCTACGCCGCCGACATTTTCCGGCAGACCGGCATTCGGCATACAGAAGATCGGTTTCGATGAGCTTTGCGTCAGGAAGCGGACGTTCTCTTCCATCTCCTTCGGACCTGTCGCACAGTTCATCCCAATAGCAGTGATAAAGTCATACGGCTCAAGCGCAGTGAGTGCCGCGCTTATCTCCGTACCCATGAGCATCGTGCCCATCGTCTCGATAGTGACGGATGTGATGACGGGAATCTGAATCTTGCGCTCGGCAAAGAGGTCTTGCACTGCGGCAAGTGCTGCTTTCATCTGTAAAAGATCTTGCGATGTCTCGATGCAGAAAAGGTCTGCACCACCATCAAGCATACCTGCCATCTGTGTATAGAACGTATCGCGTTGTTCATCGAATGTGATGTGTCCAAGAGAAGGCAACTTTGTTGTAGGACCGATAGAACCAGCTACAAAACGCGGTCGCTCTTTGGTTGAAAAATCACGCGCTACTTTCTTTGCCAACTCGGTCGCTTCTTTCGAGAGTTCGTAAGCCAAGTGTCCGAGGTCATACTCGGCAAGGACGATAGATGCAGAGCCGAAGGTATTCGTCTCGATAACATCCGCTCCGGCATCAAGGTAATCGTAATGTACAAGCTCGACAGCCGATGGCTTCGAGCGCACAAGATACTCGTTACAGCCCGCCAAGTGCTCACCGCCAAAATCATCGGGCGTGAGGTTCTGGGTCTGCAAATGCGTACCGGTAGCCCCGTCAAAGACGACAGGACGTTCTTGTATGAGTTGTTCAAAGGTCATTAGTAACATAATACGAATCTACGACGAATTAGTTCATATTATTGTTAAACGGCTTGAGCAAAACCATGAAACTTCAAGCCAAAAAATCTCTCGGACAGAATTTCCTTCACGATGAAGGCATACTTCGCCGTATTGCAGATGCAGCGAAGATAGAATCAGGCGATACAGTTGCCGAGATCGGTCCCGGGCTTGGCGCATTGACAAAACAACTTCTCAAGAAAGACCTTGCTAAACTCATTGCATATGAGGTTGATGATCGAGCAATAGAGTTACTTCAAAAGGAATTCATTGACCCTCGCTTTGAACTTCGGCATGAAGACATACTTCAAGTTAACCTGACCGAAATCTCAAATGATAGACTACGAGTAGTTGGCAACATCCCCTATTATATCACAAGTCCAATCATCTTTAAACTCATTGATGATAGACAGTATATTAGAGATGCACTTTTACTGGTTCAACTCGAAGTTGCAGAGCGACTTACCGCCGAACCACGAACGAAAGCATACGGCATCCCGACCGTGCTCACTAATTTCTTCGGTGAAGTAACATACCTTTTTAAGGTCAAAGCCGGATCATTTAGACCTGCTCCAAAGGTAGATTCTGCTGTTATTCATATCAACTTTGAGCGTGGGTATTTCCCGAGGAATAACCTCTCAATTCCAGAGGGTTTTGACACGAAAGACTTCCAACGCTTTATTCGTCAGGTCTTTGCTATGCGCCGCAAAACACTGCGTAACAATCTAAAGGCGTTTGCAAGTGAGGCGGGGATGGGAATGTTGGAGTCCGACACGATCCTATCAAACTATCTCGGCAAGAGAGCCGAAGAGCTGATAATCTCTGATTTCCTAAAGATATACGAAGTAATAACTCATTCGTCGGAATGATAGAGTAAGCTATTCCGTTTTTTGCCGCAATGACCTTCTTCCGTAGTTCCTTCGGCGCAATGACGCCGGTTGACATCGTTACTCTCGTCTTTACGTGCATTCTTGCGGTGCTCACGGCTATATTCCACTCCCGCTTAGACACCGTTGCAATATACACAAACCTAACTATTGTATGGATAGTCGTAATTGCCGCTAATTACCTGCGTTCACGGTCATCGGCAAAGGGAGTACGCATGTTTCATGCGTTCTATATCATGCCCGTTGTTGTCTTTATCTTCAAGACAGTCGAGAAGTTGTCCTATAATATACATGGAAAAGATTTTGACACTCTCCTGATCGCAATCGATAGAGCGTTTTTTGGTGTTGACCCAACCGTCTGGCTTGCAGAGCATTTTCCTCTTTCACCGCTCGGAGTTGAGTTCTATATGCTGTGCTATTTCATGTATTATATTCTCTTCATAATTCTGACGTGGGAGCTATTCCTTCGCCGCAAGAATCATTCCGAAGGCGGTATCCATGACAATGAACTTGAGACGTATAGATTCTCTGTAGTGTATGGCTTCTTGTTCTCGTATATCGGATACATGATACTCCCGAGTGTCGGTCCACGCTTTACACTTCATGAGTTCTCGCAATTGCCTATCGAGATGCCGGGATTGTGGATGACAGACTTCTTTCGTTATTTGATTGATTCAGGCGAGAACATAACCAAGACAATGACGAGCACGGAAGCGATGAAATACGTCACACGTGACGCATTCCCAAGTGGTCATACAATGATGGCGGTTATTACGATGCTTCTTGCTATCAAATACAAAACACGTTCACGTTGGGTGATAAATTTTTTTGTGGTCGGGCTTATTATCTCTACAGTACTTCTTCGGTACCATTATGTAATAGACATTGCAGCAGGGATAATATTCGCCTTAGTGGCACTCTATACAGCGCCGTATGTAACAAGGGTTTTACTCAGCTGGAACGCAAAACTAACGGGCAACGATGATACCCGATGATACACGCTGGCCTTGTGCGGTCAATGCGATAATATACGAGCCACTTGGTACTGACTGTGGGAGTGTGAAGTTTATATCCTGAATTGGTCCTGAGTTAGCGAACTTCTGTGTTTGCCAAAGAGTATTCCCCAATACATCAATAATTGAAATATCTATCTGTGTTCCTTGTGAAAGTTTATGGCTTATAGAAACTACAAAATCACTGCGTATGGGGGAAGGAATGATCTTAACGATCGAAAGTGGGATCGTCTTCATATACCCATGGAGATATTCATCGCCACAGTTATCTATCCCTACAAATTCACCCGTCGTATCAAGGGCGTTGACATCCAATGGGCACGGTGAAGCACTTGTAAAGAATCCCGATAGTGCTATCTCTGTAGCATTGGTATCGGTCACATAGGTAGGTCCCTTCAAAAAACCGAGAAGTCCTTTTCCTTTCACGAGTGCCGCTCCGTTGGGATGAGTATAAATAAGCTCATCAGTCTCATTATCTATCTTATTTATCGATACATCCCAACCTGCAAGAATAGTAGATGTTGTTTTAACAGAAGATATGTCAAGTACATCGTGATCGTAGCGAAGCCGCACACGAAGCTCACGCAAGGTGTCAACAATAGCGGTTTCAAGATAAAGCTGTCCTGTTGTCGTATCACCAAGCTCGACCGAGCGGAGGATGATAGATAATTTTGCATCTACCACACCACGAGACTCAAATATCTGAATTGTTTCCTGCCCAGCTCCTCGACGGTTCGGTAAATACGCGAAGTCAAGTTCACTCTCAGTACTCGTCGCTCGGAGTGTTGTTTGTGGCGATGTTGTCGATACATCAAAGACTACACTAAGTAGTTCTCCACTTACTGAAATGGGGGTCGGAGATTTTATCGTAAGCCGAATCGTATCAGGCGATAAATTATCTATCGTTGAAATTCCTACAATAGATGGTGATGGTGTAATCGTTACAGGTGTCATCAACCGTCCATCGTACGTGAACGTTAAGCGCAGTTGATACACGTTCTCCGATGGTAATATCGGCTCGGCAAGTGAAATCGATGAACTGAACGTCCGACAAGTCTTTGCAGAATCTGATACAATGACAAGTGAACGTGTGATCGGACGCGGAAGTGGCGGCGCGATTCCCGTCATTGTGCTCAAGTATGCCTCGGCAGCATCAAATCCGCTCATCATTGCATAGACAGGTACAGGCGATGTGATACGGTGTTCACCCGAAACAATAGCAGCGATAAGAACAGAAAATGAAGAGTTTGGGATAGGGACTCTTGTAGGGAAACGAGTTATCGGGTCAGTATCAATGAAGATGCGATCCGAGTCAGCTGTTGAGTAAATAAGTGATACATAGTTTATTACAAAACCAACGGGAAAACTCGGAGCGAGCCAAAGCAATGTATCTCCCCATGCTCGCTGCGGCAATACAGGTGCAATTGATGGATCACTGTAATAGTAATTATCTGACCCTGCTGTGAGTTCATGGCAGATCGCTGGGGCACTCACTAAGAACATATCAGGATTATTGTGAGGAACTACGAGTCGTCCGGTCGTCGTCTGATAGAGAACTCCGCTCGTACTTAGGACAAAGAATTGTTGGGTTGGACTCGTGAAAATAAGTCGGCTATCATGCTGTGGGTCTGATGGCGGAGTAGAATAAAAAACCGTATCAATTACCAGTGCAGTCGGAAGCAAATGATCAACAAGAGGGTTACATGATTGTTGTGCAAGCGGAACATACGAACAGGTAGATGCCATCATAACGCTTACTGGCTTCGTCGATTGCACTTGAGAGTTCGAGAGCGAGGAGTTTACCGGCAGCGAAAAAATATCTGCCTTGAGTATAAATGTCTCCCCTCTGTTGAGTCTTACATTTATCGGAAGATCAGCATCATACCCACCTATACATTTTACTTTTGGAATGATCGTTACGTCAGTACCATCCTCGTTAGCAATAACGAGTATCTGATTACGATTATCTTCATAGTAATTTACATAATCTGAAGTATCATTAAAAAGCCCCCAACCAGTCGCCAAATAATCTGTGCCAAGAACATCATCCGGAAATATCTGTGATGATTCACTTGCTGCCGGATTAAGGATGTAATATGTAAGATTGATTGGTTGGGTAGTCCGAACAAGAATGCCTTTATTCGTTTTACCGAGATCATAGAGGTGCATCAACGAATGAGGCAGGTCAACTTGTGAGGCACGGTTCGCCGAAAAAGAAAAATTGATCTCCACTCCGGACGGAGAATAGACTACTCCATCACCATCATGTGGACTCATTATTATTAGAGCTAACCGAGAGCGTACAAACTCTGAAGAAACCCTATCTGCTCCTTCTGGGATTGCAAACGTGAATGATGTGCCTGCCGTCTTTAGACCTTGTGAATCAGCAGAAACGACTCCCAAAAGGAGCAGGAAGAAGCTAAAGAGTATGCGTTGGTGTCGTGGCACTCGTGTTTTTAAAAAAAAGGGAGATATACCCATATTTTTAACGACACGGCACCAAAGAGTTGTTCCCTTGGAAAAACAGTTAGTTCTTCAATGCCTTTTGTCCAATGTCATTTCGGTAATATGCACCGTCAAAGCTGATAAGCCCGAGAGCACGATACGCAGCACCGATGGTCTCTTTTATTTCGTTTCCAAAACCAACTGCAGTGACAGAAAGCACTCTTCCTCCGGACGTAACAATCTTCCCGTGCTCATCAGTCTTTGTTGCGGCGTGAAAGACAGCAACGCCTTCGTCAATTTCTTTCTTTGGGTTGAAATGGTCAAGACCTTCTATGACCTTTCCCGTCTCGTACTGTTCAGGATACCCCTGGGATGACATAACAACGGTTACTGCACATGCCTCAAAACTCTTGACGGGCATTTTCTCTTTAAGCTTCCCTGTCGCACATGCAAGTAGTAATTCTGCAAAGTCACCTTCGATAAGCGGGATGATAACTTGTGCTTCAGGGTCACCGAAGCGGACATTGAACTCAACAACTCTCGCCCTGCTATTCTTTATCATCACACCGCAATAGAGAACACCTCGATAGGTACGACTTTCTTCGCGAAGTCCTCGGAGCACCGGCTCAATGATCTCACGCTTGATCTGCTCCATGATCTCATCGGTAACGATCTTCGCAGGAGCGTATGCACCCATACCACCTGTATTTTTTCCGCGATCACCATCGTAGATACGTTTATGATCTTGCGCCGTGGCGAGAACGTCATAATCAATCCCATCAGTGATAGCAAATACCGATGCCTCTTCGCCTTCCATAAATTCTTCGATGACTATACGTGCACCGGCTTCGCCGAAAATGCGGCGGCCGAATATCTCATCCATCGTGTGAAGTGCTTCGGCTTCGGTCTCGACGATAATGACACCTTTTCCTGCGGCTAAACCATCTGCTTTGATGACGGCAGGATAGTTGAGGTGGCGTAAGAAGGCACGAGCTTCAAGCTGCTCGCCTGGGGTGAAGACTGCGAAGCGAGCCGTCGGGACACCGTGACGGTGCATAAAATCTTTTGAGAATGCTTTTGATGCTTCCAGCAATGCAGCAGAGCGGTGCGGACCGAAGGCAGGGATGCGTTCAGTTTCAAGCGCATCAGCAATTCCAACTGCAAGCGGACCTTCAGGACCGATAACGACAAGGTCAATACGCTCACGAAGACAAAAACCAACAACAGCTTTTTCATCGGTTGGTACAAGGCCGACACATTCGGCTACCTGTGCAATGCCGGCATTACCAGGTGCACAAAAAATCTGACTTACGACAGGTGATTGCTTGAGCTTCCAACAAATAACATGCTCGCGTGCGCCGGAGCCGAGTACCAATATTCTCATTCAGGATTTACAACTAATTATATGCAAAAATACGACTGCTGGTGACATCAGCAAACAGGTTATGATATTTGGAGCAGAATCATCACACCCCATCGTCTTCAAACCGCGACAGCGATTGAAGTTCGAGGAATCGCTCATAGATAGCTCCTGTCTCTAAATTCTCTATTGCCTCGGTCGAGAACTTCGTGCAGCAATAGCTTGCGAGTGCAGTACCGTATATAACTGCACGTTTGACATCATCATACGCAACCGAATCACGCTTCGATAAATATCCCATGAAGCCACCCATAAATGTATCACCTGCACCCGTCGGGTCATATATCTCTTCAAGGGGATAGCTCGGTGCAGAGAAGAAGTGCTCGTTATAGAATAACAATGCACCATGCTCTCCCTTTTTAATGATGACGATACTCGGACCGTCACTGGAGAGCATCTCCTGAAGCTTTCTACCGCTGTGAATAAGACTTGGCGATTCGACAAGCAAACGTGCTTCGCTATCATTGAGCACTAATGCATTGCTCTTTGAGAGTGTAAGTTCAAGATCTGCGCGTGCCCCTGTTATCCAGAAGTTCATCGTATCACAAATAATAAGCTTCGGCTTTTTAGTGAGCTGTGTGATAACGTCATGCTGCAAGCTCGGAGCTACATTCCCAAGCACCAGAAAATCAGGAGCAGTGATATGTGCAGGTACTTTCGGCTTGAAATCAGCAAGCACATTGAGATCAGTAACAAGCGTATCGCGGGTATTCATATCATAATGATACTTGCCTGCCCAAAAGAAGGTCTTCCCGCCTTTGACAACCTCTACCCCTGAAATATCAAACTTCTTAGATTTGAGGAGATTCCACCCATGCTCGGGAAAATCTTCGCCTACTACACCAACGAGGGATATCTGTTCACCCGGCACAAAGTAGCTTGCCGAAAGAGCGATATAGGTTGCGCTGCCGCCAAGAGCATTTTCTTTTTTGGCGAATGGCGTTTCGAGCGAATCAATAGCGAGAGTACCGACTATTAGTAAAGACATAGAGTTTTCTTATGTAAAAGCGAAAAGGCAACAACGTCAGTGCTATGGTGGTTCAGTGGTGAAACAATTCAAATAGTGTGTCGTAGATATATTATGTCATATTTACTCCTTGAATTTCTTGATTCTGCCACAGCCGTATTATTGTTGCCGAACCGGAAAACACCCTCCGTTTGGGCAACAGCATTTGTACTTGTATTCCTTGCTGGTATACTCGTTATCGTAGCCGCCAACTGAACAGTCCTTCCTAAATGAGTGTTTACCATGTATGCAGATTGGTAACGAAAACTACGAGATTCTAGTAAAGCGCGAAGGTGAAACGGGTTACTCCGCTTTTTGTCCGGAGCTTGAGCTTATTGTACGCGGGACAGCGCATGTGCAAGTTGAAGAAAAGATGAAACTGCTCATCCAAGAGCATGTTGCAAAAAAAAATGCTGAAGCCGCGGCTTCCAACGGCGTTTCAAAGAACTAAGCTTTTTCCCCTGACGCTATGGCACAGAGCAACGACAGGTATGCAGTTGTAGCTCTTCCACTCCCTTTCAAATTCCATTCAGGCGGCTTTGAAGGGCTGACCTATTCTATCCCAGCCGAACTTCGAGACAGTGTCACAGTCGGTGTACGTGTTCTTGTACCGCTCGGCAAGCGGCTTACAACTGGGGTACTCGTTGATATTACATCTGAAGCTCCAAAAGATATACGACTCAAGCCAATCACAGACGTTCTCGATGCCACTCCTGTTTTTGACAAGTCATTTCTTGAATGGACAAAATGGATTGCCTCATATTACTTAGCATCATGGGGTGAAGTACTTGAGACTGCCCTGCCCGAAGGTCTGCGACCTGCAACAAAGAGTAAAATATCGGTTATCACAAAACCAAGTGCCGAAGAACTTGCAGTGATGCGTAATTCTGCTCCGCGAAGAGCAGAATTACTTGCTACTATCGCAGGATACGAGAACGGTGTTTATCTTGCCCATCTTGAAAAAAGACATAAGTTCAAGGGACTGTATTCACAAGTCTTTGCGCTTGAACAAGACGGATTTATCAAGATAGAACTGCCCTTCACAGGCATCACAAAACCGAAGAAGCAGAAAGTCGTTCTGCTCTCTGATGAACTTGCAAATGACACTACGGCATTCAGCGCAGCCCTCATAGAAGTCGAGCGTGCAAAGAAGCAAGTACAAGTCCTCTTGAAACTTCTCCAGCAGAAACAACTTCATCCGAACGAACCGCTTCCGCAATCACTGCTTGAAAGACAAACGGATGTAACAAGTGCTGTGATAAACAAACTAGAAGAGCGTGGCTTTGTAAAATTTGAGAGTCGAGAAATCATACCTGTTATTCATGAACTTCCTCTCTCGAATGAGGAAGATGATATAAAGAACATCTCTCTTACTGACGAACAGCAGATAGCGATAACGACGATCTCTGATTCTATCTCAAAAAAAGAGCCGGCAACATATCTTCTTCATGGAGTAACAGGTTCAGGCAAGACGGAAGTCTATATTGCTCTTGCACGCAAAGTGCTAGATGAGGGGGGAAGTGTACTTGTGCTTGTGCCGGAGATATCTTTGACACCGCAGCTTATCGATAGATTCAAAAAGCGTCTAAGCTCCGACCGTAACATCCCCGTTGCCGTTCTGCACTCGCGAATGTCGCTTGCCGATAGGTACCGTTCATGGAAGATGCTTGCATCAGGCGAAGCGCGGATCGCAATCGGGGCGCGTAGCGCGGTATTCGCTCCACTCAAAGACTTGCGACTTATTGTCGTTGACGAAGAACATGAAGTAACATTCAAGCAATACGACTCGAACCCGAGATATAATGCCCGCGATGCTGCTATCATGCGAGCACATCTGCTCGGTGCAACAGCCGTTCTTGGTAGTGCAACCCCTTCGCTTGAGAGTTACTATAATGCTGAACAAGGGAAATATCATTTACTCAAGCTTACTAAACGAGCACAAGAAGCGCGGTTGCCGAAAGTTGAGATCGTTGATATGCGCACCGCTCCAAGACGCAAAGAGCAGATGGCGGGGATGTCGCATCTCTCCGATAAGCTCATCGTAGATATGCAAGCGCGGATTGCGAATAAAGAAGGCATTGTTCTTTTACAGAACCGTCGCGGCTTCTCGACGTACATAGGTTGCTCAAGCTGCGGAGAGGTCATCATGTGTCCGAACTGTTCGGTAACGCTTACCTATCATACGATAGGGAAACGCTTGCATTGCCATTACTGCGGATTCCAAAACCATAAACCTAAGACCTGCCCGAAATGCAGTAGCCAGAAACTCTACGAAGGTGGTGTCGGTACACAACGAGTGGAGGATGAACTCCTGCAAGAATTACCGGATACAAAAGTCATCCGAATGGATCTTGACACGACGGCACGCAAAGGCGCATACGAAAAGATACTCGGAGCGTTCGGTAAAGGCGAAGCGGATATTCTTCTGGGCACACAGATGGTGGCAAAGGGGCTTGACTTTCCTCGTGTAACGCTCGTCGGTGTTATCAGTGCAGATACTTCGCTTACATTACCTGACTTCCGTTCGAGCGAACGGACATTCCAGCTTCTCACGCAAGTATCCGGCAGGGCGGGGCGAAAGGATTTGGAAGGCGAAGTCATTGTCCAGACCATGCAGCCCGAACATGAGGCGATACTCCTGGCCAAAGAACATAACTACGAAGGATTTTATAAATATGAATTGCCTTTGCGCAAAGAACTTCGCTACCCGCCATTCTCACGGCTTATACTTATTGAGTTCAAAGGTAAATCGGAGCAGTCAGTTCGAGAACGAGCTTTTGCATTTGCGACATTGTTCCCTACCACTGCATCATACTATGAACGCCTCGGACCATCAGAGCCGGTCTTGAAGAAACTTCGAGGAGAGTATCGTTGGCATATTCTTATTAAGAACTATCGCGATAAAGATGCCTCCGGGGAAAAGATGCGACGGATAATCGCGGGTGCGTTAGAACAGTATCAAACCAAGTATGCGACGAGTGCTGTAAAAGTAACGGTAGATGTCGATGTGCAAGGAGTCCTTTAAAATCTTAAAACCCGCAACGAAGTAGATTATTCCACTCTGTTGCGGGCTTTAAGGAGGCTTCGGTATGAATTATCAATTCAATTCAACAGGTAAAACTACGAAATACAAGAAGAAATAGTTTCAACACTATTACAGTAAAAAATCTTTTACGACTTTATTATACTCTTCGGGTTGGTCAGCGTGGGCTATGTGCCCTGCCCCTTCAATACAAATATGCTGTGCACCGTTAATACCCGTAGCTAACTCATCCGAGAGCGTGACTGGGGTTATCTTATCTATTGAGCCGGAGATGGCGAGCGTCTTGTTTTTGACTAAAGGAAGCATCTTTCTGAAATCTGGACTCCAAGTCGCCTGCCAACTTGCAAGATAAGCATCCTTATCTTTACGAGCCATAGCATAGATGGCTTCATCCAATGTTTCCCTGTCAATATAAGGTTTGAATACGAGCGGTATCCTCTCCTTTGCAAATTCAGAGAGTGTCTTCGTATCAAGTGCTACCTTTGCACGCGGGAGAATGGCATCCTTATCAGTATGATAGGCAAATGTATTACCCAGCACGATCTTATCAAGAGTTGTCAATCCAAGTTCTATCGCTTGTAAGATAATAACACCTCCCATTGAATTACCAACCCAATGTGCCTTTTCGTAGCCAAGTTGTTTAATGATGGCATCAACATCAAGTGCAAATTCTTTGAGTGTAATTGGGAGGGTGTTTCCGTCTCTATCACGAGCATCGGAGTCACCGGAGCCCCGCATATCAATCGCCGCAACGGAGTAACCAAGTGAGTTAAAATACTGCAACTGATACTTCCAACTCGTCCTATCCGCGCCAACACCATGCAAGAAGACAATCAGCTCTTTCTCACCTTTGAGAAAGTCGAGTGCTATGTTTATGTTTCTGAGATTACTGTACATTCCCTGTTATCATCATCTCGACGCGGCGGTTTTTGGCCCTCGCGGTGTCATCGGAGCCACCTACAATTGGTTTTGACTTGCCGTATCCTTTTGCTGTCATGCGACGTGCAGGAATACCTTTGCTTGTAAGAAATTGCATTACGCTCTTAGCTCTGTCTTCAGAAAGTTTGTTGTTGTAGTCATCGTTACCAACATCATCGGTATGTCCACCTACTTCGATCGTTGCATTCTTGTTCTTCTGTAGGAATCCAACAACGCGGTCAAGCTCAAGTTTACTTTCAGAGAGTAACTCACTCTTATTAAAATCAAAATATACATTTTTAAACTCTGATATTGAGCCAACCTCAATAGGAGTTAGTTCAAGATCAAGTTGCTTTCTATCGAACGAACCTGTTACAGGTGTATTATATCGTTCTGAACGAGGCAAGTACCCATTCGCAACTGCTTGCAAACCGAATCGGTGACCACGCTGCATTGAAAGAATATATGTACCCGTTACTTCATCGCTGAAAACACTAAAGGAGTTCTTTCCTTCGGTGAGTTCGTCAACGAATATCTCTGCCTTGACGGGCTTACCTGTTATTTTGTCCGTTACTTTTCCCGCTAAGATAATAATTGGTCGCGGAGCGATCGCAGTATCTTGAGGACGTAATTTAACCTGATAAAACCTTGATTTGCCGTTTCGATTACTTACGAAGTACGCCGTCTCGCCATCAGGAGAAATTGAAAATCCGTAGTCTCCGTAAGGTGAATTGAATGGGGGCGGCAAGATAACAGGGTCAGAAAAACCTTTGTCGGTTAAGCGAGACATATAGATATCATCGCCTCCCGAAGTACCTGAAGGGCAGTCTTTGCATGGTTTGTCGGATGAAAAATAAAGCGTCGCCCCATCTGCGGCCATGAAAGGATATGTCTCTGCACCGATAGAATTTACTTTCCCGTTCGGACTGCGTACAGAATCCCACCCACCCTTTTCATTTATTTCCGCAATCCATAGGTCATCGTCGCCTTCACCGGACATTCCATAGTCACCCGTTTTACCAAAGTTATCGCTAAAGATAACATATCGTCCATCGGGTGTTACGGTGTTCTCACATCTAATAAAACCGCGATAAAATTTTGCCGCACCGTTCGTATTTACGATCTTATATAGTTTTTCTTTTTGATAGACAGCGCGGGCATCAGGTGCACGTTCAAAAAGCTCTCTCTCTTCGGGTGTCTCTTGTTGTGTCTTTTGCTGTACTTGAATTTGATAATTGAATGTGGCGTTGCTCTTGGCAATATACACATTATTTATCTCACCTTGCACAGGTGTTGGCTTGGTAAAATTTTTCGTAACTCTCTTCTTCGTATTTATCTTCTTGACTTTTCTTTTCTTATCGAAGATAGTATCTTGAGTGATAATCTCTTCTTCGACAATCTTCGTCTGTGCAACTGTCACACCTGCGCCACCGACAAAGTAAATTATATCACCGCGAGGATGGACAGTCGGGTTATTTTGAGATGCACTGTTATTTAGGGGTAATCCCGGATTAATAGGTATTGTCCAGCCGGTATCTGTTAAAAGTCGATAGTATATCTCTCCATCCCACGGCTGCATAGGGTCAGGTGACGAAACGCGCCACGACTCGCCTTTCATCGGCGGGCGACGTGATCCGAATACCATCATTTTTCCGTCAAGCGAAAACGTTGGGCGGTCATCGGCAGAGTCAAGCAAAGGGAGATTCCACTCTACTGCAATGAGCGAATCGTTACGAGCAATAGCGGAATTTACAAGCTTGGACGAATCCTGCTTGGACGTCTTTTTGCGCTGGGCATCTGCCCCACCCGCAAAAAGCATAAGAGAAAACAGTATGATAAGGATACTTTTTAGCTTCACGTGGTTACTATACTGTATTTTCAACCTTTTGTAACGCGTTTTGGGGCTGGTATGTCCCATTTTATGACATACGAAGAATTCCATAGTACACCGTTCACGCTTGAATCCGAGCGGCTCATGATTCGTCGGCTAACGATGGCTGATGATGAAGCGGTCTATGCCTACGGGAAAGATGTAGATGTTGCACGGTATGTCATATTTCCCCGGCATGAAAGTATCGCTGATTCACGCGAGTTCATCGTTAAGATGCTAGAGAACTACGAGATTAGTGAACCATCCTCGTATGGTATCACCCTCAAGAATAACGGAAAACTTATCGGCACCATCGGCTTTGCAGATTGGGAAAAGGAACATAATCGTGTCGAGATAGGATATGCTATTGGAAAAGAGTATTGGAACAAAGGATTCGTGACCGAAGCGACAAAAGTTTTGATCGACTTCCTCTTCACGAACACTGACCTTATCCGTATAGAATCACGCTGTCAGCCCGCAAACATCGGGAGCTTTCGCGTGATGGAAAAAGCAGGCATGACCTACGAAGGTACACTCCGCAAGCATACATTCTATAAAGACGTGCAACATGATATGAAGTATTATTCTATTCTCCGCGAAGAATGGTCGAGCCGATCATAATTGTCCCATACGATACAGACTGGAAGAACCTCTATGAAATAGAGAAGCGTGAGATTGTTGGTTATATCGGCGAATACATCCAAGACATCCAACATATCGGCAGTACATCGGTCCAGGGTCTTGCAGCAAAACCAATAATAGACATGATGATTGGTATTCGTTCGCTTGATGATGCGAGGCACTGCATTCCGCCTCTTGAAGTGATGGGGTATGAGTATGTTCCGGAGTTCGAGAAAGACCTACCTATGCGGCGATACCTGCGTAAATCAAAGGATGGTATTCGGACACATCATATACACATGGTTGAGAGATCGAGTGATTTCTGGAATAAGCATATTGCATTCAGAGATATACTGCGTTCTAACACAACTCTCCGCGATGAATATGCAACCCTAAAATACCGGCTTGCCCAAGTCTATCATGATGATAGGGAAGGATATACAGACGCGAAGACAGACTTCATCGAAACTGCTCTTTCCGCCCACAAAATCCGCAGTTCCTAAGAACCCAATCCCGAAACTTTGCCTGACCGAAAAGCGTACGGACGGTGTTCACATTACCCTCATTTTTACATAACATACGACCATGCTCAAACGTCTTTCGCTCTTTGTACTACTTATAATCTCGGGTACAACTGCATTCGCGCAGTATGCACCGAAACAGAATACTTCACCTGACGGGAAATATACCTATATGACCGTCAGCAATGATCCGCTCGCCGCACGTATCTATACACTGAAGAACGGACTCACGGTCTATCTATCCGTGATGAAGAACGAGCCGCGCATCCAGACGGTCGTTGCAGTCCGTGCCGGCAGCAAACATGATCCGGCAGATGCAACAGGTCTTGCTCATTATCTCGAGCACATGCTTTTCAAGGGTACTGATAAATTCGGTTCGCTCGACTTTCAGAAAGAATTACCACTGTTAATAGATATTGAGCGTCGGTATGAATATTATCGCCGTACGACCGACCCCCAAACTCGCAAGAAGATGTACCATGAGATAGATTCTGTCTCCGGTCTGGCTGCTACCTTCGCTATCGCGAATGAGTTTGATAAGATGGGTACCGGAATCGGTGCTCGCGGTACGAATGCAAGCACATGGTTCGATTATACTCGCTATGTAAATGACATTCCTGCAAACCAACTCAAGAAATGGTTGATGCTCGAGTCAGAGCGTTATCGCAATCCGCAGATGCGTCTGTTCCATACAGAGCTTGAAGCAGTCTATGAAGAAAAGAATCGCGGCATTGATGATGACAACAATGCCGTCTTCGAACTTACACTTGCTGAGCTTTTCAAAAAACATACCTACGGCACACAAACGACCATTGGCACGGTCGAACATTTGAAGAATCCCTCAATCTTACGCATCAAGGAATACTTCCGTCGCAACTACCTCCCAAACAATATGTGTATTGCGCTTTCAGGAGACTTTAATCCAGATGAAGTTATTCGCTTGATAGATGCATCATTTGCATGGATGGACCCAGCATTTATACAACAACCTGTCTTCCCTCCTGAAGACCCGATCACATCGCCTATCCGCAAGGAAGTATTTGGTCCTGACCCGGAAAATATCATGATGGGTTTTCGCTTCACCGGTATCAATACCCGCGAGGCAGACATGATGCGTATGACTGATATGATACTTGCAAACTCAACAGCAGGTCTTATCGATCTGAACCTCAACCAACAGCAAAAGGTACTTTCAGCCGGTTCATGGCAATTCCCGCAGCTGGATTATAGTATGCACTTCCTCTTTGGTAATCCGCTTGAAGGACAAACGCTTGAGGATGTTGAAAAACTTCTGCTCGGTGAAATTGAAAAAGTTAAGAAAGGTCAGTTCGATGATGCGCTTATGCCTGCTATCATCAATGACCTCTTGGTAAAGCAGATGCGCGAGTATGAAAGCAACAATACACGCGCGAACAACATGGCTGATGCTTATATCAGCTTCACGCCGTGGGAAGAGTATCTCGGCTTCATTGACCGCCTCTCGAAGTTCACGAAGAAGGATATAATGGAATTCGCCAAAAAGCATTATGACAACAACTATGTTGTAGTCTATAAGCGTCTTGGTAAACGTGATGTACCCAAAGTCGAGAAACCCGCTATCACGCCTGTTGCCGTCAACCGCGACGCAGAGTCACCGTTCTTAAAAGCACTTCTCGGCGCACCGGCTGATAAACTAACTCCTCGTTTTCTTGACTACAAAGCAGACATCAAAGAAACGAAAGTCAACAGCAACATCCCCGTCTTTTATCTGAAGAACAATGAGAACAAGCTCTTCACGATGTACTACAAGTTCGATATGGGTACACGTCACGACAAGAAGCTTTCATTTGCGCTTAACTACCTTGACTACCTTGGCACTGATAAGATGTCAGCCGCAGATGTAAAGAAAAAGCTCTATACTCTTGGCTTGAACTTCGGTGTCTTTGCTGCCGAGGATGAATCATATATCTACCTCTCCGGCTTGCAGAAGAACTTTGCTGAAGGTGTGAAGTTCTTCGAGAACGTACTTGCAAATGTCAAGGGCGATGATGAAGCACTTCAAGGGCTTGTCGGGGTTGAACTCAAGAACCGCGACGACGCAAAACGCGATAAGGGCAAGATACTCTTCTCCGCGATGATGAACTACGGCTCACGCGGCAAGATCAACCCTGTGACCGACATCCTTAGCGAGAACGAGCTTAAATCGCTTAGCTCAAAAGAACTTGTCTCAAAGATAAAAGACCTGACTAAGTATCCGCATCGCGTTCTTTACTACGGACCTGATGAGATGCAGCAGGTCGTGAATGTAGTTGCCAAAGAGCACAAATCACCGGCATCGTTCTACCAGATAGCGAACGTGCCAGATTATCCGTTCGCAGAAACGGACGAGAACAAAGTGTACTTTGTGAACTTTGATATGGCACAGTCAGAGGTTATCATGCTCTCGAAGGAGTATAACTACGACGGAGCGAAAGTACCCGTCCAGACACTTTACAATGAGTACTTCGGCGGCGGCATGAGCTCGATTGTTTTCCAAGAGATACGCGAATCAAAAGCACTCGCATATTCTGCCTGGAGCGGATTCGATAACGGAAACAAAAAGGGCGACCCAAACTACATCTTCTCATATATCGGTACACAAGCCGATAAACTCCCTGAAGCACTTACAGCGATGAACGAGATACTCAACAATCTGCCGAAATCCGATGGCGCATTCTTACAAGCAAAGGATGCTATCTTGAAGAAGATAGAATCGGAGCGCATCACTCGTACAGGGATCTTAATGAACTACGAGAATGCAAAGAAGCTCGGACTCGAGAGCGACATTCGCCGCAGCACGTATGCAGCAGTCCCGACAATGTCGTTCGAGGACATCAAACGTTTCCAGGAGCAGTACATCAAGAATAACAAGTACACGTTCTTAGTGCTCGGTTCACGCGATAAAGTAGATCTCAAGAAACTTGGCGAGTGGGGCAAGGTACAAGAGTTATCATTAGAAGAAGTGTTCGGATACTAAGGTTATCACGATAGTATCTTCCCTCGTAAGGGCACGTCAAGCGTGCCCTTTTTTATTTTCCTTCCAATTTGGAATTGCATTCGTATATTTGCATATCATCTATTCGCTTTATACCTTATGTCCCGTTTTGATGAAGCTTTTGCCAAAGTACAAGTCCTCGTAGAGCAGTTCGCTGCAAGTGAAGCCGACTATCTCCTCGCGAGCTATCAGGAGTCACAAGTCCGTACCGATTACATTGATAAGTTCTGGATTGCGCTCGGATGGGATGTCCGTCATAAATACCAGACTAATCCACGTGAACAGGAAGTAAAAGTCGAGCAGAACCCCGACGCTAACGCAACAGGCAGAAAAGCTGACTACGCATTTTACTATAAACCTGATTACCGCAATCCAGTCTTCTTCGTTGAAGCAAAGAAACCATCGGTCAAGCTTCATGGACCAAAGGGCTATCATCAGATACTTAAGTACGGAAAGAATGCCGGCACACCTATCGGCGTACTTATGGACTTCGAGGAATTCCACGTCGTTGATTGCCGCTACTTGCTGACCGAGGCAGAGTGCTATCCGCTTGCGAAGATAAAGAGCTTTCACTATAAAGAATTTGCAGACCCCGAAAAGTTTGCTGACATCTACTGGATATTCTCGCATGAAGCACTCGAAGAAGGGAAGCATAAAGCATTTACGTCAACGCTGCCGAAGCTTCGCGGAAAAGGAAAAGTAAAGATACAAGCCGAAGCGGAAAAACCTATTGACGAATCCTTTCTTGCTACGCTCGAAGCATATCGGCTTACGCTTGCAAAAGCATTCAAGAAAGCAGATGAATCGCTCACCGCAGAAGAACTCACCGAAGCGACGCAGAAGGTCATTGACCGTCTTGTCTTTATCCGCTTCTTAGAGGATAAAAATATCGAAGCCGATTATATCGTTGACCAGATAGCAGCAAAAAGAGCCACCCCCCAACCCCCTCCACATCATGGAGGGGTAGCTATGACAATGGCTGTCATTGCGAGCGACCGAAGGGAGCGCGGCAATCTAAAAACTCTCGGTGATGCCGAAAGTCTTGAGATTGCTTCGTCGTCTCTTGCTCCTTCGTCGCAAGAAACTCCTCGCAATGACACAAAACGATCTACGAACACTTCCGGAAATTCTGCTTGGAAGAGCTTCATCAACTGGAGTAAAGAACTTGACGTAAAGTATAACGGTATCGTCTTTAAGCAGAACGCTATTGACTTGCCGTCATTCAAAGCACCCGACGATGTGGTGTTTGCAAAGTTATGCGAAGATATATCCCATTCGCAGTCGCCATTTCTCTTTAGCTATATCCCTATTGATATTCTCGGCTCTATCTATGAGCGTTTTCTTGGGAAGGTCGTAACCGCAACGGCAAAACGTGCGGACATCGAAGAGAAACCCGAAGTACGAAAAGCAGGCGGAGTCTATTACACGCCAAAGTATATTGTTGAGTACATAGTTGCAAACACGGTGGGGAAGATATTGCATGTAAATTTAGGCGATAAGTCCTTATTTTTAAGCGAAAGATATACCTTTATATGCACTTATAGTCCTTTATATTCCCTAAAAATACGACGGATGTGATCCTTTTATGTAAAGATTTGCATTATTAAGGGCCACCGGTGGCCCTTGGGGAGCTTGACTTTTGATATTTTATGCATATTTGACATTTAGCTTTGGTTTTCTGCACGTATTCCTACGACTCGATCTGTCGAATTTAGTCGTAGGAATAATGCACTTTTCTTACAGATTGCCCGAACGGGGTGTGCCCCCCAGCGTTGTGTATGATGTTATTACTAAACACATTTGCATCAATGAAAAACAGCATCAATAACATCAGAATCTGGTCACTACAACATGTTGAAATCATCAAGAACTGTGAAACTGCAATTCAAACAGGCATACTCACCGAAGAACAGTTTGATAAGGTATCCGGTAGGATCGGACTCAACCTCAATATCATCAGAAAGATGTTTGCCGACTATTATGCTCCCTTTCATGCCTACATGAGAAAACATCAGATTGATCACCTCCTTGAGATATACGAAATAGCCTAAACGACAAAAGCGCATCCGTACTCACCTATAAAAAGATGCTGTAATTCTCGGAACACCAGTACTCGTTTCTTATACTGTAGAGAGTGGACTCTTGATATTTCTTATTAAATCAAGAACCACGATGAAAAAACTCAATTCACCAATTCCTTGGGTAGGCGGTAAACGCCTCCTTCGTCACGAGATCATCTCTCGTTTCCCTGAACACCGAACCTATATTGAACCCTTTGCAGGAGCTGCTTGGGTCTATTGGGGAAAAGAACCATCAACGGTTGAAGTCATTAATGACCTCAATGGTGATCTGGTTAATCTCTTCCTTACCATTAAGAAGCATCCTGAAGAGTTCTATGACCGTCTCTGGTACATGAAGACTTCGAGAGAACTGTATGCTAAATCTATCGAGATAATCCAATCCGGTGCTAAAGGGCTGGATGATATTGATAGAGCCGTGTACTTCTTCTACTCGATCAAGAATGCTTTTGGAGGCAGGTTTGCTTCAGGGTATGCCTTTAGTAAGAAACAGCCACCTCGTTCGGCTATTGGTCTTGACTTCGTACAGGAGTTAAGCAAGAGGTTAGAGAATACCTATATTGAGAACCTACCGTATCAGAGGATCATTAAGAACTATGACTCTGAAGAGTCATTCTTTTACTGTGATCCTCCGTATGTCGTAGCTGACGGGACCAACTACTATCAGCATGTCTTTACACCGGAGCTTCATATTGACCTTCGGAATCGGCTTGCGAATATCAAGGGTAAGTTCTTACTCTCGTATGATGACGTTCCGACGATAAGGGAGTTATACAAGGACTTTACTATCAAGAAGACAAAACCAGTCAGATACACGCTGAATCAGAAGAGTCAGTATAAACAAGAACTCTTTATCACAAACTACTAAAAAGAGAAAAGCCCTTGATAACTTCGAGGGCTTTTAATTATTGATTTAACTGATGATTATTGGGAAAATCAATTTGAATGTATACTATTCTTGAGTATATTTGCAGCTTCGATGAGCCCCTCACGATGAAATTCTACTAGGTTAAACATTTTTTCATGGTCTCGTCCAGTTATAAGCGACTTTAATTCAACAAGAAAGTCTTCGATAATTGAGAGTTCTCGCACACCATCGGAGATAGCTTCAATCTCAGTGAGTACTAGCTGACAATCTGTTCCGAGATCATCCCAGCACTTCTCTGCCTTTGCGAGAAACTTTGCATTTAATAAGTTAGCATTATCATCCATTACGTTTGTTTCAGAAAGAATTTTGTAATACTCCACTATACCATTAATTCTGTACATTAACACTTCAGTTTTTCCAAGCAAATTAAATACAGCTATCTCTTGAATGGGGACTGCAAAATATTCGTCGGGTAAATTTTCAATTTCTCTGGGAAATGTTAAAGACTCCCATGAAGTGAATGAATTATTTTTTATCTGCCACAGATGATGAGAATGAATTATGTACCCACCGGCTATATATCTATATCCTTTGAAAGTTGGTACTACGTAAAATGTAATCAAAGAATCTTCAAGTGGTAATAAGCGCAATATTACCTTTTCCAAAGACTCCTGAATTGCGAAAGGGTCTTCGCAATCAAAATAAATGACAGCATATTTACTGGGGAATTTTTCATAAAAGTGTGGTATATAACCACATGTACAATCCACTTCATCCGACTGTAAAGCAATCCCAAGTTTTGTGAAAAACTCTGACTCTTTATCCTTCCTTTTTTGCAAAATAAATTTTGCTGGCATCCCTATTGGTATTTGGGTATGATAATATGCAAGTATTTCAATAAGATCAGTACATTTTGAGAATGTACGTTTTTCAATATCATCTAGATTCCTCGCAGCAAACACATCTTCAATATTGTTAAAAAGTAATTTGAAGGACGAGTGCAATTCGGGTAACTCATTGCAAAGTGCCCAAATTCTAAAATACAGTGATGTTGTTAGTTCATTCTTGAAGTTTAGAAACTCCTTAATACTTTGTTGAGCAAAAACATCAAAACCGGATTGAAATTTTGAAATATATTCGCTTTCTTTCTCAGAGAATGTCCCGAATCTCTTCAGGGGTGGCTCGAGGTTATATCTAATATCCAATAACTGTGTTGAATACTCATTGACGCGAGGCAGCACCACCTGTTTAGACTGTCCTTTGATAATGGATTCCAAGGCGGTGATAATGTCTTGAACATACATAAGCACTGTCTTTCTGTATCTAACCCATGCATCTTGAAATTCATACCATGTTAACGTACCATATTGCTTTTGCACTACTTGAATCCATGTATGATTTTTTGATTGATCACTGGGAGGAAACCAGTTCTCATGGGGGATATTTTTAATGGATTCATCATGGCTAGGTTGAATTACGATCGGGAGTATATACAGTCCTTTTGAAGAATACATATCAGCGAATGGGAAGAACTGATATATGGAATCTATCCTAGCTGTCACTTGGCTGTTTACTGAAAGAGGACCGCTTTGATCTACAAAAAATGTAAATGATATTTTGTTGTCATCATAGGTCAGTGAAATACACTCACAATGGTACTGTACATATGAGAGAATATTATCTAAATTGTTCGTAAGCCATTCCTTATATAGCACGGGACTATATCTACCCATGCCATACAAAATAGCCATAACAGAACTAAACGGTATCTGTAGTAATGTATTTGTATTCTCTAGTATTGAAGAAGACAGCAAATCAAGTTTATCATTCGAATATTTTGCACTGTTGCACCAGTCATACAGTCTTCCTAAGCGAATCAGATTTTCAGGACTTGTGATGTCAACATCATGGATCTCAATGGCAGAAAGGTATGTATTGATAATATCAAAGCCCCGTTTCGACAATTGAACACTTGAGTTGATTTCAGTCAAACGATCATAGTATTTTTTATCTTTCTCTATAACACTCGATAGTTTTTGTAGCGCTCCTACGCCGCCAAGAGGTAATCTCTCTGATGCCAAAAGCAGTACACAAGAATGACCGTTCAAACTAAGTGCTTCATCAAATGCAGGTAAGTTGTTTAATAAGAAATGGTATTCCCCTGCCTCAAATAGGCCATCAAGAACTGGTAGTATTTGTTCTATTGTAAATTCTTTATATGTCGATGTAAACTTACTGGTTAATGCTTCTAAATCCTTTGCCCCAGAAAACATGTTAGCGATGTAGGTAGAAATGTAAATTTCGGGTATATATTTATAAATATCAATAGCTGTTGTATCGTAATCAGGATAAACAAGGTGTAAAATATCTGATAAATGTGATGACCTAACTGGATGCAGTCCCCTTAAAAGATGATCCTCATAATCAATTGATATGAACTCATTCTCTACTGAACTTAATAAAGTGCCAATATCGGAAGTTGTAGTTATCCCACTAGAAAGAAGCTTTGTGGAGATTGGAACTCCCAGTTTATCTGCCACTGAAATGTAACGGAGCAATTCTATCTTTGTTTTATCATCCTCACCCAAAGTTGAAAACATGTTTATTTGCTCCCTAAGTCGATCAAGAAGCATTTTACCATGTGTTAATAAATAGACGTACTCTATCAATAAGTGAGGAACGCCTATTTTTTCAAATGCCCAGTCAGCAGAAAGAACATTCTGATGCACCTTGTTCTGGGACTTAAAGGATATAAATAGTTTTCGTGCTTCGTTCTTGTCTAGCTCTGGAGTAATAATTTCACACATAATCATGTGTTCTGCGGAATATCGATACCAATCTTCCTCTCTTATTGATACTAGGACATAAAATCCTAGTGATTGGCATTCTTGAGCTATACGCGTCCAATATTTTTGTGAATTGCCAACATTGTCAAGAAGAAGAAGGAGCGGCTCACCTAGGCGGGATTTTTTTTGCAAAAATGCTATTATTATCTCAGTTTCAGATATAGAAGCGCAACTTTTAATTTCATAGACATACTTAGAATTCCAGTAGTCATGTGCATATCTATAGAGGATTGCTGATTTCCCTTGACCACTCGATGCTTTTATGACTGCCACATTTACTCTGTTAAATGCTGTTTCAACCCCATCTAGCCATGTTTTTCTCGGAATATCAACTCCGGATGCAATATGTGAATATCTAGTTGACTTTCCTTCATACCAATCTATAGAATTATGGTCTGGCCACCATTCTATTTTATGAAGATACCCACGAGTGTCGGCCATTGACCCTACCATACTTGCTATGTCGGCTTCAGTTGAATCTCTTAGTAATTCAATATCATTCTTTGTGATAATTTTTCTTTCAATAGACCACTGTATAAATTGTACGAACAAAGAACGGTAATAGATGGGAGTATCCTTTGGCTCAATACCAAAAAGATTTTGAAGTTTTGATTGTATGTCAGACTCAAGTGAACTTTGACTAATGCTCTCAATGTGAAGATGCGCATATAATATCTCTGCTTCGGCCTTCGTATAGCCAATACTTGTGCAAATATTGTTTAAGCGGGATTGTATTTTCTTTCTTTGCTGCTCGGAGAGAAATTCTTTTTGAGAAAGATTTAGTATTTCATTTTTTAATTGGAAGTCAAAGACTAGCTTAAATTTATGGTCAGGATTAATGCGAATTATAGGAAGAAAACTTTTCAGGGGATCTTTCAACTTACTTAAAGACCAAGAATTGATTGATGTTTTTACTTGGACAAAGTAATCGCTACCAAGAACATGAAGGTCGACATCTTCGAGACCTTCTAACTGAATGGTTGAAGAATTTGATTCTTCAGCATACAGATCCAAACCTGAAAGGATACTATAAAGTAACTGATAATAAATGCCGTTAATATTAAAGGCGCCAAATCGTCTCTTATTAAGTAGAAAATGTAACGTCTCTCTTGCTTCCTGACTCAGCCCCATACATTAGTTGATAATAACTAGCACTATCAACCACAGAAGTTTGCAAAATATTCATTATTGTAACGGTTACAATTATGAATGAAAAAATGGTGCATGTATGTAACACACTTTTTACTTTATCCCCTCTCCTGCGGCTGTGGCCATACTTCCGTCGTCTGAAAACTAAAGGCACAGTTTAGGCAAAGTCGTTCTCGTATCCGTCCGGAGATCGTCGGAAAGGTGCGAGTAACGCGTGATCCCTTGCGGCTTTTACATGAAGGGCAGCGCGTATCATGGTGAAGAGATTCTTCGCGATTCTTGATTCGTTGTGGTGTGTAGTCTAAAGCATTCAGTGTTTTCATCGTATCAGTTCGTTTACTTGTTCAATTACATTATCGGGGCAGCTAAAGGTATAAACTTAAAATGCCTTTTGAAATTCCCACACTGACGTACAAGTATTCATATATAGCATTATTCTTCTTTTACATTGCTGATAAGTTCACCTGATGCAGTAATAGTGAGTTCACTATGATCTTGATGACGAGTAATAACCGACTTAGCAAACGAACGTATCTGACTGATCGAGCGCGGAGAACTCAAGAACACTTCAAGTTCGGCAGGGATAACCGAAGCGAACGTACCAAGATTACACTGATGCCTTGATACCTGCTCAATCTCATGCGAGAGCCGTGAACGTAAAGTAAGCCCTTCAAGATGATCGGTAACTCGTTCAATCGGCTTTTCTACCTTCTGTGACTTCTTCACCTTTCCAGCTCTGTCACTAATGACTTCCAGTTCTACTCTCTTCTGATCAATAATAGTAAAATACTGCCCTGATAAAGAGATGATCTCTATCTTATCACCATGCTTGAGAGAGTAAGGAGCTTTACACCAGATACCCGTATCAACGTTCACCTGTCCACGTTGAATGGTCTTGTATGTAACTGTATGGAAAAGACCCGAAGCATGTTCATCGGGATACTTTATCCCTGATAATGCAGTTTCAAACAGTTGCCATTTGCTCATCCCATCTCTCGTGGGATGTTCTGTACTATTCCAAGTTCGTAACCACCGAATAAACTCCTGATTCAGCTCTTTGAGCGTAAAGACTGTCTTTATACCGTATTTGAGTAATAGCATCGTTTCAAAATCCCCTTTAACGACTTGTACCATCCTCTCTACTTTTCCTCGTGCCTGCTTATTTGATGAAGGAAGTGATTTACCCTCACTGTCTTTCTCATTAGCTCCTAAGGCATGAATGATCCCTAACCTGCGAAGTCCGTTACACGTGAGCGTATTACGAAATGCTGATCCTCTGTCAGTATATATCTGTAGAGGCATCCCTTGTAAGAGCGGCAGAGGTGATCCGTCTTTTGAGAGTTTGGGACTAAAGGTCTTGAGCATAAAATGCTGTGCGAGTTTTGCACTTTCACCGCTTGTAATATAATACCGTCCATACATGACCCTGCTGGCATCATCAACAGCTATACCGATCCATACTCTGGATTCTGATCCGTT
Organism: Kapaibacterium sp. (SeqCode); assembly: GCA_046590205.1. Lineage (GTDB taxonomy): Bacteria > Bacteroidota > Ignavibacteria > Palsa-1295 > Palsa-1295 > DATDEW01. Next base: position 82,896 of record JBKJTT010000068.1, read on the forward strand.
GGCTCCTTTGGAATACGATATACGTACTGACTCTTTCTCTCCTTTTAAAACTGTTTCAAAGTATGCACTTCGAGTAAAATCTACCTGTATAGCAGATAACGGCTCTTCCCGTTCAAACGGGTGGAAGAGTGGAATAGCCTTTCTCTTGAACTGCTGGCGTCGAATGGACTCTGCGATATGATGATAGCGTATCTGTTCGGGTATTTTACCTATACTCACTAAGTACCGATAGACGGGGGCCGTTTTGAGTTTTCTAATTCCTTTTGAGTGTTCCTGCTGATGATCCCAGACTTCTTTAGCATACGTATCAATGATTGTAGTTCGTGAGAGCGTATCTTGGTTCGGGCGTTTCTTTCTGACCTGTAAGCGGAGTACTCTGTAGAGAGCACCTTTTGAATATCCTGATTCCTTTATTCCACGTTCAATGACCTTGCGACGTTCCTCTGCCGTAGAAGCAGAGAAATACCGCTCCCGAATCGCATGAGCATAGCTCGGATCAATCAACCGTCTCGGCATGCTTCATACGTTTTCTGCTGCGTTCAATTACCCACTGTTCTTTGAGATCATCATCAACCTTGCAAAGACCCAGCTTTTTCGCAAAAGTCAGAAGTTCTTTTGCTTTTGCCTTTATCTCTGCTTCCGAAGGGGATGAGCCCAGCCAAAAGACTATGTTCTCACTAAAGTGAAC
>JBKJTT010000064.1:0-17734 GCA_046590205.1 Kapaibacterium sp. (SeqCode)
ATCATCTTGGGTTGCGTGAAGAACGCTCAGGATTTAACATCCATCGCTTGGGTCTTTCCGCCAATAGAGAGAAAGATGTTATCTCGCTCGATAGTATGATTCTTGTTACCAACGAAAGTTCGTTAACTCTTGCTGCTTCAATGGACCCGCTCTCTGTTCTTAGTGGAGCACCTTACGATAGTATGGGGAAATCCATCACGTCACTTGAACTTCGCTCAAAGAGAATTAACACCGCAGAACTTCGTCAACTTATCCCGACACTTGATTTCTTAGGTGAATCACCCGGCATTGAACTTGTCGCAAAAGGAGAATACGGGAAATTAAATGTAAAAAAAGGAGTGCTTGATCTTCGTAAAGACGGGATGGTCGGCTTCACTGGAGATATCTTGAATCTTCACAAACCTGAAGACATCTATTTTGATATGGTTCTTGTCGGGAAAAACCTAACCGATGCAACTCTCAAAAAGTATATCCCCGGTATTGAGACCGGCGATCTAAGGTCATACGGCAACATGAATCTCAAACGGGTGACCTTTAAAGGCACACCGGAAAACTTCGCTTCTGAACTTGATGTTGAAACTTCTGCGGGTATAGTAAAAGGAAAAGCATTCCTTGATTTCCGATTGAACGACCCTCTCTTTAGTGTTGATCTTGCTGCAAATAGAATCAATCTTGGTGCAATCATTGGTGATAAATCGTTAGCAAGCGACCTGAACGTTGACCTAAAGATGAAGGGCACTCAGTTCGATCCGAAATACATGAATGCAGAGTTTACTATTAAGACTTCAGCTCCGACACGGCTCGGCAAGTATGGAGTTAGTGATCTTTCATCAGGGGGAGCGCTCAAAGGGGGGATCTTGACAGTTCGGAATACTACTGTTACCCTTGCAGGCGGTGGGATTATCAAAAGTGATTTTGCTATAATTGATTTTAATAGAGATCAACCGAGCTATGAAGTTGATGTGGTTGCAACAGATATACCAATAGCTCAATATATTGATTCTCTTCCAAAAGACATTAAGGTCTCACTCTCAGCGAATGTGATGGGCGAAGGTACTTCGCTGGATGCACTTGAGGGTAGTATAAAATCAAAGATAAAGGGACTGAAGTATAAAGAAGAAACTCTCAAAGATATTTCGCTCGATGGGTTTTTCAAAAGGAATTCAGGCGGTACAAGGTCTGATAATATCACAAGTGATATTGCTGATATATCACTTGAAGGTAATTATACCATCGAGAGGGTGAGCAGCGAAATCATCAAACATGTGGATGCGACACTTCGGGCAATAAGTATGAATCTTGCAGATTCTCTCAAGGACAGTAAGGGGGTTGATTCATCGGGAAGTTCATTCGCGATGAAATACTCTGTTGCGCTTAAAGATCTGCGTGCGCTTTATTCATTCATTCCCGATAAAGTATTGCTCGGTGAAGGCAAAATAGCCGGTGCTGTAACTGGACATAATAACGGAATGCTGGATATTTCTGCAGAGGGAAATATCAATAAATTTTTATTCAAAAATCGTCCGACACTTCAAGATTCTACTGCAGGAGAGTCAGGTGCGAACATTCGCGTTTTTGATACGACTACATTTAGTTTGAACCTCAAAAACCTTAGTGAGGACGACGAGAGGTTACTTGACCAGTTGCAAGCTTCATTAGTCTTGCAAACGGATTCCACTCTGCGAACCAATGGTGTCATGCTTTCAAAACCCATGCTTTCAGTCTCACTGGAGCGTCGTGCAGTAGGGTATTCAGCCCAAAGCGGTATCAATGATATGCTGAAGGTCTATCTCAAGGGTGGCGGAATGTACACAAATGACAGAGCTACATTCCCGATAGACACGATAGCCCTTGATTTCGGGAATAATTTTGTTTGGCAGACAGAGAATAAGCCGACAGTAACACTCGGTAAAGATGGGCATATTACCCTTGATACGCTCGCATTTTATCGCCCTGAACTCGGATATGACCCCGAAAACTTACTTGCTCAACGGATTAAGTTCGGCTTTGATATTACCTCTGATTCTATTCGATATGCCTTCGTTGATGCTCCACAGCTCAAGCTCAAAGAACTTCCTATGTTTGCAACCCAAGGAAAAAAACAAGATGAGTTTTCTTCCCTGACCGGACGTATTACTCGTCTGCACGCAGAGGTATCGGGGGCATTCACAAATCCCAAAGCAAAGTTAGACCTCTTGGTGCGGAATTTTATGTTTAATGATGTTACCTTTGATAGCAGTATGATCGTCGCAGAGCTTGCCGACCATACACTCAAAGGAACCAGTATTTTCCGTGTTGATACAGCGAAGTTCATAGTCGAATCACGTCGAGCAGGCAAAACAGTACTCTCACTTCCCTTTGACAACAAGTTTTTGTTAGTCCTTGATAGCTTCCCGGTGAATCTTTCGCTCGACCCCAATGATTCATCGGAGAAAACCAAATATCTCCGTTCACGCCGCGGATTTAGTCTTAGGGCGAATGCAGAAGGATATCCGCTGGATTTCTTCGGTCCCTTCTTGCCACTTGTCACAGATGTGCATGGGCTTATCTCAGCGGAAGTTAGAGCATTCGGTGACAAAGATAGTATTAAACTTGCCGGCTCTGCTCTGATCGAGAACAGCGCCATGACGATAGCATCAACAAATGTGCCTTATAGTATCAACGGTAAATTGTCTCTTGATGAAAATGAGATCCGCTTTGATAGCATTGATGTAAAAAACTTAAGTGAAGATGACCCTGATGGGGCAGCATTTGCAACCGGAAAGTTGGGGATGAAAGGGTTAACGCCGGGCAACTTTGATTTTACATTAAAGACTGATCGCCTCACTGTGATGACCGATGCCACAAAAGCTGTCGTCCCGAATATTTATGGTCCACTTGCTATACGTACAGGTACACGTCCTCTACATTTTTATGGTAATATTGAGGAGCCACATTTGACTGGCGACGTTACTATCGTGCAGGGCTTTTTAACGCTCCCGCAAAACACCGCATCCTCTGCCTCTGGCTCAGGGGATATTATTTATCGTACCATTTCTGCAGATTTCACTGTACTAGATTCTCTTGCTGATTCTTTGGCTGTAGTTGATACCGTTGCTTCGGATCTATCCATCTATGATATAGAAGATGGAGTCATTATTCCCGAGAAACCCAAGAAAACAGCACCGAAAGACAAAAGACAGCTAACGAACGTAGAAGGTGGTACACTAACGTTCACAGATAAGATGCTCTATGATCTTGATATTGCTATCCCGGGAGATTTTTGGATCAATATCTTTTTTACTCGCGGCATGGGACTTATCGGCGAGCAGCTTTCGGCAGAGTTACAAACCGATAGAAATCTTACACTCAAACGCAACAGAGCAGGCCAGCCGCTTCGTTTTACCGGCAATTTAAACCTTACCGAACGATCAAGCTATAAGTTTATCAGAAATTTCAATCCTGTTACAGGTACGATTTCCTTTATCAATGATATTACTAATCCTTACCTGAACATTACAGCAGAGTATGGTGCATATAATTCGATACGAACCTCGGATTTCTATAAAATCTTGCTGAAGATAAAAGGGACTGCCAACCAACCGAATCTTTCGATGGAAATATATAAACGTAACGAATCAACGCGGCAATTCAGCCTTGACGGGCAGCACAACGGCGACCAGGCAACTGCAGACGGGCTTTATTTCTTGACATCGAACGCATTCCAATCAGACCTTTCTCAAACAGAAAGTGCAAATGTTGCATCTCAGCTTGCAACAACGATACCATCTGGTTTAGCAAATTCTGTGATTAACGGAATAGTCGGCTCATCATTCTTAAAAGATTACCTTCGCAATGTAAGTCTTGATTATGGCGGCTCTCTTGATAAGACTAAATTGAGACTCACTGCAGGCTATAAAGACTTTACATTCCAATACGGAGCACAAAGTTTGAAGGATCCTTCGGCGGCGGATTACTCGGTTGAAGTACCCCTGTCTCAGTTCGTCAAATTTACCAATGCAAAAAATATTGTTTTTGGGTTCACTGCACATACATACTCGCTTAGCTCAACTACTACGTCTGTTATTAATCAGCCAAACTTTGAGGCATCTGTAATGTACCGTTTCCAAATTGGTGGTCATAACTTTAACATTTGGTAACGGCACTAAATGAATGAAAATTCATAAACTATTCATTTTTTTTTCCGTTGCATCACAATCTTAATGTAATATATTTTATCTCTCATGCAAAGAATAAGTCTTTTCATTCTCTTGTGCTTCACCACATCAATTGCATTTGCACAAACTTCCAAGCAGGATAGTATTAAACGCATCATTAAGGATGATGTTGTTATTACTTCATCTCGAATGAAGGAAACTCTTACTGAATTGCCGATGGCTGTGAGCGCGGTTCCCATTGAACAGTTCAAGGATAGCCGTGGTTATGAGCTACGTGATGCCCTCTGGAGCGTACCGGGTGTACTTGCTCAGTCTCGCGGCGGGCATACTGACCTTCGTATAACAATGCGCGGCTATGGCGCGCGCGGCGCAGGTGACCGTTCCAATGCTGGTAATATGCGTGGTGTCAGAGTATTGCTTGATGGAATCCCTGAAACCGAACCTGACGGCAGAACTGTATTGGATAATGTAGATCTTTTTAACATTTCAAAATTAGAAGTGCTTCGGTCGAATGCTTCTGCTCTCTATGGTTCGCCTGGTGGCGGTGTTATTAGCCTCTATACAAATAGTGGATTTGCGAATTCATACGTTGAGACTCGTAATAACTTCGGGAGTTTCGGTTTTATGAAAAATGCCATTCTTGCAGGAGCGCGTACCGGAACCACAACAATATTTACGAGTTATTCCAAAACTGAATATGAGGGGTATCGTTTCCATTCAAATAGCAATGCAGAGAATTTTTATCTAAATTTAACTTCTCAATTAGATGCGAGTACAGCGTTGCGTGTAACTGCCGCTGCAGCGTTCACCACATTCCGTTTTCCGGGTGCTCTCACGATGGCCCAGTATGAAGCTGATCCTACCCAAGCTGATACGACATATATCACTCGTGATGAACGAAGAAATGATCGTGTTGGTCGTCTTGGGTTTACGCTCGACCGTATGCTTGGCGAAGAGCACACTCTTTCAGGCACATTCTACTTTCAGCCAAGATTTATCACTCGTTCAGAACGAGGTACATACCGTGAGTTCACACGTCTTTCTGTTGGTTCAAATGGTCAATATACATGGAACACAATGTTCTCTGATGTTGGGAGCACTCTAATAGCCGGGTTTGATCAATCATTTCAAGATGGTTCAATACTTTTTTATAACCTGAATCCTGATGCGTCTCGTTCTACAACTATTGCTGAAAATCAGATCGAACCTGCATCGAACAACGGATTCTACCTCCAAGAAGAATTAAAGTTTGGCGATCTTTCTGTTATTCTTGGCGGAAGATATGATATGGCTGTTTATAAATCTGATGGACTTCTTGATACCGTCCCCGAGCAAACGAAGAAATTCAATCATTTTACACCAAAAATATCCATTGGGTACTCCTATAGTGATAACGGTACGGTTTACGCGCTTTTTGGTGGTGGAGTTGAGAATCCTGCATTCAACGAAATCAATCCGCCAAGTCAAGCGGACATAGAGGCAAATGGAGGCACGTATGACCCCAACGCACGTTTTAACTCTCTTCTCGAACCGGTTATTAGCACGAGTTATGAGGTAGGTGCAAAGGGCGCTTTTGCATTCGCAGATGGTTCATTTGGTTTGCGATATGATCTTGCCACTTTCATGATAAAGATAGATAATGATCTCGTGCCATGGAACGGAGGAAGATATTACTTCACAGCCGCAGAGACTACTCGCAATGGACTAGAGCTAGGGTTAGGTCTATTTTCTGATATCGGTCTTTCATTGCAAGGTGCTTTCACCATGCTTGATAGTAAGTATGATAAGTACACCAGTACCTTCGGAACATTTGATGGAAATAAGACTGCCGGCATCCCGACGAGCTTTGCTAATCTTCGTATTCGATATGATGTCTCTTTTACGGATGAGATCAAAGCGTTCATCGAAGGTGGAATGGAAAATGTCGGAGAGTATTATGCCGATGACCGGAATGATAAACTCCCAGATGGCACTCCAGATACAAACACCATTTCGCTTGTTCCTTCTTATACGCTCTTCAATGGTACGGTTGGTATAAGTGGAGCATTTGGAAACTTCAATATCAATCTTTTTGGCTCAATGAATAATATCACTGACGAGAAATATGTTGCTTCGGCATTTATAAATGGAGCAAATAATAAATATTTTGAGCCGGGACTTGCAAGTAACTATACTCTTGGCGTCGGCTTGAAGTACGCATTTGTAACGAATTAACGTTTTGTTTTAAACTAAGGGTATCGCTACCATTAACGGGGAAAGTGAGAAAAGGGGGGTTCTTTCGAGAACCCTTTTTTGTTGTATTTTTGAATAAGTAAGTATGAATAATATCTCACGAAACCACAATCAAGTTTCTTCGGTAGTATGAGTATAGAATAATGACTACGACAATGAAAATGCTTCGAATCTCTGCTGCTCTTTTTTTCACTCTTATGATGGTGGCTCCTTCATTTGCCCAGAAAGAATTCACCGTCAAAGGTGTGATGCAATTCACTGACATTGAAGGCGGATGCTGGTACCTCGAAGCGCATAAGAGACGCTTTGAACTCACCGGCTCTGATGCACAGCTCGCAACGGTCAGAGTCGAAGGCAGACCACTCACGCTTGTCGTCAAGCAGCGTAACATGCAGTCAACATGCATGGTCGGGACTGTTGTCGAGATCGTAGATATTCTCGATACGGTCTTTCATCCTCATAACCCGCCGGTTGATAGATTCAAGATAACCGGGAAGATATACAAGCTTGAGGACGGCTGCTATTATGTGAAAACAAAAAGCGGCAAAAAATATGAGTTTCAAGGAGAAGTGCCAAAGAAGTATCGTAAAGTTGGTGCGAAGTATTCCCGTATGTCAATGGTCATCCCATCTGTTGACGGCTTTCATGTCATGAACGGAGTTATCATGCTGCCAACGCTCAATGAGAAGCCCATCATTCCGAAAAAGAAGGCAGACCCAAGATAGTTTTTGATACTAAATTTATCATCTATGTTGTTAGATATTCGTTAAGGTACAGGCGATACGAATCCGACCTCTATGAATACATTACTTATTCTACTTACTCTCATAACTACACCGAAGCAAATATCTTCGCTTTCACGATATGATCTTGCAAATAAAAATGTGAAGATCATCACGCTGCATGAGCGGCTTATTGAGATCTCCGGAATGGCATTCGATAAGAATGGTCGGCTCTTCGCGCATAACGATGAGAAGGGTGTCATCTACGAATTAGACAAAAATACAGGTAAGATACTCAAAAGCTTCGGACTTGGGAAAGAACTTACCAAAGGTGATTTTGAAAGCTTAACTACCGCTGGTGATAGATTCTATCTGACAACATCATCCGGCGACATCCTTGAGTTCACCGAGGGCAAGGACGGCGGGCGTTCACTCTATAACCTCTATAAGACAGGCCTCACAAAGGAGAATGACATTGAAGGACTTTGTTATGATGTGGCAACAAACTCACTTCTTCTCTCATGCAAAGGCATCGCAGGTGCGGGACATGACGGACTGACAAAGACCGTATATTCTTTCTCACTCAAGAAAGGTAAGCTCGATCCTAAGCCGCGTTTTGTGCTTGATATGAAAACAATAGCCGAAACGTTCAAGCTCAAAACACAAGACATTCACCCCTCTGATATAGCATACAACGCGAAGACTGGTACGTTCTTCGTTCTCGCACACATGGGAAAAGCACTTATTGAGATTACTCCCACAGGAGAAGTACTTGGCGCGATGAATCTTCCGAAATCAATCCACGCACAACCCGAAGCAATAGCATTCACAAGCGACGGCACACTATACATAGCCAGCGAAGGCGGTGACGGAGACGGAACGATGGTGGTGTATCCGATGAAGTAAGTTTTACCTACTCACCACAAGCTTTGTCGTCATAAGCTCATCGTTCGTTCGTAAGATGACGGTATAGATTCCGTTCGGGAGGTCGGATATATCTAACTGCATATCATTAATAAATATAGAACGTCGTACTTGTTTCCCATGTTGCTTCAATTACGTTATGTTATCATTTTATGGACTCACTAGAGCAAAATTACCTTACACTTGAGATTCCAAGCGAACATGCCAGAGAACTAGCTGTTGGCGAATTCAACGAATCGCTCAAGATTGCGCAGAGTCAAAGCAAATTTTATACGCAGATTGCAACTGTATCAATTACATTTGTATCTGTAATTGTAGCGCTACTATTCAAGGATAATGACAATTTGCTTGATGTAAATCGTAATTTTAAATCAGAATATTGGATTCTATTGTTGATTATTCCTTTTTCAGGATATGTGTTATTAATGTACCTTGCACAAATTCAGAAGACAATTTTTTTCAATCAAAGAAAGGTTATAACGCTCCGCCAAGTACTAGGTTTGGATTTCTCAAATCTTCAACTAATTCTACCTAACTGGAGAGTTGAAGGTGCAACAAATCCATTTTCAATAAGGCTCTTTCCTGGTTGGCTTTCAACCTACACACTACCATTTTGGTTTTTGCTAATATCTTTAACCTCTTTCCTTCTTGTAATTTCTCCTAAATATGTTATTCAAGGTGAGTTCATTCATAAGTACTTGTATGTCTCAATTATCTGTATAATATTTTTTTTTGGCTATAGAAAAAATTTGTTAGACAAGTATGAATCTTTTTTTCTTCTCTTTGTCAATATACTTGCGAATATAGTCAGCCTAAAGAGAATCCCAAATTTTGAAATGATAATTTATAGAGCAAAACTGGCCGTCGTCGAACTGAAAAGAAGGAAGTTTGAGTATGACAACATATTGCTGATCTTAATAGCCATGGAAGACCAAGATTTCTACACCCATAGTGGCTACAAATTTAAATCCATTATAAGAGGATTTCTTAGTTGCTTTAAGCTTTTTAGAAAACGCAATGGCTATTTAAAAAGTGGTGCATCTACAATAACAATGCAATTAATGAGAACTTTATTTATTCAGTCCAGTCAGAATAAGTATAAAAGGAAAATATTTGAGATCCTTTATTCTCGATGGTTTGAAGGTAATAGCTTGCAAGGTAAAGGACTAAGTACTAAAGATTTGACTCTACAAATGTACATTGCTTCTGTGAGATTCCACAAAGGAAAAAGTGGACTTATCAAGGCAAGTGAATACTTTTTTGATGACACTAAAAGGTCTTTTTCTAACGAGGAAGCATTTTTTCTCATAGAAAGATTACAGAACATTGGGAGCGGAGTAAAATTTCAGCGTATTAAATTCTTGTCCGCCAGGTTGATTGAAAATCCGTTAATAAAACAGCAGGGGATTACTATTGATTATGATAGGCTCTCTCAGCTTTATACTAAGATGATAGAAGATGGGAAGCTAGGCATACAATAGAAATCATCAATGAAATTAATAATGTATAGTAATTAAAAAAGCCCGCCAATGGCGGGCTTTTTTGCGGCTTATCGTTAAAAAGCTTTCGCTTACACCTTCGGACCTGCGTTCTTTATTGCTTCGCTGGTGCCTTCGGCGTATTTCTTGAAGTTCTCGGCGAATCTGCCCGCAAGCATCTTTGCTTGTGCGTCGTAGGCATCTTTATCCGACCATGTATCGCGCGGATTGAGCACTTCGTTCGGTACGCCAGGGACTGACTTCGGAATAAGTACACCGAAGATAGGGTCGGGATACGTCTCGACATTATCAAGCTCGCCTGCAAGAGCGGCATTGATCATTGCACGTGTATAAGGCAAGTGCATACGTTTGCCTACGCCATAGGGTCCACCCGTCCAGCCGGTATTCACGAACCATATCTTCGAGCCATGCTCATCTATCTTCTTGCCGAGCAAGTCAGCATAGACATTCGGATGATGCACCATGAACGGCGCACCGAAACATGCCGAGAAGTTCGGCTCCGGCTCTGTTACTCCGCGCTCGGTACCTGCAAGCTTTGCAGTGTAACCGGAAATAAAGTGATACATTGCCTGCTCTTTTGTCAGACGTGAGACAGGCGGAAGTACGCCAAATGCATCTGCCGTCAAGAAGACGATGTTCTTTGGATGTCCGCCGACCGACGGAAACACTGCGTTCGAGATAAACTCAAGCGGATATGCAGCGCGTGTGTTCTCTGTCTTTGAGCCGTCATCATAATCAGGTGTGCCGTCTGCTTTCAGGACAACGTTCTCAAGCACTGTGCCGCGACGGATAGCATTCCAAATATCCGGCTCATTCTCTTTCGAGAGCTTAATGGTCTTTGCATAACATCCGCCTTCAAAGTTGAACGTACCTTTATCCGACCAGCCGTGCTCGTCATCACCAATAAGCGAACGCTTCGGGTCAGCAGAGAGCGTTGTCTTGCCAGTGCCGGATAGACCAAAGAAGAGGGCGGTATCGCCGTTCTCGCCGATATTTGCCGAGCAGTGCATCGGCATTACACCTTTGAGCGGAAGCAAATAGTTAAGCGTCGTGAAGATGGACTTCTTCATTTCGCCTGCATACTCCGTGCCGCCGATAAGGATAAGACCTTTCTCGATGTTCAGCACGATGAACGTTTCGGAGTTCGTGCCGTCGGTAGCGGGGTCTGCTTTGACTGACGGAATATCAATGATCGTGAACTGCGGATGATGCTCTGCAAGCGCTTCGACAGAAGGGCGAATAAAAAGATTATTGCAGAAAAGATTGTGCCATGCGTACTCGTTAATGACGCGGACATTCAAACGGTATTCAGGGTCTGCGCCTGCGAAAAGATCAGCAACGAAGAGTTCTTTCTCATTCATCGCGGCTTTCATTTTGCTGTAAAGTTTCTCGAAGTTCTCTTGCGAGATGTCACGGTTGACCGTGCCCCACCATACATGATTCTCCGAATCAGCATGACGCGCAACGAATTTATCCTTGGGTGAGCGTCCGGTGAATTTACCTGTCTCGACGACGAGCGCTTCGTTCGAAGCGAGTTTGCCTTCGGAGCGCGAGAGCGCTTCGGCGTATAGCTCTTCGGGAGCTAAATTAAAATGTACTTTACTATGCGAAATACCGTGTGCTTCAAGCAAGCCGGTAAGTTGGTTCTTTGCTGACATATTCTCTAATTTCAATAAAATAAATATGTTATCATGCCATTCAATTGTGAAAGACACGACGAGGTAAAATTACAACAAGTGTATTTATGATCTTGCTCCGCCTATTTTCCGCAACCAACATTTAGGAGAATTTATAATTATCAGGCAAAAAAAAGCGCAGACAGCGTAGATTTATTCTGCGATTGGTTGACACCTTGTCATTGCGAGGAGCGACCGAAGGGAGCGACGAAGCAATCTCAAATCTAAAGATCTAATACATATTCAGAATTTTAGATTGCTTCGTCGGGCTAAAGCCACTCCTCGCAATGACACTGCAAACGACTAAAGACTAAGAACTACCGACTCCCCGTCACTCCTTGGTTACAATAATATCCCCTCTTTCAGGTGAATACTTTTCGGGCATAAGTTTTCCGTCGGGATGATTCTTGAGTTTTACATCGTCAAAATACGCTTTGATACCGGTTGCCAATTGTAAGATCGGTGAGTTCTGTAAATGATAATGCAAATGCGGTTCACCCGAATTACCGGAATTGCCGCAGAGACCTAAGACCTGACCTTGTTTTACTCTATCGCCTGCTTTTACTTTTACGCTGCCGCGCTTCATGTGAGATAGAACTGAATACTCCGAATCCGAATGCTGAATGATAACGCAGTTACCCATCGCAGAGTACTGGTTAAGTGAACCGGGGATGTTATCACGAACGCCGTCAATGGCTTCAGTAACGATACCGGCGGCAGGAGCAAGAACTTCCTGTCCGTGGGAATAATAATCTTCGTTCGTCTTGCCGTCTGTCTTGAAGCGGCGACCATCGGGACCAAGCTTCGAGACGTCAATAGCGGCACGCTGATTCTGCACCGTGACGTGGTAATTGTTTTCTTTCGTATCACCGCCCCACAAGACGTACCAATCACCTTTAAATGGCAGAGTAAGTGGGGTACTGTTCATCTGCGGTGTTACCAGCGGCGGAACATGTTCTTTGAAGAGGATACCTGTCACTTTACCAAACTTATTGAGCGCGAGCTGTAGATCAAGAACACCACGCTCGAACTCGACAGGTATCACGGCAACATCAGGACTGATAAGCTGCGATGAACCCATACGAGTTATTGCCCCAAGCTCGCGGCGAATATCATCCAAGAGCGGCTGCATGGTGGTAATCGGCAATGCACGCTTGAGGTTATCATCGAATTCACTTTCGATGATAGGATTGTAGTTGTTCTCATTGAACTTCTCGCCGATGCGCTTTGCAACGGTGAGAAAACGATCGAGCTTCTTATCATCCTGGCTGTATGAGGAAGTTGCCAGAACCAGAAGCAACATTAGTGATAGTATTCGCTTCATAGAATTTTTCATTGATAAAACATAACAGGGGAGTCCGCGAACGAACTCCCCTGTGCAAAACAAAATTATGATACCGTTTTATGCAGTCTCCGGTGTTCCTGCGTTCTTATTCGTCGAGTTGACGATAGCGGAGAAAATGAGAGAGAAGAACATACCCCCAAGAGCATACATAATAATCGTCCAGATTGCAAACGAAGTTGGAGAGAACATCAAGTCCATCATGCTTGTAGCTTGCTCGGCAGCTTCAGTCGTCATTTCAGGATTCTGATTCATTTGCGTAATAGCTTGCTCGCGAATTGCATCTAATAGCTCCGGCGAAACAAATGCGAAGAAAATATATACCCAAATCGCACTAAATACAGCACCAATAAGCGAAATGAGAAGGCCTTCAACCCAGCCTCTGCCGAATGTGAAGTCGGATGGATCTGTATCTCGTTTCTCCTTGATGCCAAGGAATAAACAGGCAAGACTGATAATTATCGCGCCCCAGTAAAGCCCTTGTGAAAGAGCACTCTGCTCACCTGTCTTGAGCATTTCTGCCGGGTCACTGGTTGCAAGTCCGATAAGATTCAGGACTACATTGACCATGACAATGATCAGTCCCCATTTTAGAAAGTTTTTCATACGAGTAAGTTTAAAGGTGAATATGCAAAGATACAGAAGTTTTGAGCGGCTTACCCAATTCTTATGTTCTGCTCTTAGAAGTACTTCAAATTATATGAACTCAACGGTTGGAATTTCCCGCTGACACGCAGGGTACGACTTATCGGCTGTAGGAGTGAATACTGATTATTTTTATCACTTGCTACAAAATGGAGTCGTGCACGAGTCCCTTCTGCAAAAAGAATATAGACTATCTTGCCACCAGCCGGAGAGTGGCGTGGCAAGACGATTGAAGACTCTGTGAAAAGCGCATCATCGAACGGCAGGTCATAACATACCGAATCAAACGATGTACCTGAATCTATTCTTGATGCGAACTTCGCGCCGGATAATGCAGTGAGAGTGATATTTCCTGTCGAGGTGTCCGGTCGTATCTGTGCTTCAGATCGGTCAGTGACAATGAGATCAAAATACTGATTTGTTTGCCCAATAAAGATGAGAGTGTCTATCTTTACATCGCGAATCCCGACCTGTGGTACCGCCCATGCACCGCTCCAAACGAGCAACGTGGAGTCAGCACTTTCAGTGCTGTCATTGCGCAATGCCTTGATTGAAAACACATACGGAGTAATAAAGGTCTGACTCGAAGTTGCAGGGACAGCTACGGAAATAAATCTTTCAAGCTTTCCGACACGTACCGTTTGTATCAGCGACTTCGTGTTCGTGTTATCACGATAACGAATAATATATCCCACAAAACCGACATTACTCGCCGATGGAGAAGCCGACCACTCCAATCGAACGGTATTTGTGCCCAAAGAACCTGCTTTTAAAACAAGGGGGGCATCAACGGGAGCAGCATCATAGTCAAGAACAGCATTGGCATAATCTTTCGAAAGAACGATGGAATCCGGCTTTGCGGGGTCAGGAAAGCGCTCAGCGTAGACTCGAATAGAATAGCGTTTACCGCTTGTCGTAAACCCTACAAATGTATAAGTAGTATCACTCTTGGGTACATGAGCACTTGCAAGAAGCGGAAGGAAGAGTGAATCTTCACCGACAAAGGATGAGTCGGAATACCTAGCAGATTCATACAACTCAACGAAGTAACCCTTGAAGTTCTGTTGGGTATCGGTCAGTGATGGTGACCACTTGGCGCGAATATTATTGGTACTCGTTACTGCTTCAAGTCCCGCAAATTCCGGCTGAAGAACAAGGCGCGGGACAATCTGCGGCTCGGTGATGGGGTCACCGAGGCATCCGATAAGGATACCGCCAAAAAGAAGGACTATAAGAAGTGCGTACCTATGCTGCATGAATTGATAAGGTATTCTTGGGACAGTCTGTTCCCGAAGTTAGAGGCAAAAAGAAAACCGGATACATTTCTGTATCCGGTTCTTGAAATAAAAACTATCAGAAGTTATTATTTTTTGAAAACTACGACAGAACCTTCGCCAGCGAGCTTAGGAACTGAATAGCCACGACGTGCAATTGGGCGAGCTGCATATGCTTTACCAACGAGCGGCTGGTAGCTTACGAGAAGGTCTACAGCTTTTACGCCGCTTACCATTCTGAAGAGCTTGCCATCTGCCTGTTTCTTGACCTCAACACGAGCGTAGTTACCACCCTGCGTCTTGACAAGAACGATAGCTGAACCGCCTGTACGGTTGAACTGGTCAAAGTACTTCTTAGAAGTGATACGGTTTGAGAAACCTGATCCGTAATAATCGGCATCAAGTCCACCCTCAACGATAAATACTGTATCACCAAGCTGAGCCGCTTTACCAGTCGGGATCTGTGAACCAACAACATTTGCACCCTGCAAGGAGAGGAATGCACCATCAGCTGTTGGGTCAGTTGCAAGTACGAGATCTATCTTGAGCGAATCTGCGCTGTTGATAGAGAGTGCTTGTGCCTTTGCACCATTGTATGAAAGTGCAATACCGCTTGGCTGGCCTGAGCCAGAACCTGTTGTCTCATAGATGGTGAGACCCTGTGTACGAATAGCTGTTGCCCATTCAAAACCTGTTGTACGTCCGCCAACAGAAGCAACTTTTACTGTGTAAACCATACCTGTTGAAAGTCCTGTCACAGTTGCTGAAGTTGTGGTTCCCATTGCTGTAGCAGAATGTTCTGTACCATCAGCTTCAATGACGATGAGAGTATCAGCTTCAATATCATCTGATGAACGAGTCCACATAGCTGTGATCTGGTTCTCATTGAGAGTGTTGACCAAAACACCTGATGGAATGCCAACGCCCGGTGTGATCGGGTTTTCTTCAGTACATGAAGAGAGGCCGAATGTGAGACCCATTGCGAGAGCGAGGGTCAATAAAGAAATACGGATATTCATTGTATAATCTCCAATTAGTGTAAAAAAAACTCTTCACCCGAACATGGCAAATATCATGCCAGTATTACGGTTATGAGAAACGATACCGTTCAAAGGGGAAGTTCCATGAGAGATTGGGGGATTTCATGGAATCTGAGTCAGGTATAGCACATCAAATTAACACCCATTCATCCTTAGTAATTGCAAAAATTTTTGTGTCCTGCCACTTACCCCCCAAATGCAGCGCCTTTTGGGCAGTTCCTTCGTAGCGCAGCCCAAGCTTCTCGGCAACTCGCAAACTAGCATCATTCTCAAGAGCTATCCAAAGTGAGAGCCGATGGAGGTTCAGGACGCTAAAAGCAAAGTCAAAGATGGCGCGTACCGCTTCGGTAACGTACCCTTGGTTCAAATACGGAAAGCCGATCCAATACCCGACAAATGCCGACTGCGCTACGCCACGAATTACATTTGTAATTGCGATCTGCCCGACAAGCTTATTTGTACGTTTTTCAGATATAAGAAAACGGTAATCAAGCCCCATTTCCCACCTGTCCTCGACGGTCAGGATCGCCTCCCTCATTAACCTGATGCCTTCGGTGTCGTTCTTAGGTTGTTCCTTTACTGGGCTGAAAGGAGCAAGGTGTTTTTCCATGCCTTCCTTTTCAAGGAAGTAATACTCTTCGGCGTAGCTATAGCCCATCTTTTTCAAGAGGAGCCGCTCCGTCTCGATGCGCTTTGGGATGAATGAGGAAGGAGTATGTTCTTCTATAAAACTCATTGCTTCTCTAAAACTTGTTTCGTTTTGATGTGCCGATCACGAAACATCTTCCGAACAACTTTCTTCATCAATATTGCATCACCTATCTTTCCAATAATACCCAGCGGCAGTTCATAGTCAAACGTATCGGTAAGCTCACAGGAAGTATCACTAATGCGTCTAATATCTCGCTGATGTCGGAATCGCTTGAACGGACCTTTATGAGCTATATCGGTGATGCGAATGGGGCGGTCATACTCTGCGATCTCAACGATCCATTTCGTTTTGAAAAGTCCGAACTGCGTTATATAAAGCTCTATCATCTTCCCTTTCCCCTCGCCTGTTGTTTTGAGGATGTCCACCTTCATCCATGACGGCGAGATGAGCGGCAGGTTACGGGTATCGGTATGGAAGTCGAAGACTTCCTCACTCGGTGCATTGATAACGACAGAACTTTTGATGATTGCCATTTAACTAAGCGCTTTGATAACTTCGTCAACATGACCTTTGACTCGGAGTACATTAAATATGTGTGAAACATACCCCTTCTCATCAATGATGAATGTTGTGCGGACTACACCGATATATGTCTTCCCGAACGTTTTCTTTTCGCGCCATACACCATACGCTTCTACTATAGAATGGTCTGTGTCTGCAAGAAGCGTGAACGGGAGGTTATACTTGGTTTTGAACTTCGTATGAGACGCTTCGGTATCGGGACTTACCCCGATCACAACAGCGTGTTTTTTAAGCCGCGAAAAGTTATCTCGGAATGAACATGCTTCGTTCGTACAGGTCGGGGTATCATCAGTCGGGTAAAAGTACAGGACTACCTTTTTCCCTTTATAATCTTTGAGCGATACTTTTTCCCCGCTCTCATCGGTCGAGGTAAAATCAGGAGCTTTCTTTCCAACTTCAAGCATATTACTGGTCACTTGGTTTAAATTGTACGGTCATGTCGCCTCTGGTAACGATAGCTACCTTCCAATGGAGTCCTTCCTGCTTTACCATCCAGAAGTAAGCTGACTTATCTCCGTCAGGTGTCAGTACGCGGACAACACCTGTAGCTTCTATCTTGTTGGTATCAATGAGAACTCCTTCGAGTTCTTTGGCGAGGTCGCGCTCAACATCAGCACGGGCACTCAAGACGAACTTGCGCTCTTTGAGGTCATAAAAGCTGCGAAACCACTTTAAGAAATCCGCAGCAACGTATTCATTCTGGAAGTACTCTTTGAACTTGTAAGTGGCTATCATTGAGTCCCGACGTGAACCCTCGTTACGTGTAACAGCATCAGAAAATTTCTCGGCAGCTTGTATCTGCTCTGTTGCACCACGGTCACATCCGGTAAATGTGATAAGTACGAAGAAGAAAAATACGATGTTACACAAGCGAAATACCGACGACTTCATTTTTTTCTTTGACATAGATGAGTACTCCATGATTAATGAAGAAATTTTCCGGTACAGGATATGGTGTCTCGGAGTTCAGCGTCTGGGCATGGACGATG
>JBKJTT010000084.1:0-6379 GCA_046590205.1 Kapaibacterium sp. (SeqCode)
GGTCATTTCGACCACATCAAACTTCCGAGCGCGGAGGAATTCCGTAAATGTTCTTGCCGCACCGGCTGACCCAGATCCATTCATTACCATAAGTTGAATTCGCTCTCCGGCTCTGACGAGCATATCATTCCGCTCAACAGTACTCGAGACAGGCGGCTTTACCCACATGCGACTAATGAATTGCCATAACAATAGCCCAACTATGATGGCAACACCCACAAGGATAAGCCATGATAGTATTTTGCGGAAATTGAACTTAGAGAGTTTGGATTTCTTCGGGGATGACTTCAGTGCCACTCGTGTGCAGTCTTAGGTTACCAAAGTCCGGGATAATACGAATCCATTCCAAACATGTTGGAATTCGGTGCGCCGCCGTTATAGATAATAAGCAAGTTGGTATGTTCGCCTAACTTCCAATCAAGACGCGCATTCGATAGATAAATGCCGTTCAAGCTTTTTGCATGCGCTTCACCAAACGAGCTATATGGAGAATAGACTGCCGAGAGGTCTGCCGAGATAAAGAGATTATCAGCAGCGCGGTACCTAAAGGTATTAGTAAATACTCCAAGACCGACAGAAGCACCTGCCGACGATGAAAACGACATGCTATAGGTCTGGTGCATCGAGAAACGAGTGGGGTCGAAGAGTCCGGAAAGGAAGCCGCCGCCCTTATCGGTCATAGCTGTTTTTGCGCTGCGAGGGTCTTCCTCACGCACACCGCCAAGACCCGGACGGAATTGCCCGTAAGCACTAACGCCTACCAAAAGAAAAAGTATAATTACGCATCTATGCATACTCTATTTCAAACGTTAAGAAAAGAAAATGATTCAGTCCTTTTGTCGCAAAAAATATTCTGCTTCCAACTCTTGTAGCTGTTCCTTGGTGTTTACTCCTGTTACCTCAATTGGGTCTGGGGCAACTTCAAGTGCTACTGCCCGTTTGCCGTGGCGTGCAATGAGAATCGTAAAGACATCAGTCAGGTAGTATTCCTTCTGACTGTTATTCGGAGTGACATCCGTCAAGGCACGGAAAAGCTCTTCACTATCTATGACGCAAATACCAGAGTTTATTTCTTGTATCTTTCTAATCTCATCAGTAGCATCCTTCTCTTCGACGATCTTTTCGAGATGCTTCCCATCGCTTGAGCGCACAATCCTACCGTATCCTTTCGGGTTATCTATCATGGTCGAAAGCACTGTTGCTTTTGCACCGGATGAGTGATGGGTAGCAAGCAAACTTTTAAGCGTAGTATCGCTCGTTAGCGGCACGTCACCGTAAAGTATAAGAACATCACCCGAATAGAAATCAAGTAAGCCCTGCGTCTGTCCGACTGCATGCCCTGTGCCAAGCTGTTCGTTTTGGATGGCAGATTCAATACCTTTGTAGTTCTCGTTAATGTATGAGATGACCTTCTCACGACCAAAACCAACTATCGTGATAATGCGACCCGCACCAAGCCGTTTGGCAAGGTCGAGCACATGCCCGACAAGCGGTTTATCTGCGAGTTCATAAAGTACTTTTGGTTTTGTGGGGTCTTGCATTCTCTTGCCCTGTCCGGCAGCGAGAATGACAACGGCGAGATTCGTATCGGTTGGCAAGTGTTTTGGTTAGTTTACTAACGAGAATGCTTCGATCTTATGAGTAATATCTTTGATGCGATTACGTTTATCAACATGAACGACGGTTGGCTCAAAGAAACGCAACTCTTCGGAATCCTCAAACTGTCCGTAGCTGATAATGATAATCTCATCACCGACAGCGCCTTTTCGGGCTGCAGGACCATTGAGGCAAACAACGCCAGATCCGGCAGGACCTTCGATAAGGTAGGTCTCGAAGCGTTCACCGTTATTTACATTGACGATAGATACTTGCTCGAAGGGCAGGAGGTCTGCCGCCTTCATGAGGTCAGTATCGAGCGTTAGCGAACCTTCATAATAGAGGTCTGCCTGCGTTATCGTCGCGCGATGAATCTTTGATTTAAAGAGTGTTCTCTTCATGGTGTTGTAATAACGGCGTTATCAATAAGCCGAGTCGTACCAACTTTGGCTGCGATAAGCACCGTAATGCTTTCAGACTCTTTAAACGAAGCTACTCTGGTAAATGTTTCTGAATCAACTATATCAAGGTATTCGAGCGTGATTTCGCCTGTTTTTGTAAAGAATCTTTTGCCTTCGAGAAGTACGTCTTCAAATGACTTACCTTCGCCGATAAGTTCTTGGACAAGTGAAAGCGTCTTTGATAACGTAATGGCTTTTTCTCGCTCCTCGGTGCTAAGATACCGATTTCTCGAACTCATGGCAAGCCCATCGGCTTCGCGGACTGTCTCGCCAATGACTATCCGAAGAGGGAAGTGAAGGTCTTTTACCATCTTCTTGATGACAGCTACCTGTTGCGCATCTTTCTGCCCGAAATATGCAACATCGGGGGTAACTATATTAAAGAGCGAAGCAACGACTGTCGAAACGCCCTGAAAATGACCCGGGCGTACCTCGCCTTCAAAGTAATCAGTAACCCCATCTACAGTGACAAAAGTAGCTGCTCCGGTCGGGTACATGGTTTCCTTATCGGGCAAGAAGAGGATGTCGGTACCGACTGATTCGAGCATTATGGAGTCTTGTTCGAGAGTTCGAGGGTATTTGCTGAAATCTTCGTTAGGTCCGAATTGAGTGGGATTGACAAAGATGCTGACAACAGACAAATCACACTCTTTTCTGGAGAGCTTTGTAAGCGAAAAATGACCTTCGTGCAATGCTCCCATTGTCGGGACGAAGCCGATTGACTTTCCCTTACGTTTTGCGGCAGTGATTTGCTCTCGAAGTTCTTCGACGGTATTAGTAACGATCACGTAATTCCTTTGATAATAACACAATCAAAACAGAAACAAATGAACTATCAACCCTCATAAAAGCGTTCAACTTTTGCCCTCATCACACATTCGCCTTAATATCTTAGTAACGGGTGGCTAATAGTCTCGACGATATACTATCTCCGGAATTCGGTGCTGCACTCAAGGCAGCGCGTGAAGAAAAACGTCTTACAATCGAAGATGTTGCTGCAAAACTTCGAATGAATCCCGGATTCATCGAACACATGGAGCGCGGTAACTTCCATCTTCTTCCACCAGAACCCTATCGCAAAAGTTTTATTAAGTCGTATGCACAACTCGTTGAAGTCAAACTTGTGCCCCCGCCACCTCCGGAAGAAAAGCGCAATGTTATTAGTTCTACGGTAGCCGCAGTTACTCGCGAGGCAGTTGACCTAACAAAAGAGGTAGTCGAATCAACCGTCAAGACAACAGGAACAGTTGTCCAGAAATTTGAAGAAGGCGTGAAGGATACCTTCGAGGAGATAACCTCTCGCGACCTATGGGATGAGGCAGACGAGGTACGAAAAGAACGACTCGGCAAACGAAGAACCGAAGACGATCTGCCGACAGGGTTTACTGTTCGAAAGCAAGAACCACAACCCGCAGAACAACCAACTCCGGTTCTTGGCGAACGTCGCAGAAGTTATACAGCGGCGCCTTTAGTTGAAGAACCGCTTTATTCCGAACAGTATTTTGATCCAGATGATGATGATTATCCATCTGCTCCGGTGCAAGGAATGTCTCGCTCAACCAAAACCATTATTGGACTTTTGATAGTGATTGCAGCTGTCTTTGCTTATTCCGTCATTACAAAAAAGCCGACAACTCAAGTTGTAACTACTCCACCACCCCAAACTCTTGAACAACCAAAGGAAGAAGTTGCCAAAGAAGAGAAGGTAGTTCCGCCCCCTGTAGAAGTGCCGGTTGATTCATCTATTGCTGTTGCACCATCAGATTCACTTGTCTTTACCATTACTGCAAAAGATAGCGTTTGGCTTTCGATAACACCTGATAAAGGTATCGGCGGATTCCGCGGCAAGATGAAAAAAGGCGAGACGCGGACATTCATTGCAAACGACAAGTTTCTTGTTTATATGGGCAACCAGAAAGCTGTCACTATGAAGCTTAATGGCGAGGGTGTTTCGAGCTTGCCAACGGTTGAGAACTCATCACTCGTTGTACGAAATGTAGTCTTGACACGAGACAAGGCATACATCAAACCTGAAGGTGAAAAAGTCTTTGATGCCAAACCATCTTCGGCGGTAGTAACGCCGCAGCTGAAAAAACCTAAGGACGCATCAACGCCGAAGAAACCGACACCAAACATCAAGAAGCCGATACCGAATGTGCAGCCGGTTCTTCCGAACGCTAATTAACCAATTATTCTCATCTGATAAATGTATCTGCTTAATTTTGTAGTCTAAATGAAGAAGCAGATAGAAGCCCGCATCGAAGAACTCCGTAACGCGATACGTGATTACGATTATCGTTATTATGTACTCGCAGAACCTGCTGTAAGTGATAAGGAGTATGACATACTCTATAAAGAGCTTGAGAAGCTTGAAGTGGAGAATCCGAAACTGATCACGAATGATTCGCCAACGCAGCGTGTATCAGGTGAACCTACCAAACTTTTTCCTCCCGCCGAGCATCGTATCCCAATGTTGTCGCTTGCAAATACCTATAATCAAGAAGAAGTAAAAGATTTTGAAGAGCGTATTCATAAACTTTTGGGAAGGGAGCCGAAGGAAGGATATACGTGTGAGTTAAAGTTTGATGGTGTTTCAATGAGTTTGAGCTACGACAATGGCAAACTTATTCGTGGTGCAACGCGAGGAGACGGAGTAACAGGCGATGATGTAACGGCAAACGTAAGAACTATAAAGGCAATACCTCTTCGTATTCAGGATGTCGGTGAGATAGGAAAGAAAAAGTTTGAAGTTCGCGGTGAAGTATATATTCCTATCGAAGGATTTCGCAAGATGAACCGTGAGCGGGAAGAGATAGGCGAAGATACATTCGCTAATCCCCGCAACACTGCCGCAGGGACGATCAAGACTCTCGATACTGCCGAAGTAGCCAAAAGACCGCTAACCTTTACCGCCTATCTTCTAAACTTTGAAGATGAAGCAGGTATTGATCTTCCTACGCAATCATCGCGTCTTGACCTACTTCGTAAGATGGGATTCCCGGTTTCTGAGCATACTAAGGTAGTTAAGAGTATTGATGAGATCATGGAATTCGCGATGAACTGGCAAGAGCGTCGCGAAGAATTACCATACGAAATTGATGGCGCAGTAATCAAGGTCAATTCACTTAACGACCAAGAAGAACTTGGACAAGTTGCAAAGTCGCCACGTTGGGCAATAGCATATAAGTTTGAAGCACGTCAGGCATTCACGGTTCTCAATCATATTACGCTTCAAGTAGGTAGGATGGGGACGATTACCCCAGTAGCTGAACTTGAACCTGTTCAACTTACTGGGATAACAATCCGCAGAGCTACACTCCATAACGCAGATGAGATTGAGCGCAAGGATATACGTATTGGCGATACCGTTATAATTGAGCGAGGTGGGGATGTTATTCCAAAGGTAGCAGGAGTTGTTTTAGAAAAACGGACAAAGAACGTTAAAAAGTATTATTACCCAACCTCATGTCCTGCATGTAACTCTGTGCTTGTGCGTCCGGAAGGCGAGGTTAACTGGTATTGTGAGAATCCCGAATGTCCACCACAGGTCGTTGCTCGTATTGCATATTTTGCTTCGCGGGGGGCGATGGACATTGTCGGTCTTGGTGAACAATCAGTTGAGCTTTTTGTCTCGGAGGGGTTACTTCATTCGATTGCAGATATATATACACTCACTGATAAGCAAGACTCTCTTTTGGCTCTCGAACGAATGGGCAAGAAGAAGATGGATAACTTGCTCGAAGGAATTGAAAAAAGTAAAGCTCAATCTGCCGAGAGGCTTCTTCATGCTATAGGAATTCGTCATGTAGGGACAGGTATTGCGAAGTTGTTAATAAAAGGATTTGGTTCTATTGATGCATTAAGTCAAGCATCAATGGAAGAGATTGATAACGTTGATGGTATCGGACCCGAAATTGCACAAAGCGTATACGATTATTTTCAAAACCCAAAGTTTGAAGCGGTACTTTCAAGATTAAGAGCATCAGGGTTAGCATTTGGTGAATCGGGTCAGAAGAAGGTTGTAAAGGATTCAGCGTTCTTTGCAGGAAAAACATTTGTTCTTACCGGCACACTTGCGACGATGACGCGAGATGAAGCAAAAGATGAGATAGAGTTGCGGGGCGGAAAAGTTACCGGCTCAGTGAGCAAGAAGACAGATTATGTTGTTGCAGGTACAGAAGCAGGTACAAAACTTGAGAAAGCTCAAGAACTCGGGATTCGCGTATTAGACGAAGATCAATTTAAAGCAGAACTTACATGATACCATCACGTCCGCTCTTTCTCGGCGATATCATCAATGAAACATTCAAGATGAGTTGGAA
>JBKJTT010000079.1:0-77326 GCA_046590205.1 Kapaibacterium sp. (SeqCode)
TGAAGATAGACAAGGTATGATAAGTGACCTTACCCATGTCATTTCAAGTTACAACAACACCAATATCCGCAGCTTTACCATTGATACACGCGACCAAATGTTCGACGGAAAGATTACTGTTTATGTGAAGAATACCTATCATCTCACACGCATCTTAGAGAAGATACGCCGAGTACGCGGCGTGACCAATGCAGTCCGCTATGAAGAATAAGCGCGTCCTCGCCATTGACTACGGCACAAAACGTATCGGACTTGCAGTCTCGGATGAACTCCGCATTCTCGCAACTCCCGCAGGTATCATTGAGAATTCAAAATCTGCAGTCAATGATATACTCTATCTTATTGACGAGCGAAATATAGGCAGCGTTATACTCGGCTTACCGACAACACTATCAGGCGGAGATAGCGAGTGGACTTCGGAAGTCAAGAAGTTCGGCGAGAAGCTAAAGAACTCGTTGGAACAACGTGGCATAGAATTTTCTTTCTACGATGAACGCCTGACATCAATCATCGCCGAGCAAAACATCAGAGCACAAGAACTCTCGAAGAGCAAACACAAAGAGAAATACCGAAGAGACGAAGAAGCCGCGCGGATCATCTTGCAGGAATGGTTGGATCGGGGATAGTTAGATTCTATTTTTCCAGTAATCAGGTTTTCTACTCTGATGCATGAAAGCAGTAACGAGTATTGTATCTTCGTTGATTGAATAAATGATAGTATATGGAAAGCGATTTAGTACTGCCTTTCTATGACGTATTGTTACTGAGGGTGAGCTTTTAGGAAACTCTATTAAACGAGCAAGCACAATTTCTGCTTCAGAGATCAAGTCAAAACCAAGATTCTGCGAAATATCTTCGTAGCGATTAAAAGCCAAATCAAGCTCCTCACGTGCTTGAAGTAAAAACTCATATTTCATTTTAAACGTGAACGCTTTATCTGCTCAATTACTGTTGGTCCGTCAACACTTTGGATTTCACCGGCATGAAATTTATCCAGTCGTTTCTCGGCTTCTTCTATCCATGCCTGTTCTATCTCTTCGCTTGATGTATGGTCAAGGGTAAGAAATAACAGTTCGGCGAGTCTCTCTCGCTCTTCGGGCGGTAGTAGTAGTGCTTGCTCGGTTATTTGCTCTTTGCTCATTATTTTTTCCTACATGAGTTATAGTAAAATTAACAACAACTTACTTGTGATAACTCCCACCCGTCTTTTCGGAATGTTTGGGTGAGGATAAAATGTTATACGTGCGATGCCTTATAACACGACTAAACACATAGTACCTTTTTTACTCCTATTCTTCATCTCCATTCCCTTACAAGCACAGGAAGTTCAAAACAAACAGCCAGCTAATAATATGATTGATACTTCAAGTGCGCCACGTTTTGTCACGGCATTCAATGTGGAGATAGGCGGCAACGGCATAGCCGGCTCATTTAATCTTGAAGAGAAATTCTATAATAGAGCAACACTCCGTGTTGGTGTTGGCGGATTTGGCAGGGTACATGTCTATAAACGTGAGACTTCAAGTTCGACCTACAATTCATATATATGGAAGCCGGTATTTGTTGTTTCAAGCAGCTATCTCTTTTTCGGTCCCGACAAGTTTCTTGAAGTAGGGCTTGGCGTTACTATCCAACCACCTACCTCACAAGGTCTTGCGCCGTACATCTCCGACAACACCGTAGCACTGCTGCCGACGATGACAATAGGGTATCGGTATCAGCCAATTGAATCCGGGTTTATGTTTCGTCTTTGTTTTACTCCTTTTATTGCAAATGACCTAAGTGAAATCACCCCGTATGGCGGAATAAGTATAGGTCATTCGTTCTGATTCTTTTTTCCCACAACTCCACAATATCAAATACCTAAAATAATTTTGTGTTACGGTTGTAACTTTGCCCACGCTCAAGCATTTTACTTATATCGAGACAAACAAGAGTCCCATAGTTTGCCTCATAGATGTATTAACTACTAAATATGAATACAACTATGAAAGCAACACTCTACAAGAAGTGCGTAGCGATTGGCTTCATCGCATTGAGCATACTGTTCATGCATTCAGCCGTCACCGCGCAAACGATATGTGCTCCTCGACAGACCGAGGGCTTACGCTTTGGTCCTATTCCCAAAGGAGAAAGCGAAAGCAAACGCATCCTTATCGCTAATACTACATCCGAGGTCATTGCAATTTATGCTATTGACCTTCGCTCGGAAACAAGTGAGTGGTCGCTGCGCGAAATCCCGCAGCTGCCATATATACTTGAGCCGGGCAAAGAGATCGTCGTAATAGCTACCTACAAACCCGACGGCAATTCGCGATCATCTGAAGCGAGAGTTCGAACGACGTATATGTGTCGTTCATCGGAGAGTCGGCAATTTGCCGATACGAAGCTTGTCGGCACGCTAAAGACACCTGCATGCGGCTTGCGCCAAACCGAAGAACTTCGTTTTGGTCCTGTGGTCGTCGGCGAGACCGAATGCAAACGCATCAAGATCGCGAACACGACACATCAGGTTATCACACTCTATGACATTGGCATTCGCGCTAATACACCGGAGTGGAAACTTGATGAACTACCGGAGCTTCCGATGCGCCTGCAGCCGGGTGATGCGATAACTATCGCAGCATGTTACGTGCCGAACGGTGAAGCGAAAGAATCAAAAGCAGAGGTCAAGACAACCTATCTCTGTGAGAACGGTGAACATCGCATGTTCGCTACTACTGTGATGGCTGGCTCTATAGCTCGTCCGACATGCGTAATGCGCCAGACACCGACCATCAAATTCCGCACTCCGCAAAATACCGATGACCGCAATTGCGAACGACTCAAATTTACGAACACCGGAAATCAAGTCGTCGTCCTGCATAGCGTTGAGATATATGAGAACAATCCGAACTTCACACTTATCGAAGTACCGGAGCTTCCCATACGTATTCAGCCGGGCGCATCACTTACTATCGGTGTATGCTACACACCGACTAGAAAAGAACGTTGCAGCCGTGCGAAGATCATCGCTGTGCATTCATGCGCAAACAACCTTGACGATAAACGCCGCTCGGTTACGCACGTTGGCGGATGTTTGAAGAACGAACCGAACGATGGTTCATCGGCAGCATCACGTGATGGTTCAGTACTTCGTTCGCAGAACTCACAATCGGTAACCGAGGCAGAGCCATCGCTTGCGATCACGCCGAATCCGGCGCGTGAAGCAGTACGCATTGCACTCACCGGTGCCGAAGAATCATCAGTGCAGATATTCGATATGCTTGGTAAAGAGGTGTTCTCTTCAAGCATCACCAGCGAAGCACGTTGGACTGCACCGACAAGCGGAATCTATATCGTCCGTGTTAGCGGTATTGACACAAATGGAGAAGAATTTATTATCTCCAAGCGTCTTGTCATAAATAAATAAGCCCTTATCAATTCTAAGTCGTCGAGTCCAACAACATAGATCCCCTGCAAGCACAACCTTGCAGGGGATTATTTTATCTTGTTCCCCCTCCAAAAATATGGAGGGGGTTAGGGGGAGGCTCTTTCTGGTCTTCGTATCTTTGTATCCATGAATAAACTCTACTTCGGGGATAACCTTGACATCATGCGCGAGCATATTGCTGATGAGTCGGTTGACCTTGTCTATCTCGATCCGCCGTTCAACTCAAAGCGCGATTATAACCTCCTCTTCAAAACTCCGAAGGGGCACTCCGCCGATGCACAGATAACCGCATTCGAGGATTCATGGCATTGGGGCGAACAGGCAGAGCGCGAGTTCAAAGAACTCACTCGTCAAGCCAATACCGATGTGGCTGGCATGATGATTGCGCTTCGGTCATTCCTCGGTGAGAACGACATGATGGCATATCTAACGATGATGGCAAACCGCCTCCTTGAGCTTCACCGCGTCTTGAAACCAACAGGAAGTTTATATCTACATTGCGACCCGTCAGCAAGTCATTATTTGAAAGTTGTTTTGGATGCCGTATTCGGAAAAGAAATGTTTGGTAACGAAATAACATGGCAAAGAACAGCAACACACAACGATGCTAAGAAATGGGCATCTTTATCTGACGTTGTTTTATACTATACAAAGAGTAATAACTTTATTTGGAATCCGACATTTAGACCACAATCTGACGCAGATATTGAAACAAGATATAGATTTGTAGACAAAAATAAAAGAAGGTATAGACTTGGTCCTATGGATGCGCCTGAAGGTGGAGGAATGTCTGCAATTAATAAAACAACAGGTAAACCAAATGGATGGTATGTTTGGAAAAATTATCAACCCCCAGAAAAAGGATGGAGATATAGTCCAGAAACCATGCAAGAGCTAGACGAAAAAGGATTGATATATTATCCTGTTAAGAAGGATGGCTCTCCTGATTATACTAAAAGACTTGCAAAAAAACTTTATCTTGATGAGTCCAAAGGTGCGTTGATTGGAAATGTGTGGACTGATATTGCACCAATTCAAGCATCTGCACAAGAACGTCTCGGCTACCCGACACAAAAACCTCTTGCACTTCTTGAGCGCATTATCAATGCTTCAAGTAACCCAGGCGATGTTGTGCTTGATCCGTTCTGCGGATGCGGCACTGCCGTCCATGCTGCGGAGAAGCTCGGGCGCAACTGGATAGGGATTGATATTACAAACCTTGCCATCTCGCTTATCGAGAAGCGTATGCACGAAGCATTTCCTTCTATCACCTTTGAGATAGAAGGCACACCCAAAGACCTTGCCTCGGCGCGTGACCTTGCCGAGCGCGATAAGTACCAGTTCCAGTGGTGGGCATGTTCGCTTGTGAATGCACAGCCCTATCAAGGCAAGAAGAAAGGCGCAGACGGCGGCGTTGACGGCATCATCTACTTTCAGGATGATAGCGGATTGCCGAAGAAGATCATCGTCTCCGTAAAAGGCGGCGAGAACGTATCGGATACGATGGTCAAAGATTTGATAACAACCGTCAACCACGAGAAAGCGGATATAGGACTTTTTGTAACGCTTGCCGAACCGACAAAACCAATGGTAACCCGCGCCGTCAGCGAGGGCTACTACGAATCACCCGCCAGCAAAAGCTACGCAAAGATACAGATACTCACGATAGAAGAACTGCTAAACAAAACCAAACGCCCCGACTACCCCGACCTAACCCAAGGCGGCTTAACCTTCAAGAAAGCCACAAAGGAAAAGAAGAAAAGCGGGCAGGAGGGGATGTTTTAGGGTGAAGGAAATTTTTGTATCTAATTAATTGATAAAATAATATGGTATGTTCAACGATTCTAATTTTTTGTGGGCTTAACCTCATTTTCTTAGTATTTGGGGTTGTTAGATGGTATCCTTTTGCTAAAGAAGCAAAAGGCAATGATGACTATGAACAGTATAGGTTAAGAATATGGAACATTTATAAAAAGAGTTTTCTCTTTTGGGCTTTTGAAAGAATTTTTTGTGGAATTCAATTTTTTTCTCCATTTAATATCATTCATCTAAACCCTCACATATCATCTGTACGGTATTTGTACTTAGAAAAGGACAAGAAGAATAACTATGGTGATCGTACTAGCTTTGTAGACGTTTATCTTATTATCTCATGGATAATAGGGTTTCTTGTCTTTGTTTCATACAAAAATTATTATTGTGGTAACGGATCGGACTTGCTAAAATCAATCCTTGTGACAATTGTGTTAATTCGAATTATAGAGATTATTCAAACGTCTTGTAATCAAGTCTTATTTAATGTGTATAGATTTAGAGACGAATGGAAAACAGCATACCATAGCAGAAACCTGATTTTTTCGATTGCTAACTATCTAGAAATTACATGGCTTTTTGCAATACTATATATGATTTCTGGCGAGCTAACCAATAATAGCAATGAGATTGTAACTAATAATTGGGATGTTTGGTATTTTAGTACCGTAACACAATTTACGGTAGGATACGGTGATATTACACCTGTTGGGATAGCAAGGCTTATAGTTATTTTCCATTTGGCTGTAAGCTTGATAATGGCTGCTCTGATAATAGCTCGATTTGCTAGTTCTGCGCCAAAGTATAAGGATGAAATGCAAATGGAAATAAAAATAGAGAAAGAGAAGAAAAAGGAAGAAGAAAAAAAGAACGGACAGAAGTGAACATTTTTAAGTAAGAGTACTAAGCATGGTATCACATAATGGACGAAGACAAACAAAAGCTTAAAGAGTACATTGATATTTTGTATCGAGAAATCGGCAATATTCATGAGTGCTATACTCTTGCAAAAGTTATAGGTAACTATGGTGATTCACTCCAATACTATGGATATTCTACACCATTCGTCTGTATTCAAGATAGTCTTTTTTCTTCATGCGAACTAGGTATTGCGAGACTGTTGATCCCAAAAAAAAGTGACAACAGAAAAACAGTTCACGTTTTTAAGATTTTAAATAAACTTGAGCAAGAAGCAAAAGGCATTCAACTACATAACAGAGAGTCTCTTAAATATACATTTGAGGAGTTAAAACTAACGACGAGCGTGCCCTTGTCAGACTTGAGCGATGAAGAGGTGATAAAATCGCTTGTTGACTTTTATAGGCAGATGTTCAATCGCGAAGTTAACCCTAAACTTGATTCGATCTTAAAATATATTGAAACAAAGAGAGACAAGGTGCATGCTCATAGAGAAAAAGTAGAGATAACACACCTGCCAATCTTAACGGACGATATAGTTAATTTGATAGATAGTCTTGGCTGGTTTATTATGACATTGAACAATATTGTCCTTGAGATACATGGTGTTATTCCATCTAGAAGAAAGAATCTGTTTGTATTTCAATATTCAGAACGATCAGAAGAAGCCCTATTAAAACTGTTTGGTAAAATGAATTTTACAACTGAAAGTCTTCGAGAAATCGATAAAAGAATCTACGGATAATTTTGGCTTATGAAAGGACATATTGTAGGGTTGGTAGAGTAGCTGACTCGTAATCAGCAGGTAGTCGGAAACGATTTGTGTTTTCGCGGCATTATCATAGTGGTCAAGATACGCCTTTTGCTTTTTTGTCTTGATTGTTTTCATTGTTTTTATTAACCTCACCCCAACCCTCTCCTTGAAAAGGAGAGGGAGCAAGAGAATGCTCTTCCTTGGTAAGGAGAGGGAGCGAGAAGGGAGGGCACACTGCCGTGTGCCCCTACGGGTTGGGGCAGGTCGGAGACCTGCGGTACGATAGGTGCCTATCGAAAATTGCGAAAATGAGCGAGAAACGGCATTTTGGCTGATTTGCGAAGATTATCTTGTTGATTTGTAATGGGTTACAGGGTATTTTGCCCGAGCATCTTGCAGGATGTGGGTCAGATTTCGTATATTTGTATGTCGAAGTTTGACAATTCCCGTAAGTCCTTTGTTTATGTCGCATCTTAGATTCCTCGTCGCTTCGCTCGCTCGGAATGACATATCCCACTAAACGCCTGACCGTCTAAACCCCTAAACGTCCCTTTTTCACATGTGTAAATTTATAGCACCATACGTTACCCGTACCCCGACAGCCACCCAAGAGTGGGGGAAGATGGGAGTGAGAGTGCACAATTATAATGTTGATTTATATAGTGTTTATGGGGGAAGTTTGACGTTTTGAGGAGTGGTGAGGCAAAGAGAATTAACGGAAATGCAGATAATGTGTTATATTTGCAGGAGAGGGGTGTGTAGGTCGGAAAAGATTTTTTGGGAAATTTTGGGATGAGGTGTAACTATGCCCCCTTCCAACGCATTTACAATATAACCGCGCTGTCCCTGCGGCAAGTTTTTTTTACTCATAACGTACTACTTAACTCATTATGAAAACTTATTTACGTCTTATGTTGAGCCTCGCAGCAATTGCGATGCTTCTCTTATCCTCGACCGCGAACGCGCAATGCCCGTTCTGGTTTAGCAGTGATGCCAAGGAGATCGTTCTTCAATCAAAGAATGGTGCTGCGGCTTCTCAAACGTTCTATGTGAAGAGTCTCGCAGACGGCGCATCGACCGCACAGATCACAATCGGTGGCGTTGATGCAGCACAGTTCACCGTAGAACCCTCAACACTTGAATTCACAGGAATTCATCAGAAAAAAGAAATTAAGATCACCTACACACCTGCTTCAAATACAGCCCGAGCATCTGCTACTCTTTCAGTATCAGGCATGGGAATGGTTTGTTATTCCGGTGCACTTGTCGGCGCAATCGGTGACGGTAATCCCGCAGGTGATAAGAAGATCGTTGTTGACCCAATGCAGTACGTATTCCCTGCTACTGCTGTAGGAGATGAATCCTGCAAAGAGTTTACGATCTACAACAAAGGTGCTGTATCAGCGTGGATCTCCGGATGGTCACTGATGACTGACTGGGAAGGTGACTTCTCAACCGATCCTACAACAGCAGATATCAAAGAGATCAAAGCCGGAGAGAGCTTGAAGATAAAGGTATGTTACAAGCCAATCGAGGAGCGCACCGGCGCAGTATCAGGTTACTTGGTAATCAACTACAGCTTTGAACAGAATCCGGCTGAATGGCATGCGATTAAGGCATGGTTCGGCACCAAGAAAGAGGACATCAATACAAAGTCTTGCTTAAAGCAGTCTGAAGCGGGTATGGATGACTGGCGCGGACAGGTTGTACTTGATTCAACAGGCAACCGTGTATTGACCATTGTTAATCCAACAGACCGCGACATCGTCATTACAAGCTTTACTATTGATGGCGAAGATGCGAATGCATTCGTTGTAACCCTTACAACACCGGTGACGATTGCTGCCAATAGCACACTTGAAATACCATTCACTTTTACACCGTTTGCTACATCAGCAGGAACGGCAAAAGAGAAGTACTTCGCGTATGTCATCCTCAACTTGCAGGCAGACGGCACGACCCTTTGCACAAGCTTCAAGGCCATGGTTTATGGATATTCAATCTATATTCATAACGGCGACAAAGATTCTACCAAGAACACTGTCGGTATCCCGATCTTTGGAAAAGAAAAGACGACCATCGGTCTTTCAAACCGCGGTATCAAAGAAAGCTATACACTTTTATTCTACAACAACCTTGACGTTGATGTAACAGTAAAAGAGATCTACATGAAGGTCGGCGAGTTCTTTAAGGTCAGCGAGACATCACCTGCATCACTTCCATTCGTCTTGAAGCCGGGTGAAGAGATGACCGTAACCGTCAGCTACGAGTCAACTGATAAGTTGATCCATAAAGATGCACTTGTCATCATTGCTGATCATGCTGCAACGACTATCGAAATCGATCTCGAAGGCGGCGACTTTGCAGCACTTTCCGTGAAGCAGACTCTTCCTGCCGGTGTAGCGATCTTCGTATCACCGAACCCTGCACAAAGCGACGTGAAGGTTGACTTCGCAGGTACGACCCATGCAAACATCGAAGTGATGGATATGCTCGGCAACACAGTTGCACGCGGCGAGACATCAGGCGATTGGACATGGAATGGCAAGACCGTTGGTGGCACAGTAGCTGCAAATGGTGCTTACATCATTCGCATCGTTGGCACAAGCATCAGCGGTGAGCAGTTCGTAACATCGAAGAGAGTTATCCTCCAGAAATAATCTGGAACGTTGACATCTGAAACGGAAAAGCGGGGCATATGCCCCGCTTTTCTATCTTTGAAGATACCCGCTGATGAAGTTTGCGATCATCCTCGCCGCAAGTCGGCACGTCCTTCCGTCATTATCATAGCCCGGACTTACTTCAACAATATCAAAAACTCTCGTCGAGTTATTCTGCCCCGCGGCAAATGACATAGCCAGTGCGTGTTCAGCAGTAAAACCTATTGGCGACGGAGCGCTGCAACCCGGCGCATCACTTGAACGGATTGAATCAATATCGAAAGTAACGTAGTAGGGAAGTTCAGATGAAGTAAGTATGTCTGAGAACCGTGAGATAATTTCTTCATCAAAGTAGAGTTCATCGAAGAACTCAAGCGATGCTCCTTGGTCAGTTACCCAATCATAATGTTCTTTGGAATAAGCAAACGACTGAATACCATATTCAGTGAAGTTCTTTCCATCAAGGATACCTTCTTCGATAAGCAGTCTAAAACTCGAACCTGAATGATGCCTGCCGTCTTTCTTTGGTCTGACATCAAGATGAGCATCAAGGTTGATAAGTGAAAATGGTTTGTTGCCGATAGCATTGAACATTCCTTTTGCCAATGGATAAGTTACGTCATGTCCGCCTCCGAGAGCTATGATAACAGTGCCATCATTGAGGTATTGACGAACCATCGCTTCGGCACTATCATGAATCTCTTCAAGAGTTTCGCCATGAGCATTGCCTGCATCAAGAATTGTAATATCGAGAGCTGAACGTTCTGCTAAAGGATGATTATTCGGAGTTAGCTTTCCGAGGTAGCTTCTGATTGCATCTGGCGCATGGGACGCACCGGTTCTGCCTCCGTTCCGTCTGATACCTTCATCAGTCGGTACTCCAATAATAACAATATCAGCTACTCTGTCATCAAGTGTATCAGGAGTTAGGATGATATCTGTAAAGCGGGGATCGGTATTATTCATATCGCAATGCTTCGATAGGATCCATCCGAGATGCCTTACGGGCAGGGTAGTATCCGAAGAAGACGCCAACAACTGCAGCAGCAGCGAACGAGAGAGCGGTTGCAACCGGGGATATAAAAAGTGTCCAGCCGTTATTTGCAGAGATCCAAGCACTTGCTCCATATCCAAGAGCGATACCGATACTGCCACCGATGAGCGATAGTGCCATAGCTTCGGTCAAAAACTGAATCATGATATTTGACCGCTTCGCACCAAGCGACTTACGAATACCAATTTCTCTGGTACGTTCAGTAACTGTAACAAGCATGATGTTCATAATGCCGATACCACCGACAAGAAGCGAGATGATAGCTGCGTTACGTAAGAGGGAAGTCATCGTATTAGAACTGGCTTCTGAAGATGCGGCAAGTTCTGTTTGTGAGCGAACCTGAAAGTCATTATCATCAGCGGGCTGTAGCTTATGAGTCTGTCGTAATGCCGCAGTAACTTCCTCGGTTACAGCTTCAGTTACATCGGCACTGATCGCCGAAGCAATAATAGTATTGACGTATTGATCGCCTTTGATCTTTTTAGCTACAGTTGAAACCGGTGCAAGAATAATATCGTCTTGGTCAGTACCGAATGAGTTCGTACCTTTCTCTTCGAGTACTCCGACGACAGTGAATGGTAGTTTCTTTATTCTGATACTGGCACCGACCGGGTCTCTGCCATCTGTGAATAATGATTTAACTACAGTTGTACCCAGTACACATACTTTTTTTGAGCCGCGAACATCCATCTCGCTAAAGAATGCACCACTTGTCAATTTCCAATTTCGCACTTCAAGATACCCTTCGGTTGTGCCGTTGATACGAGTTGACCAATTCGTATTTCCTGCAACGACCTGTACCGATGAGCTTATGATAGGTGCAACTGCACTTAAGAGCGTTGACTTTTGCATTACCTTCACATCTTCGAGTGTAAGCTTATTTGCAGAGCCGGCTCCGCCGGAAGCGCCGCCCATAAATGTTGCTCCCGGGTAAACAGTAACGACATTCGTACCCATTGACTGTATCTGATCACTAACAGCTTTTTTTGCACCGGAGCCAATTGCTGTCATTGTAATCACTGCCGCAACGCCAATGATAATACCGAGCATTGTTAATGCTGCGCGAACTTTGTTCGCAATGAGCGATTGAATCGCCATGACAAAACTTGATGCAAAAGTAGTGATCATATTACATCCTTCTCATCGCTCTACCACCAGGTTGTTGCTGGTTCAACGGATTGCTGCCTGAGGTTGTGGGCTTACTACCGATCACGATAGACCCGACGGCAATACTATCGCCTACAGATAAAGTACTCCCTTCGATAAGTATTTCTGTATAATTACCGTCTGTAAGACCTGTCTTAACTCTGATTGGTTCGTACGGAGATTCCTTACCATCTTTAGTCATAGTTTTCTTTTTGAAGATCATCCCGAAGTTCTCGCTTCCGCCTTTTTTGCGTTCACCACCCATACCACCGCCGGGTCTTCCTGATCGTTTGCCGGTATCACTCTCGGAGACGGGCGGTTTGAAACGAAGTGCTGCGGCAGGAACGCGAAGCACTTCTTCTTTCGATTCACTGATTATAGTAGTGGTTGCCGTCATACCAGGCAATAGCTTTAAGTTATCGTTCGAAGCAGATACGATCACACTATAGGTAACAACATTCTGGAGCGTTGTGGGGCTGATACGAACCATAGAAACGTTACCATTAAAGGTTTGACCGGGGAATGCATCTACAGTAAAGGTTGCTGATTGTCCTGATCTTACTTCGCCCACATCTGCTTCATCAACACTGACCTGCACTTCCATCATTGAAAGGTCTTCGGCAATGATAAAAAGCACTGGGGCATTCAAGCTCGCAGCAACAGTTTGACCTACATCAACATTACGGGATACAACGGTACCACTGATAGGAGAGCGAATAGTTGTGTAGCTAAGATTCACTCGTGCCCGATCAAGAGCGGCGCGAGTCTGGGAGAGTGATGCAGTCAATGAATTTACTTTCGTTGTTGCAACCTCATACTCAGCTCTTGAGATAAGGTCTTTTTTTACAAGCTCATTTGCACGATTAGCTTCGGTCTTTGCATTCTCAAGTTCAGATCTTGCACGTTCGTGATTAGCTTCGGCTTCTTTGACGGCTGCTTGATAGAATGTAGGGTCAAGCTGTGCAACGACCATCCCGGCATTTACATGACTATTAAAATCACAATAAAGCGCACGAATCGTACCTGATACTTGGCTTCCGACCTGGACGGTCTTTGTTGCTTGAAGCGTACCGGTTGCAGATATGGATTTTATGACATCTCCTTTATCAACTGCACCATACCTGATTATTGGCTTCGGTGCCGGTTCTTCTTGCATAAAGAAATACCAATACCCACTGCCTGCAATAACCAACAGGAGGATAATCGTTACCCACTTGCGGACGCTCTTTTTACGTTTCTTTGCAGTTATCGCCTGATTGAGATTTTTCTGTTCCATTGAAGGTATCTAACGCATTCGGGCGTGAGTAGGTTTTGCGGTTTTTCCACTCAACAGTATTGCTAAACCATTACGGGGATTTGGCTTGTTAACAAAAGTTGTGTTTTTTCATCTTACTAAATTCTTTGTATGAAGTTTCGTTACTTATTACCACTACTTATCGCTGTATCCTCTATTGTTAGCAATGGGATAGCTCAAACTCAATGGCAATGGCTGCACCCAAAGCCCCAAGGAAATACGCTTCGCGGAGTTATCGTAAAAACTGACAGTCTTGGTGTTGCAGTTGGTGATGGCGGAACAATCATGCGCCGAGTTGGCGGCAGTTTTTCTCCGGTGACCTACCCTACAATTCATGGTCTTCGCTCTGTCTCGCGTTATGTTGATACGATGTATATTGTCGGTGACTCCGGCTATATCTTCAAGTCGATTAATAACGGAGAAACGTGGACAAATAAATCATATTCCGGTAGTAAAGTATTCTTGAATGCAACAGCTGCCCGCAACAAAGATAACGCTTGGGCTGCGGGTGATTCGGGTATCATACTTTATACTACTAATGGCGGCACATCATGGTCAAAACAATCGAATAGCTCAAAAGCGAAGATTCGCGATTTCACATGGGCTAGACAGTCGGCTTATGCATGTGGCGATTCAGGTACGTTAATGCGAGGTAGTTTCTATGGAATATCTGGGTGGGGCAAATACACTGTGCCTGTTCGTTTTCCACTTCGTGGTATTTCGATGGATACCAATAACGTTTATGCTGTAGGTGATTCTGGTTACATTTTGCGGCATAGTTTTCTTGACCAAAATATTATTGCAGATACAGTTCTTAACTCCTCAATAAATTATTATGATGTTGCATCATGGGAGAACTATGTAATAGTTGTTGGCTCTAATGGTACGATCCGGCGCTCAAATGACACAGGATACACATGGACGACACCAACATCACATGCAACTGAAAGTATCAATCATGTAGAGCTTGCTTCCAACTTTGAAACATCAGGTGTTGCTTGGGCTGTTGGTGATGATGGATTATTTCTTCGCTCTGCAAACTATGGTGTATCGTGGACTCGGCTTGATAGCGGTACAAGAGGAGTAATTAATGCAGTTGACCGCTCACCAAATGGGAAGATGTATGGCACAAGTAATGCCGGTATAGTCTATACTTCTACAAATGATGGTATTACGTGGCGACGGGACTCAATAAATGTAGTCGGTGCGCGATTTCTTGATATTGATTTTGACAATAACGGCTTCGGACTTCTCTCAACCTATGACAATAAAGTTCTTCGTACCCTTGATTCGGGTAAGACATGGACAGCTCATACGGTTGGAGCAAGTGGCGTACTTATTCTCGGAATTGCCGTTGATGGCAGCAATGCTCTTGCTTGTGGTTCAGGTGGGAAGATGTATCTGACGACAAACCAAGGCAACACATGGACGCTAAAGACATCAAATACCACTGATATTCTTTATGACGTTGATCTTGAGGGAACACGTGGCATCGGTTGTGGTGAGCAAGGAAGTATTGTCTATTCTACTAATGGTGGAGCTACATGGACGAAAGCAACATCCGGTACTTCAGCGCGTTTTCAGCGCGTTGGATTTGCTGGGACCAGCGCGGTAGCGATAGCAGTTGCACAAGGCGGCGGGATCCATCGCACAACAAATGGAGGATCATCATGGTCATCGGTAACAAGCGCCACAACAAAACACTTGAATGATATTCGTTTTCGCGATGATAAGCATGGACTTATAGTCGGTGATGGTGGCACAATACTCAAGACAAACAACGGCGGATCTACATGGAAAAAAGATACGAGCAATACAGTTAATGATTTAAAAGGGTCAATCATTATGGATGCAGATAATGCATTCGTAATCGGTAGCAAGACTACCGTTCTATATACATCGAACTCAATGCTTCCGGTAGAGCTAATTAGTTTTAGCGGAAGACGCACAGAGAATGATGTTGTGCTTTCATGGAGTGTATCGACCGAAAAGAATTCATCACACTATGAACTCTACCGCAACAGCGATAACTTGTGGGAGAGCGTTGGAAGGATTTCTGCGCAAGGAAATTCCGCACATTTTGATTACTCTTATGTAGATGTAAATGCTCCGACATCACACCTTCAATATCGCCTCAAGCAGTTTGACCTTGACGGTTCAGAGCATGACCTGGGAGTTGTAACGCTTGGTGCATCGACAGCACCTGTTGATTTGTCGCTTTTGGTATTTCCGAATCCTATGGTGCTTAGTGGCTCTATTAGTTTCTCACTGCCCGAAACCTCCGAAGCGACGCTTTTGCTTGTTGATATATCAGGAAGAAAAGTATCTATGATTGCAATTGGAGAATATATCGGTGGGAATTACACCATTCCATTCGACGTAATTGGCATATCATCGGGAAATTATCTGCTCATTCTTGAAACCAAGAGCGGAAAAATAACGAAGAACGTTATTATCACAAAATAATGAAGAGACGCTACGGCATTATAGCAAATGTTTTCAAAACCGAAGCCCGCGATGCCGCCCGAGAGTTGGCTTCATTGCTTATTTCCGCAGGTGCGAAAGAGTGTACTGTCCTCGAAGGAATAGATGTAGAGGGCGTAGAGCGAGTTCGACAAAACGCTTCGCTTCTTGAAATTGCCGCATCATCAGATATAGTATTTTCTGTCGGTGGTGATGGCACGATGCTTTCTGCCGCTCGTGCTATTATGCGAGCTAACTCGAAAGCTGAACTTGTTGGTGTAAATCTTGGCAAGATGGGTTTCCTCGCAGAGAACCCACCCGATGAACTTCCGGATATTATCAAAGAACTTGTATCAGGAGAGATTAAAAGGGAAGAACGGGCATTCATTCAGTCATCTGTCGTAAGTGAGAGTACTCATGAAAACGGTGTTACTATTAAACGGGATATTCTTCATAGCGACAAAGAAGGAAGTACGTCTGATTGTGTCGAGCTTCATGCACTCAATGAATTTGTTATAGATAACTTCGGCTCAACACGAATGTTGACGCTCGATATTTCTATTGATGGTGCACTCCTTGGTACTCTTCGTGCCGATGGACTTATCATTGCTACTCCTACCGGTTCAACGGGGTATGCGTTGAGTGCCGGGGGACCTATCGTTGAACCCACAAGTCCGGTACATATTATTACGGCTATCGCGCCGCATTCATTGACAGTACGTCCGCTCATTATATCTAATACATCAGAGATTATTATTCGCGTAACATCTGAAGCGGCAACACCTGCTCTAATTGTAGCAGACGGACAGGAAGAAGTGATAGTAGAGACACCTGCTACGGTTACGATTACGAAATATCCAAGCACGCTACATCTATTACGTAGAAAAGATCATAGCTACTTTGATTTATTACGTACAAAACTTCTCTGGAGCGCCGATGTCCGGGAGCGCGGAAAAGGACGTTGGTAGTTATATCTTACAAAGTGTAAGATAGAGTAAAATTATCGGTGCTACAAATAGAAGAGAATCTAACCTATCAAGCACACCACCGTGCCCAGGAATAAGCTGTGACGAGTCTTTCACCTTTGCATCACGTTTTAAGAGTGACTCAGCAAGGTCTCCTATCTGCCCCATGATACCTGCAATTAGACCAAAGATTATCAGGTGGATGGTCTTTACTCCTGTCATTTGATGGAGAATTAATGGTGCTACTATCCACGTTGCGATACTACCAATAAGCCCTGCGACTGAACCTTCCCAAGTTTTATTCGGACTGACACGTTCAAGGAGTTTGTGCTTGCCAAATGCTTTTCCTGCAAAGTACGCAAAGCTATCACATATCCATATAGAGGAGAGCATAACAATAATAAAAATTCCCGGGGGAAGTATGTCAAATACCTCAAGACCGATATTCTTTATAGTAAAATACTCGAAGATACCGAAGATACTTCCGATACCGATTCCTGTGTAGAGAATTCCAAAAAGTGTAGAAGAGGTATTCTCTATTGGGTTCTTATATCCTCGAAACAGCTCAAGTGTAAGTATGAGGATAACTGAAACAATGAGAATAATGGTCAACAAGTCTGTTTCAGCAGGGAAGCTTGGGATGCCGAGTTCATTCATCACTGTGAGCAAACGGAATTTTCCGAACGTCGCTGCCACGAGCACGGCAAGCGTTACTCCTAACTCAACGTGAGGAATGTTGCCTTTTGCTCTGACAAGTCCGAAGTATTCTTGAGATGCAAGCCCGCTCAGGAGCAATACTAATCCGAAGAAAGCAATGGGTTTATAGAGCACAATAAACAGTACGAGTGGTATAGCAATGACAGCTACTAATACTCTCTGGAGAAGATTACTCATGCGGTTCTACTTGTAGTTGTTTTGCACGTTTATCGAACACTTTCGCAAGCAAGTATAGTGCACCTGCTGAAATGAAAAGGATCGGAAGTGATTGAGCCGGTGGAATTGATGTTGAGCCGGTTAGTGACTCACTCAACTGTTTATCGTTTTGAAAGATATAGAGGATAATAACGATAATAGCATTATTAAAAAAATGAGCAAGCATAGGTACATAGATCGTCCCCGATGTAACCATCATCCATGCAAAGAGAGCACCAAGCAGCGCAAGACCAGGTAGATTGAACGGACTCATGTGGCTGGCTCCGAACGCCAATGAGGTAAGTATCACTGCTATTGTAGTTTGGATATACTCGCCGCTTCGCTCGATATTAGTAAAGAGAAATCCGCGAAAGAAGAATTCTTC
This sequence comes from Kapaibacterium sp. (SeqCode), assembly GCA_046590205.1. GTDB lineage: Bacteria > Bacteroidota > Ignavibacteria > Palsa-1295 > Palsa-1295 > DATDEW01. The sequence continues at coordinate 17,797 of JBKJTT010000079.1, forward strand.
GGTGATCGCAGGAATAAGCGCAACTCCTATGAGCATGATAAAAAGCTCGAAGGGAGTCTCAATTTTCACAAGCTGCGCCATCATATCATCCATCAACTTTTGCACTTCAAGCAGATTTGCGTAGAGATCAGGAAAGAGAGAGAGGAAATCCATCCAAATAGAACTTAACGCTGAACCAAATAGCTGTGCACAAATGGTCATGGGGATTGCAAGGAGGAAAAGTGAAAGTTGCGCAGTTCGTGGAGCATAAAGTCGAGTAGTTTCCCTAATCTCAAGATGAAGACCATTGGAGAGTATAAGTGGGAATCCTATCAACACAACAATTTGGCTAAACCCATTGATGAGGATCAGTCCAGTTGGGTCTGCATTCTTTACGTCGGTTCCATAGATGGCAATGACTATAACAGCGCCGAGCAGGTTGAACCCTACGATGGCAGCAATGCAGATGCCAAGCGATGCAAGTATGGTGAAATAGCCGTTGCGCATAAACTTTTGACTACAAATATGCACCCGAAAAGGACATCAAACTTGTTAGTTTGAGATTCTGTTAGTAACTCCCGAATCTTTGGGTAAGGAGTTTTGCACCTGAATTTGTTGTGTAGAGTGAGACGATTTTCCCCGTTTTCGGATTCTATTAGCCATAATATCACGATCGAATGAGCACAAATCTCAGAGTTTTACCACTCTTGGTAGTTATAGTTTCGACAGTTTTCTCGGCAACTGGAAACGCACAGATGTCGCCGTATGAAGCATACCAAAAGCAATACCAAAACCGCCTTGGTGTTGCCGATACGACAACTGCAAAGCTATTAGAGCAGCGTCAAGCTATTCGAGCTGGTTATGATGCACAAGCCCTTGAAGGTCCGGTTGATGCTTCTACTTACAAACTTGGACCAGGAGACGGTGTGTATCTCAATGTGTATGCCGCTCATTCTCTCGATCAAGACCTTACCGTAACTCCTGAAGGACGACTTATCATACCTCGCACAGGACAAGTTGATGTTGCCGGGCTAACTGTTCCTGAAGCAGAGAAGAAAGTCAATAGTTTGCTGCGAAAAGAATACAAGGAGCCTGATGCAAGCCTGTCACTTCGCAAACTTCGCTCCATGAAAATTACAGTTGTAGGTGATGTGCTGGCACCGGGAATATATACAACAACAGCACTTTCTCGAACGAATGAATTGATTGATAAGGCGGGCGGATTCAACAAAGAATCTTCCTTACGTAACATTGAGATCCGTGATCAGTCGGGAAAACTACGTACAAAAGCTGATCTTGTTAGCTATCTTGTCGCTGGTGATGTTACTAAGAACCCAATTCTTGAAGGCGGAGACGTACTTGTTGTTCCGAGAGTATATTCATTTGTCACGATAAACGGAAGTGTTGGTGTTCCTGGACAGAAAGAATTTGTTGAGGGTGATCGGCTTTCAACGCTGATAAAGATCGCGCATGGTTTACGATCAGATGCCATTCTTGATCAAGTGGAGATTTCTCGTTTTCGCGTTGATAATGTCAGTATAGCTGAACGATTTTCTGTAAACTATGCAAGTGGTGATGACCCTGAACTCAAGGAAGGAGATGTAATTTCCATTAAGGGCAGAGCAGAGTATCATATACCAAAAGTAGTTTCCGTTGCAGGTGAAGTGCAAAACCCAGGTAAGTATTCTATTGAACGCGGGTCAACTCGTTTGCTTGACGTGCTCTCTCGTGCCGGAAGTATATTGCCAACGGGCTCTCTTGAAGAAGCAGTCGTGCTTCGTCGTTCAGGTGTTGGCTCTTGGGAAAGTGACCCTGAATTTATAATGATTCAGCAGTTGGCAAACAACCCAAGTGCAAAACTCACTGATGATCAGCTTAATTATTATCAAGCACGCAGTCGTCAGCTCGGTCGGTCGATCATGGTTGTAAACTTCAAATCACTTATTGAAAAAGGTGATACGTCACAGAATATTTACATGCGTGACGACGATTCTGTTTGGGTGCCTCGCGCTCGAGGATACATCAGTGTGATTGGAAGTATCAATAATCAGGGGAATGTGAATTATATTCAGGGAATGCCATTTCACTATTACATAGAAAAAGCAGGGGGCTATACTTCTGCTGCAGATAAAGGCGAAGTACGTGTCATTAATTCACGGACAAGTACGTATATAGACCCTCGCTCGGATGATGACTATGAGATAGGTCCGGGAGACACGATCGTTATTCCGGCAGAAAAAGATACATTCTGGGAAGACCTCGTGAAAATTACTGCCCTTACCGCGCAAGTAATTACCATCATAGCAGGTGTTATCCTTCTTAGAAGTAGTTTTGATAACACTACAAAGTAGATGCGTGTTCTTCTGATAAACTCTATGTTCTTTAACTCTGTCTATCGCCGTTGCGCTGATGAGTTAGGAGAAATTGATGATATTGACCTGTCTGTTCTTACCGTCGAAGGGTGGGATATGAATGGTAAGTATAGAGAGGCAGACGCGCTTCAAGTTGAAAGTCCATACGACTTTATACTCGGAAAAACCTTCTGGAGTGGGAAAGAAAACCGTGGCTTTTATGTATCAGGGCTTCATCGTGCTTTCAAGATTTCACAACCTGAAGTAATCTATCTGATGGAGGAGCCATTCTCGTTATTTGCAATTCAAGTACTTGCCTTACGCGCTATTTTATTGCCTAATACTCCCGTTATTTTTTTTACTTGGACAAATCTTTCATTAAGACAATTTGATTACCGCCCTTCGTTATGGTATAGCAACGTTTCGCGATGGGTATTGCCGAGAATGCAATATGGTTTAACCGCAAATACTGATGGCATCAAAGTTCTACGAGAGGAAAACTTCTCTGCACCAACTAAGATGGTCGGTTATGGAGTTGATACAGATTCATTTCGCTTGGTATCAAAAGAGGCTAAACAATCACTTCATAAGAAACTTGATATTCCCGATGAAGCGGCCATCATAGGTTTTATTGGCAGAATGATATGGATGAAGGGACTTGACCTTTTGCTCGATTCATTTGCCAAACTCAAACAGAGCACAGAAAAAACACTCATATTGTTGCTCGTTGGTAGCGGTAAAGAAGAGATGGAAATACTATCTCGCGCAAATGAAATGGGACTTTCTTCCTCGATTCGTCATGTAGCTTCAGTCGCGCAAACAGATGTACCACCGTATATTACAATCATGGATATACTTGTGCTTCCGAGCCGGAGAGTAGGAATGTGGGCAGAACAGTTCGGGAGAGTACTGGTTGAAGCAATGGCTGCAAGAACCTTAGTAGTTGGCTCTTCATCGGGCGCAATACCTGAAGTAATTGGTAATGCAGGATTTGTCTTTGAAGAGAATAATGGAGATGATCTTTATCGTGTACTCTCAGATGTTGTAAATCTTTCCGACGAAGAAAAGAACAGAATGCTTTTGATTGGAGAAGAAAGAGCAGCCAGTCAGTATTCTTGGAAGCGATTTGCAGAAGAAAGTGCAGAAGCTATTCGCTATGTTCATAACAACAGGTTTGCGTGAGTAACACCGTAAGTTATACTACAAGAGCAACGAGGGGATTCGCTTGGAATCACTTGTATAAGTTGACGGAGTTCGGCTTGCTGAATCTCTTTAATATGCTTATCGCTCGGTATTTTGGTCCTGAAGGCTCAGTCCCGTATCTAGTTTATATAGCTCTTGGTACTACTATCTCGGCGATTGCTGCATTTGGAGTTGACGGCACCCTACTTCGATATCTTCCAAGAATTACAGAAGTAGAGTCAGGGGCAGATAAAGAACTAGAAGGAATGGGAGTTACTGGGCTGAGTTCATTTGTAAGGCGGTTATTTGCGTTTCGTATGTTCGTCGTTCTTCTGGTTATAACATTAGTAACCATTGTCTTTATTCTGCTTCCTATGCTTTTTGCAACATTTTCTAATTCTCTTGGAAGCACTACAATCTACGCTCCCTATCTACTTCTATTTCTTCTTGCACAATCAGTCATTGCGTTTTCAACTTTTGCACTGATAGCATTGCTTGAAACGAAGGTGCTTTTTTTTATAAGTTTCCTTACTCGTGCTTCACTGCTTGGATTAGGTGTGTTTCTTGTTAGCGAGACTATTCTTACTATAGAAACTACCATCATCATTCATGTAATAAGTGCAGCTCTTGGTGCAATATGTCTTCTGTTTATTCTTTTCCGAGTTATAAATGAACGTGAGATAGATAAAGGGAAACGATCACTGACACATACTGTCTCACAAGTTACAGGTGATCTTTTGCGCTTATTCCGTTTTCGTAATCTCACGGCTTTACTTGTCAGCCCCGTAATGATCTACGGTCTTACAACATACGGGAATGACATGCTTAGTGCTATACTTGGGAGGCAGCCCGATATTTTGATGCTTCGTGGTTTTTATGGAGAACATGCCAGAGAGGTAGGGATCTACAATGTCGCTTCGATGCTTTTGCTTGTTACTGAATATATTTTCTTCCTTGGGTTTGGAGGTGCACTTGTTTCGATATTCAGTAAATATGCACATGAAGATGAAGCGGAGCGAAATACGACTTCCGCATATCCACGTATGACAAGAGCAAGAGGTGAGATAGCTGGTTTTCAATACATCACGCTTATTCCGTTGTGCGGATTTGTGTTTGTGTTTGCATTGCAAGTTATACGTCTTATTTATGGGACACAATATGATGATGCCGCACTTTCCCTTCAAATAGGTGTAATTTTATTAGCAATTAACGTGGCTGTTTTTGGTGGTGGCTTGCCAATCACTTCACTTGTTGCAATTGGTAAACCACGACTTGTGCTTTATTCACGAATCACATGGGGAGTTATTAATCTTGTTGGTAATTTCTTTTTGATAAAGTACTATGGGGTTATAGGTGCGATCATTGGTACGAATGCTTGTAATATGTTTGCTTGTGCAACCGAAGACTACTTTGCGAGAAAATACATTGGCATCTCAATTCGCTATCTCTCAATGCTAAGAACCGTAGTGTTGACAAGCATCATTGCTTGCTTCATTTGGTACATTGATAATACGCTGTTCTTATCTTTATCCACTATATATAGACTCGGAATCGCTGCTGTACTTTATTTCCTTGTTACCTATGCGCTTTTCTGGATACTAAAACTTCCGGAATTTGTTTACTTTCAGACGCGATTACGTTCGGTGATTGGTAAATTATAGATGAGATTATCTGTAACATCGGATGTCACTCCTCGTAACTTTGTAGAATCACCAAAGTAGGCAGACAATATGAAGAAAGTGGCTACCGTTTTTGCGATTCTCTCGCTTCTTGTATCTTGCTCATTTGCACAGACGCTATACTCATACGAGCGGTCGAATCCCGCATCATCTGACCCGGCACAGCCAATTCACATTGAACTCGGCAGTGGGGATAGTGCTACAGCATTTGATATTTCACGTTCTTTTCGGCAGTTTCAACACTTATTAGACAATCCGTTCAATCTATCTCGTGAGATGGATTTTCCGCAGATCGATACTACGAAGGATTCGCTTGTAGCAGAATTTTCTACAGGAGGTCTTAAACTTCGCAAGCGTCAAGCGATGAATTTTTTAATTACCGATCCTCCATCCGATCAGATCAGCCGTTACCTTGAGCCGTTCTCGATGATGGATTTCAATCGAGTCAATGGTTTCTTTCTCGGGCTTGGATCCGGAAAATATATTGACTTTGGTGAATATGATGAGTTTGGACTTAAGGGAGGTATTGGTTATGGGTTTGCTGAAGGGAAAGGACAGTCTGTTCTTGGAGGCGAATTTCGCCTACCACTTTCACCACTTCGCCCGAAAGAAGATAGTGTAACTCGGAAACGTTTTGTAAGCGTACCGACGATTGTTGTTGGTATAGAATACCATAATGTAACCACAACAGAAGATCATTGGCGGGCAGGGCGGCTTGAGAATGCTGTATATGCCTTCTTAGTACGCGAAGATTTCCGGGATTATTATAAGATTGAGGGCTGGAATGCACAAGTTGCTTTCCGTCCGTGGAAGACTGACGAAGTACAAGTTCAGTATCGCAGCGATATCTACTTCAACCAAGATCAGCGTGTGTTTTATGGTCGTTGGGGTGGTAACAAACGCTTACCCGATAACCCATCCATCACAGATGGGCGCATGAATTCATTCGTATTTACCTATCAAGGTGAACGTGCGCATAATGACTATATTGATGGAACAACTCTCTTCGGCGATGAGGTAAGTATTGAGTTACGTCAGGGTACATCCTATCAACTCGAACTTGAGTTTGGCGAGATGACAAATATTGATGAATCGTTTCAGAGGTATATCCTTGATTTTCGCCACTTTCAACCAATCGTATTTGGTATTAACATAGACTCTCGCCTTCGCATTGAAGCTGCCACAGGCGATGCACCGATACAAAAGCTACAATATTTAGGCGGACCTTCTTCGCTTCCGGCATATAAAAATAAAGTGTTTGCAGGAAACAGAATGGCACTTTTAAACACAGAGATACGCATCAATCTTGCAGCACTTTCAACATTATTCCAAAAGGAAAATGTGCAGCTGCTTATTAAGAATGATTTTGGATATATCAACACAGCTACTGATTCAAGCATTATCGTTAGCGGATTCGGTGGTGATAGCTCACCGGATATTCTTTATAATGTTGGTATTGGACTTGGTCATGTATCAGGTCTTGAGCTGGGATGGAGTTTCCGGACTGATAAGAAGGAATCAGCACGGTTCTTCTTCCGCTTTACAAGACCGTTCTGATCTACATTCGTTTTTTCTGAAAATACTCCTTGAGTATAGTCGAACAATCAGCATCCATCACACCACCAATGGTGTGTACTTGATGGTTTAATCGCTTATCTTCTGTGATGGTGAAAAGCGTACCACAAGCTCCTGCTTTCGGGTCATAGGAGCCGAAGACAACATTCTCTAATCGTGCTAAGACAATTGCTCCTGCACACATTGGGCATGGCTCAAGCGTGACGTACAGCGTTGCATCGGTTAGGAATTTTGATTCAATAGTTGAGCAAGCAGCAGTTATCGCTATCATCTCTGCATGGGCAGAGGCATCACGGAATTGCTCAGTTTGGTTATGACCTCTCCCGATAATAGCATTATCTTTGATGATAACACATCCGATAGGGACCTCATCTTCAGTAAATGCCTTCTCCGCCTCCTGAAATGCGAAGCGCATCCAGTATTCATGGGGCTGGGCGAATGGGTGTTCGTTCGGCATATTCAGGTAAGTGGGCCCTGCAGGACTTGAACCTGCGACCAATCGATTATGAGTCGACTGCTCTAACCAACTGAGCTAAGGGCCCTCTCTTCGGACTTATTCAATCAGAAAATTCGGGTTGCTACAACTAAGAAACCCTCAGGGGAATTCCATTTATTCAAAACCTACCCACTAATTCTTTAAGTGCCGCATCGGGTATCTCATGTCCACCTTCAAAGTGAAGGACTTCATACGCGATAGAATGAGACTTCAGTAGCATCTCGGTTTCGGAGTAAATCTCTTGTCTGACAAGAGGATCAGTTTTGCTATAGACAAGCCATTTGCGCATATCCTTTGCGTTTGAGATGAATCCTTTAAAGTTTAGGTCTCGCGGCACGTCGCCAGACCACATCACGATTTCATCAACCTTGATACCAGCCTCTGCTACACTCCGAAGAATAGCAGGGACTCCCTGCGAAAAACCGAAGAGGACAATCCGATTTGGTTTGGAGGTACATTTTCCGAGTACTTCTTTGTAGAGTTTTTTAAGATAGATGACATAGTCTGATATCTCATTCTCTCGGTCTTCGCGGGTCATCCATGATGCACCGACAGTACCGCCAAAACCCTTTGTATAGAATCGGGAAAGCCCTTCTGGGGCAATAATAAGGCGGTCATCCGTCGCAATAGGAAGGAAGTTCTCGATGAAGCTCTCTGCCCTATGTGCATAGCCATGAAGACATATCCATAACTCTTTTACCACCTCGAATGAACCGAGGGAGTAATAACGGGCAGTTTTGGTGGTCTCTATATTGTGCGGAGTTGGTTTCATTGAGCAAGAAGAACACCCTGGAAATGGGACAAATCCCCTAAAACAATCGTTTAACGAGCCGTTATGCGTATCTCTGCACATACATTGGGTTGTAAGCTAAATTCCGCCGAGACCTCGACCATCGTCGAGCAGTTTCGTTCGCGTGGATGGGAGCTATCAGCAGGTGAGAATGCCGATGTATTTTTACTCAATACCTGCTCTGTTACAGCAAATGCCGAGCGTGAATGTCGGCAGGTTGTGCGACGTGTCCTTCGAGAGAACCCGAATACGTTTATCGCCGTGACGGGCTGCTACGCCCAGCTTCGCCCCGAAGAAATTGCAAGTATCGAGGGAGTTGATGTTGTTCTTGGTGCAAAGGAGAAGTTTTCGATATTTGACCATGTACCGAATTTTACAAAGTTCGATGCGCCTCAAATCTATTCTTCCCCTATCGAAGAAGCACTTGAATATCATCTCGCAGCAACTGCTGATAGAGGAGAGCAATCTCGGGCGTTCTTAAAAGTACAAGACGGATGTGATTATACCTGTTCCTATTGTACGATACCGATGGCGCGTGGTGAGTCACGTTCGGCAGAAATTGCGCAAGTCCTTACTGAAGCGATTCGTCTTTCACGTGATGGCTTTAAGGAGATAGTATTATCAGGTGTCAACGTCGGTGACTTCGGAGTAAAAACGGGTACAAGTTTTTATGAGTTACTTCTTGCACTTGAAGCAAGCGAGGATGTCACTGCTCGTATTCGCATCAGCTCCATTGAGCCGAATCTCTTGACAGACGAGATTATTGCTCTGGTTGCAGGAAGCGATAAATTCTGTTCCCATTTTCATATTCCATTGCAATCAGGTTCTGCGAAGATACTTCGTTTAATGCAACGTCGTTATACCAAAGAATTGTATTGTTCTCGTATAGAAGCAGTTAAGAAAGCAATGCCACATGCAGGCATCGGTGTTGATGTCATCGTCGGCTTCCCAGGTGAGACAGATGAAGAATTTAGGGAGTGTTATGACTTTATTCATTTGCTTGATATTTCTTACCTTCATGTCTTTACCTATAGTGAACGTCCCGGTACAAAGGCAGTCGGGATGAAAGAACGTGTAGAGAAGGGAAGCCGCAAGGAGCGGAATGAAATGCTTCGAATTCTCTCCGAGAAGAAACGACAGGAGTTCTACCGTTCGCAACTTAGTAACGAAGGTGTTGTACTCCTCGAGCATTCAAGCGAAGGGAAACAACATGGGTTTACAGAAAACTACGTTCGTGTTGAATTGCGTGATGCCGTTGACCCCGCAGCAGAACTTGTTCGGGTTCGTTACGAGGAATGTTCAGGTGAATTTGTAATAGCATCAGCACAGGAAGTGCTCTCGCATAAAAAATCATTGTCCTTACTTCCGATACTCTCATAATTGTTCGATAAACTCGAAATACTTGTCCGAACCGAAAAACGCGAATGGCTTGTCCTAATCGGCGTTTCGGTTCTCATCTTTATAGTCCAGTTGCTTACGCTCCGTCCACCTGTCGGCATTGGTGAGCCGTATTTTATAGCAAAGAACATCGCCGCCGGATTTGGATACATGTATGCTTATCCGTTTGATACGGTTGCACAAGTTACATGCTATATCCCTCCGCTTTATGTCTATTTTCATGTAGCAATTATAAAGCTTGGTGGTGGACTTATCGTTAGCCAAGTCGCAGGATTACTATTCTTCCATGTTGCCAATATAGTTATCTATCGTTTTTTCAAGAAGCAAACGTCGGTGGGTAATGCCATTGCAGGGTTTTTCCTGTTTGCAATCTATTTACCACTTTGGCTCACATCCCAAAAGCCCGACCCTGACGGATTGAATATACTCCTGATTGCTCTTACTATCACGCTATTATATAATCTATCTCGAAGTTCAAAAGTAACTACTTGGGGATGGCTTGGTTTGCTTTTAGGGGTGCAGTTGCTCCTTCGTCCTGATATTATGCTCGGGATGGTACTCTTCGGAGTGTGGCTCTTATTGACAGGTGAGAGACGAGAAGAGAAATTCAAAGGGTATGTTCTCAGTGCTGTTATTGCTATTATCATGGTTGCCCCTTGGACACTGCGTAACTACGTTGTCTTTGATAAGTTCGTATTCGTCTCGGCGAATTCCGGATTCAATTTCTATATGGGAAACAACACCAATGCAACCGGTGAATTCCAGCAAGACATATCCACTCCCGAAGGTAAGGCCCAGCTCGATTCAATCGAAAAATACTTTGAATCACATCCATCACATGTTGATGCTGATAGCTACTTAATGAAGATCGGACAGCAGTGGGTAGTAGATAACCCTGGTGATGCACTTGTACTTGCAACAAAGAAGTTCTTTTATCATTGGTGGCATCGCGAATATGCCGGTAGTGAGATTGCAAGCGAACCATGGATGATCGTATCATATCGTATCGCATCTGTATTCTTACTTATTTTTGGATTCTGGGGTTTGTTCTCTTTGAAGGATAAACGAGTCCGTGCGTTACTTTTAACCTTATTTTTGTACTCAACTGCTATATCGGTGATATTTTTTGTGCAATCTCGTCACAGAGCATTGAAAGTTGACCCGTATCTGATCCCGTTAAGTGTTATCGGTGTTTCTGCATTAGGAAGTAAACTATTTACTAAAGAAGCAAAAAAAGTATGACAAAGATTGTATCGTGGAATGTGAACGGCATCCGCGCCGCAGAAAAAAAAGGATTTCTTGACTACATGAGAAATGAGTCACCCGATATTATTGGTCTGCAGGAAACAAAGGCACAGCCAGAGCAGCTTAGTGATGCACTAAAGAATATTCCCGGCTACCACTCCTATTTCTGTAGTGCAGAGAAGAAGGGGTATTCCGGCGTTGCTATTTATTCAAAGAAAGAGCCAAAGAAAGTCACTTCCGGCTGTGGAGAACCATTATTTGATTGTGAAGGACGAGTCCTATGCGCCGATTACGATGACTTTATTTTCTACAACATCTATTATCCGAATGGCGGCAGAGGGCCGGAGCGAGTAAAGTACAAACTCGATTTCTATGACCACATGCTTGCTATATGGGAGAAGCAGCGCAAAGCAGGGAAGCGTCTGATCCTCACAGGGGATTTCAATACTGCGCACAAAGAGATAGACCTTGCCAGACCAAAGGAGAACTCCAAAACGACGGGCTTTCTGCCTGAAGAACGTGCATGGCTTGATAAGATATCGGATTTGGGCTACATTGACATTTTTCGCGTCTTCAACCAAGAACCTGCACAATACACATATTGGGACCAGATAACCCGTGCCAGAGAGCGCAATGTTGGTTGGCGCATTGATTACTTCTGGGTTACTCCGAATGTTATGCCCATTGCAATTGACGCTCCAATCCAAATGGACATCATGGGAAGCGATCATTGTCCGATACAGCTTCATTTGGACGTTTAAGCTGAAATACACACATAATTCACAAGTTATCAACATTCATATTTATCCTCTTGATAACTGTGATTTTCCGTCGTATTATTGTATATAGTTTTGCAAGAACATCGAATTCAGCCCTCTTTCGTCAGTTTTTGCCTTGTTAGCTCTTTCTATCTCCATCTGGACAATGTGGATAAATTGTGAGTAATGTGTGAGAACAGGTGAAGATATACACGTGTTGATTTATATGTAAGGGAACACGGAATGAATATCTACGAAGACGGGGACGAGTTTAGCTTTGGCGATGATGATTTCTTCGGGCAATCCGCAAATAGCCCCGAAGAGAGTGAAACGCGAAAGAAGTTCTTGGAGGACGAAGTTCGCCGCTATCGCGACGAGATGCGTTCGCGCCGTATGCCTTTGGATGAACCGACCCATTCCTTAAAACGCAAAACTTTTCTAAGTCCGGAAATTCTCGAAGAGCTTATCAACTACTGTGTCGAAAACGACAAGTTCGATGAAGCACTCCATTTTGCCGAAGTCCTGACCGAACATGCTCCCTTTAGCTCTGATGCCTGGCATCAACGCGCAATGCTCGAAGCGCATCACCTTAAGTTTGATGAAGCACTTGTTTCCTATGGTCGAGCTATTAGTTTAGACCCCGTTGATATTGAAATACTCATCAACTACGGTATCACACTCGAAGCACTAGGTCGTACTGACGAATCCCTTGCTATCAATGAACGAGTTTTAGCTATTGACCCGACAAACGGCGAAGCACTCTTTAGCAAGGCGTCATGCTACGAGAAGATGGAGCACTTCAATGAAGCGATTCCTCTCTTCCGATATTTATGCGACAAAGAAGAATTTGCAAAGGATGCATACTACGAGCTTGGCTTTTGCTATGATTCGTTAGACGATTTTACTTCTGCAATAGAAGCGTACGAGCAGCATCTTGATCTCGACCCATATAACTATAACGGCTGGTACAACCTTGGGATAGTCTATAACAGGATGGGCATGTTCCATAAAGCCATCTCAAGCTATGAGATGTCGCTTGCTATCAAAGAAGATTTTGCGTCGGCTTGGTATAACAGAGGCAACGCTAATGCTAATCTCGGCAAGCTTACCGAAGCAGTCGAATCTTACAAAGAGTGCTTGAAGTACGAAGCAGAAGATGTCAGTGCTTGGCATAATCTTGCTAATGCCTATGAGGAGATGCAACGTGAGCGTGATGCGATTCGCTGCTTTACCCAAGCTATCAAATTCGACCCCCGCCACAGCGAAAGCTACTTTGGTCGCGGTTCATGTTATGATGCGCTTGGTCATCCTCGCAAAGCATTAGAAGATTACGACAGGGCACTTGCGATCAAGAGTCGTTACCCCGAACTTTGGTATGCTAAAGCAGATGCGCTCTATAACTTAGGTCGCTTCGATGAAGCATTGCTTGCTTATCGTGTCGTTCTTGAACAATCACCTCGCGACTTTGAGGCATGGTTTGATTACGCCGAGACACTGCTGGATGTTCATAGACCGTCCGAAGCAGCGAAAGCACTTGAGGTTTCTATCGAGATCGAAGGTAACTGGGCTGATTCACACTACGGCAGAGCTAAGGCACTTTATATCATGGAGGAACATCTTGAGTCTGCGGTAGAACTTCTCATCACATTCCGCCTTGACGAATCAAAGCGTCAACTCTTCGAAACAGAATTCCCGCAGCTTGCAGGACTTGAATCTTTCCGTGCTATCGAGGAGATAGTCAGCGCTCCGGCGCAACCATCTGAAGAGAAACAATAACCGAACTGAGATTCTTAACCAATGGCTCACGAAGTACTAACTTCGTGAGCCATTTGATTTATGCTCTAATTACCTGTTGGTAATAATAAACTCCACTCTACGGTTTTCGGCTCTGCCGTCTTCGGTATCGTTCGACGAGACCGGCATTGACTCGCCATATCCTTTTGCTATTAAGCGAGAGCGGTCAACGCCATTGCGGACGAGGTAGTCAACCACAGAGTTTGCACGGCGGGTTGATAGATCCATGTTGTACTTATCGTCAGCAGTGTTATCAGTATGTCCGGCGATCTCTACCTGATAGTTCGCATTTGCCTTCAAGAACTTTGCAACACGCTGAAGTTCAGGAAGTGATGACTTCTGAAGCTCTGCTTTATCGGTCTCAAAGAAGACAAGTAGGCGAACCTTGTTCTGGCTCTTATCAAGATAAATATCACGGATACCTTTTATCAAGCGACCATACTCATCGAGTTCGATGTAGCTTGTCGAGAAGAGGTAGCCGTCCTTTTCGGCAGTGATAGAATATCTACCCGGTGTTTCGAGAAGTACACCATATTTTCCATTGCTGCCTGTTGTTTCTGTCTTGACAACTTCATTGGTTGCTAGGTCTATGACAGTTATCTCAGCATCATCTATCGGCTCATTTGTCTTGCGGTCCCTTACTGTACCCTCGAAGTTCATCTCGTCTGTTTTCTTCGGCGTGTTATCAACAACTTTTCCTTCCTCACGGTAAAGTCCCCATGGGAATTTCAAGCCAAGCGAGAGCTGTGCATACCATAGCTTTGGTGTGGTAGCTCCGTCTGCGCTAAAGCTTGCCGTGCCGGTATTGCCACCACCAATCTGCGGATCTTGAGGAAGGGTATAGGTGTCTTCGTAGAGATCTGTGAGTGGTATCGAGATCATCAATTCCGGAGTGAGCATCCAGCCATTTGATCCGATCGGGATGAATGTACCTACGCCGACCTTTGGTCCGAGATACATGCTCTTATAAAGATCGGTTGCTTCTCTTTCAGGCACTGCGAGTGAAGTAAAACCTGATTGTGTTGTGAACTGCGTACCATCCCAATTGAGATATTGACAATCATTTTCTGAACTAAGTATCGCCTGTGCAAGAAAGATGCTATTGCTTGACATACCCATGACGCCAAGCCCTGCAAAGCCATACCATGTTTCGGGGTCAAACTGGTAGCGGAGGAGAATATCACCGCCGAAAAACCCGAAATGCTGTTCGATAGTGTTTTCGAACTCTGCATTAGCAGGATTTCCGCCATTAACGTCTGCACAAAGTGCGCTGAATTGCTCTTTGTTGGTTAGGTTGTGGATGCTATAATGCACTTTGCCCATGAGATTCCAGTTGCGGGCAAGGTTAAGATCAATTGTACCGCCGAAGCTGAAACCGATACCATCGCCAGGATTCTCGAAAGCAAGAGATTGTGATGTTAGACTTGTTGCGCCTAGTGTGTAATAGGGATAGAGATACTGCATAGTGAAGTTATTCGCTCCTGATAGCCAGTTGTACTGGACGCCGAGTTCGAGACCGAAATAGTTGCGGTCGCCGGCTGGCACGTAGTATTGGCTACGGGCTGCTTGGCTTGCGAGTAGAATGAATAGTAAGAGTATTAAGCGTTTCATGTAAAGTTATGTTTAATGTAATCGGGCAAAAATACGACAAAATAGGGCAGGGGACGCAGAAGGAACCTCGATCGGGAAAATTATGTATTTAACCACCCAATATTGGCGCGTTCGTCTAGCGGCTAGGACACTGCCCTCTCAAGGCGGCGACACGGGTTCGATTCCCGTACGCGCTACACTTCATCAAAGATCCTCTGCCCGAAACGGTACGAGAATCTTTCTGTTTCCAGCCCACCCTTTTCTAATAACTGGTCTGTAACTCATTGATTTGCAAGTGAAGTAAGTGTGCACCACCTCGGGGATCGGGTTTCGTAGGTGCTGTAAATTTACACATTTGAAATCTGGTTGTATGGGGGTGCAGTGGTATGGACGTATGGTTTTGGGGTTTGTCATTCCGAACGGAGTGAGGAATCTGGAAATAGAAGAATCTATCAGAAAAAGGGAAATGCCAAAACTTCGGGCTACAAAAATAACACATGAAACCTCGTTTTGCAAGATGCTCAAAAAAGATTGTCTCTATCCCGTTGAAAACAAACTAGATAATCTTTGGGAAATTCAATTGTTGACGTTTCCAGCCCATTTTTGCCATTTCCGATAGGCACCTACGTGGGTATATAGATTTACTTTGCTTGTCTCTGGGCTGCTGTAACTGTATTGCGTAGCACCATCGCAATTGTCATCGGTCCTACACCGCCGGGGACGGGAGTGATAGCGCTTGCTTTTTCTTTGACGGAGTTGAAATCAACATCGCCTGTTAAGCGATATCCGCTTTTCTTTGTGCTGTCGGGAATACTATTCATTCCGACGTCTATGACGACGACACCTTCACTAACCATGTCGCCTGTAACGGCATTCGGTACGCCCATCGCTGTGATGAGAATATCTGCTTCTCGTGTAAATTCAGAAAGGCGAGAACCTGCTCCGGTATGCGCAAGCGTTACAACTGCATTTGCACCTTTTGCTTTTTGGATGAGAAGTGATGCCATCGGTTTACCAACAATATTCGAGCGACCGACAACGACAACGTGTTTGCCTGATGGATCTATATTCTCGCGTATCATAAGTTCGATGATACCTGCCGGAGTGCAAGGCGCAAAATACTCACCTCGCCCGATAGAAAGCCGACCGACATTAATAGGATGGAAGCCGTCAATATCTTTATGCGGTGCTATTGCCTCGACAACTTTTTCTTCGGAGATATGAGAGGGAAGCGGAAGCTGGCAGAGAATTGCATGAGTGAGTTTGTCTTCGTTAAGTCGTGCAACGGTATCAAGAATTTCCGATTCGCTTACGTCGGGGTTAAAACGAAGTGTCTGATGAGAAAAACCTGATTCTTCTGATGCAATACCTTTATTGCGAACATAGACCTGACTTGCAGGATTTTCACCAACTAATAGGAACACGATGCGCGGCTTGGTACCTGTGCGCGCCAAGAACTTCGCAGCTTCGATCTTCACTTCAGCGCGAAGATCAGCCGCATGTTTCTTTCCGTCAATAATCCGTGCTTCAGCCATTCGTGTTAAATAGTGCGTTCGTCAGAAAATTCTCGTTTCGTTGGGAATTCAGGATAGAGTATTCGCTCGATAGAAGTTGCAAGTCCGGTTTCAGTATCAACACCGACAACAACGGCTGATATCTTCACTTCATCGGATGCAAGTTCGTACTTATGTGGCGTAGCAAGCATAAAACGCTTTATTGCAATATCAGAACGAAGCCCGACACAGCTATCATAAGGACCGGACATACCGACATCAGTGATATATGCAGTCCCGCCGGGAAGGATACGTTCGTCTGCAGTCTGTACGTGTGTATGTGTCCCGACAACAGCACACACCTGACCATCCAAGTACCGACTCAATGCCTGCTTCTCTGCGCTTGCTTCGGCGTGAACATCAACAAAAATGATATTTGTTTCCGTACGCAGTTTTTCGATTGCGCGGTCACATGCTTTAAAAGGACAATCAATTGCAGGCAGAAATGTTCGACCTTGTACATTGATGACACCAATTTTTACGCCCGCTGCTTCAAAGATACCACTTCCGAATCCGCCGTTCTCGCGAGGGTAGTTGATAGGGCGGAGGATCCTGCGTTCTTCCCATAGCAGTGGTTTTGCTTCCCACCTGTCCCATACATGGTTGCCGGTCGTTATCATCCCGACACCTGCATCGAAAAGCTCACGGGCATGTTTTTTATTGAGCGACTTGCCGTCGTGGATATTTTCGCCGTTGGCTATAACTGCATCTATCTTATGCTTCTCGACAAGCCCTTTGGTGAGCTTTGTCACCATAGCAAGTCCGTTCGTGCCGACGATATCGCCTATAAATAATATGTTGATTGTTTTGCTCATCAAGAGATTCTTTAACCCGCAATAAAGAGTTTTCTTTCCCTGTCTTTTTTGAGTTCACCCGCAACTGCCGCGAATGAAGGTAGTTTTTTTGCTAAAAGCTTTTGATAGAGAGCGTCTCGTGTTTCATTGGAGAATTCATCCTCAACGAACCTCGTCGAGAACTTTCCGCTACGGAATGTTTTGTTTTCCATCACAAAATGCGCGAACGGGATGCTTGTCGAAACACCAACAATACGCATCTCCTCAAGTGCTCGCTTCATGCGAAGGATCGCTTTCTCTCTATCACTATCCCAAACGATAAGTTTTGATAGCAAAGAATCATAAAATCCTGATACTTCAAGCCCGGGGAATAATGCGCTGTCATTACGGACGAATGCTCCGCCCGGATGACGAACATAAGAAACTGTTCCTAAGCTCGGGAGGAAGTCATTCCACACATCTTCGGCTTGTATGCGTACTTCAATAGAATGCCCTCTAAAGAGAATATCTTTTTGTGAGAAGGGAAGTTTCTTTCCTTCAGCGATCTGGAATTGCTCTCTGACGAGGTCTAATCCTGTTACATATTCGGTGACAGGATGCTCGACCTGAAGACGTGTATTGACCTCAAGAAAATAGTACTTGCCATTCTCATCGACGAGAAACTCAACCGTGCCCGCTCCTTCGTACTTCGCTTCTTTGACAAGTGAGATTGCCGCTTCGCCCATCTCTTTACGCATCTTCTCATCTAATATCACCGACGGTGATTCTTCGATGAGCTTCTGATGGCGTCGTTGAATAGAGCACTCGCGTTCGCCAAGATGAACAGCATTGCCTTTGGAATCCGAGAGAACCTGAAACTCGATGTGTCGCGGAGAAGAAATATATTTCTCAACATAGACTCTGTCATCGCCGAACGAACTCAACGCTTCGCCTTTTGCGCGAGCGAGAGATTCTTCAATCATATCTTCACTCTCAACGACACGCATACCTTTTCCGCCGCCGCCTGCGGCAGCTTTCAGGAGAACAGGATAACCAACCTTCTTCGCGACTTCGCGTGCTTCGTTCGCATCTTTGAGCGCAACCGTTGTTCCGCCCGGAGTTGGTACGCCAAGTTTTCCGGCAAGGATACGAGCTTTTGTTTTATCACCGAGCAGGTCAATCGCTTCTGGTGATGGACCAATAAACTTGATACCCGCCTTTGTTACTTCTTCGCTAAAGTGTGCATTCTCGGAGAGGAAGCCGTAGCCCGGATGAATAGCATCAACCTTTGCTTTCTTTGCGATAGCAAGAACCTGTTCAATATCAAGGTACGATTCTTTTGGGAGATTTCCTTTGAGTGAGTAACGCTCATCTGCTTCTATCGCGAAGAGGGCATTGGCATCATGTGGCGAATGGATAGCAACAGCTTGATAGCCGCATTCATGAGCGGAGCGTACAACGCGCCGCGCTATTTCTGACCTATTTGCAATGAGTATTTTTTTGAAAGCCATTAATTAATTTCTACTACCGTTACTCCTGCTCCGCCTTCATTTGGTTCGCCGTATCTGAACGACTTCACAAGCGGATGTGCTTTGAGTGATTGCTGAATCTTCTTGCCAAGTGCGCCTGTGCCCATACCGTGGATAATTTCAACTTTATCTACGCTGTGTGATGCGGCATCAGAGAGAAATTTCTCGACCTTTAACACTCCTTCATCGCCGTAAAGTCCGCGCAAGTCAATACGCGGCGAAAATTGTTCGTCGAAGTAGGTGGATGTCCGCATAGTGCTACGCGTTTCTTTGCGCGCCTCGGCATTAGATATGCGCTGAAGTTTATCTGTCTTCATCCGCATGGTCATCGAGCCGAATATAACTTCTGCATCATTGCCTTTGAGCGAGAGTACATCGCCAACCTGCCCGGGATTTGAAAGCAGCCGAACTTTAGAACCGACTTCTATCGGCAGTTCATTCTCAACTTCTTCTTTGTTTGTTGCCTCGTAATGCACTGATACTACCGCCTGAAGCTCTTTGAGTTCTTCTTTCTGCTTTGCGCGTAGCTGTGCAAGCTTCGGAGCTTTCTCTTCTTTAATAGGTGCTTTCTCTATCTCTGCCGCCTCGCGAGCTTCGCGTATTGTACGCTCGACGTAGGTATTGACATTTGAGAGAAGTGCATCCGCTTCTTTCGATGCTTTTGCCAGAATATCTTTGCGTTGCAAGGTTACTTCATCATGCAAACGTTCATACTCCATTCGCTCAACTCTGGCTTTGCCAAGTTCACGCTCTGATTCTGCTTTCTTCGCCGCAACTTCTTGCTCTTTCCTATTGAGCGATTCGATGAGTTCGTCGAGACGTGTTGTCTTTGCACCCGCCAATACTCGTGCGCGAGAGATGATCTTCTTCGACATCTCATATCGCTCTGCAATATCAAAGGCATGAGATGAGCCGGGGATATTCAAACGGAAGCGATACGTTGGACGAAGGTCTTCTTCGTTGAACTCCATCGAGCCATTGACTGTGCCTTCAGTTGTTTCTGCAAACGCAGCGAGGCGACCGTAGTGCGTTGTCGAGATTGTAAACCCACCTTGATTTGTCAGATGCTCTAAGATGCTTTCTGCAAGTGCGCCACCTTCTTCGGGGGCAGTACCGCTGCCTATTTCGTCAAGGAGTGTAAGGGTATGCTCGTCCGAACGCTCAATAATATCTTTGAGCGTCTTGACATGCGAACTGAACGTGCTCAAGTCATCAGCGATAGACTGTGCATCGCCTATATCAACTGCTAGTGAATCAAACGTAGGTACAATCGAATCCGGAGCAGCAGGAATCGGCAATCCGGATAGTGCCATGAGCGATAGCAAGCCCGTTGATTTTAAGAGCACTGTTTTACCGCCGGCATTGGGTCCTGTAAGGACAAGCGTGCGGTTCTTTTTGCTCATTGTCAGATCAAAGGGAACAGTATTCTTTTCACCAAGACGCTCAATAAGAAACGGATGTCGTGCGCCGCGCAAGATGAACTGACGGTCATCCACCTTTGGAAAACTTTTTACGTTCGGCGAGTAACAGCTATTCCGCATCCCATAGCGAGTCTTCGAATTGACGGCTTCGAGATGACTTACTGCTTTTAATGAGAAGCGAATTGCAGGCACAGAGTCGCGCATCCTCTCCGTGAGTTTACGAAGTATTTGGTCGATCTCTCGCATCTCGGCGAACTCCAACGAGCGGAGCTCATTGTTGAGGTCGTTCGTCTCTTGTGGTTCGATGTAGATAGTCTGACCTGTCTGCGAAACAGAATGTATCATTCCGCTTACGTGACGTTTATGCTCTGACTTTACAGGCACGACAAAACGTCCGTCGCGTTGAGTAACAAGGTCTTCTTGTAAGTAATCTTCCGCACTGTATTGTTTGACGAGTGCATTCAGCTTCGAGCGGAGACGCTCTGCTGTAGAAATGATCTCTCGGCGGATGGAACGAAGCTCTGCGCTTGCAGAGTCTTTAATGTTTCCAACTTCATCAAAGACAGAATCAAGCGCAAGCTCGATAATCTTATCTTCAAAAAGGTGGATCGCTGTCTTCCAAAGTGTCGGTGCGTCTTTTGTTCGTCTTGCAAAGAACTCGCGGATGGAGCGCATCATGCGAATTGACTCAAGAAGCGGGAGACCATCGTCTTGATAGATCGTGCTTCCTTCTATTTCTATCTTATGGAGTGTCTCACGAATATCATGAAGACCGCCGAAGCTCGGCGTTTCACCTGCACCGAGAAATATCCGAAGCTCATCTATCTCTGCAAGGGAAGTGAGTATATCTTCAAGTTTTTGCTTCGGGATGAGTTCATCGGTTACTGCTTGTTTGCCAAGCAGACTATATCCGAACTTGAGATGACTTGTGACGATCTCTGCAAACTCTAACTTCTCTGCCGCTTTGCGGAAAGTATGAGGTATCTTGTCGTAGAATGACCGCTTTGCAGCATCATCCCAGACAAAATGAATGTCGTCATCGAATTCTTGGTTGCTCAACGTTGGCATTACTTAATCGGAGGAGGTTCACTTGTATCAATAGGCAGCATTTCATCAAACATATCACTCTCTTCGAGTTGCGAAAGCAACGGACGAAGTTGAGATGCGATGAGTGCCGTTGTGCGTATGGTGAACGGATAGACTATTGTCGATTGAACCTCTTGCGTAGCAGGGAAGCCAAAGATCCTTGCAAACGAGAAGATAAGTCCGAGAATAAGAGTCATACGAAGAAATCCGAATGCTGCACCGAGGATGTTGTTCGCTCCAGCAAATAATCCTTGCTTTGGTTTTATCTTCCGCTCAATAAATGAGCCAATAAAATATACAATGAAGAATAAAATAAAAAAGCCAACGATAGGATGAATGTACTTAGCGCCGATGCCAAGTGCTTTGCCAAATGGCGTTCCGAAGAGGGTAGCGATGACAATCGCTCCGACGAGCGTTACGAATCCCATCAAAATACCTGATGCTCCTTTTTTCCAGCCGCGCCATGTGGCGAAGAGGATAAGTGCGCCTACTACGATGTCAATTCCAATACCCATATTAGAGCGAAGAAAGTTTTGCTTTTACGATTTCCTGTACGATCTTACCGTCAGCTTTTCCCTTGAGTTCTTTCATCAAGACAGGGATGACCTTGTTTGTATCCTGTGGTCCGGCAGCACCGACTTCAGCGATAACTTCGATTACTCGCTTCTCGATCTCTTCAGAGCTCATCTGCTGGGGAAGATAACTTGCAATGACATCAAGTTCTTCTTTTTCCTTTTGCGCTAGCTCGGGTCGGTTGTTGTTTGCAAATAGCTCCATCGCTTCCTTACGCTTCTTTGAAGCGGTATGGAGTATCTTCATGACGTCTTCGTCAGTCAGTTCTTTACCTGAACCACTTTTTTCAAATTCGAGGATACCAGCACGAAGCGAGCGCAATACGTCAAGTTTTGATTTTTCGCCGGATTTCATTGCCGCTGTAAGGTCGGCAGTAATTGTATCTTTTAGTGTCATGATCTATAAAATGTTGAGAGACTATAACAGGAATCCCTATGCAGAAGTCACCACTGTTTTTACATCCCGTTTGGTATCCTTATGACAGCTCCACTCACAGCTTTTCCTTCATCACTTGATAGGTAGAAGCATAGTGAAGCAATGTCAGACGGCTCTGTCCACTTTGGGATGTCTTCGGGTGCGCCCCATTCTTCGTTGGCTTTGGTGTGAATGACCGTTGGCACAAGACAGTTCGTATTTACGCCATATTCTTTTGTCTCAAGTGCAAGTGTTTGTGTCATTGCTATGACTGCCGCTTTTGCCGCAACGTATATAGCTCGTTTCGGCTCGGGCTTCAATGCTGTTTCTGCACCAATGGTAATGATACTTCCTGAATTATTTGCCCTCATCATTTTCGCTGCATATTTTGTGCATAGAAAAAGAGAAGTGACGTTAATATCCATCATGAAGCGGAAATCGTCCATCGTTACTTCATCAAGTGGAGCAGATGGTTTGAGTCCGCCAATAGTTGCGACGAGTGTACGAGGTGTGCCAAATTCACTTGCCGCATGAGAGAATGCTTTTTCAACTGACGACTCACTGACGCTATCTATTTTGAAGAAAAGAAAGCGTTCATGCTTGAAGTTATCGTCAAATGCGTCAAACCCTGCGACTGACCAACCACGATCAAGAAAATACGAGCGGATGGTACGACCGAGTCCACCTGAAGAGCCAGTAAGATAGAGTACATTCATGGTGCAAAATTACACAGAATTGCCACCGTGAAAGCAAATAGTAGTCGGAGCGTAACCTCGTCATTTCGCGTTATTTATCTATTCACTAATATTCCAAACCGCATAACTCTGTTAATGGAGCAGTTTTACCGTAGTATCATAGAACATAGTATCAAGAAGCTCTCGCCTGATTTTTCGGGACCGATAGAGGTCGAGATTCCCCAGAACCCCGAGCATGGCGATCTCTCGACGAACGTTGCAATGCGTTTGGCGAAAGAACAAAAGAAAAATCCTCGCCAAGTTGCGACGGATATTCTTGCTGGTCTTGAGTATGACGGCTCACTTGTTACCAAGATCGATATTGCAGGTCCCGGCTTTATCAACATCAAGTTCGCAAGTGAATTTTTCCAGCGTGAGCTTGCGACGATACTTGAAAAGGGAAGTTCATACGGTAAAACCGAAGAGCATAAAGGCGAGAGAGCAAACCTTGAATGGGTAAGCGCAAACCCGACGGGAAATCTTCACGCTGGTCACGGCAGACAAGTATGTCTTGGTGCAGCAGTATCGAATCTACTCGAATGGGTAGGGTATGAAGTTGTTCGTGAGTACTACTTTAATAATGCAGGTAACCAGATGCGTAATCTGGCACTCTCTGTAAAAGCACGGTACGAGCAGGCTCTTGGTGATGCGATTGAATTCCCTGAAGACGGTTATCACGGGCAAGAGATAAAAGATGTTGCCGAAGATATTAAAAAACAGTTTGGTGATACGAAGCGTGATGCCGACCTAAGCTTCTTCCAGAAGTTTGGTGAAGAGCATAACTTTGGAAGTATCAAGCGAACGCTTGACCGCCTTAGTGTTCATCACGACATATTCTTTAACGAGCAATCACTCTATGATACCGGTGCTGTCGAAGGTACGATAGCAGAGTTGAAGTCAAAGGGGCTTGCTTATGAGAAAGACGGTGCAGTATGGCTCAGGCTTTCCGAGATGGGCTTAGAGCAGGATAGAGTCATAGTTAAATCATCAGGTGAGCCGACGTATCGTTTGCCTGATATTTGCTATCATCAGAATAAACTCTCTCGGGGGTACGATCTTGTTGTCGATATTTTTGGTGCAGATCATATTGCGACTATCCCTGATGTTCTTGCAACGGTAAAGGCACTTGGCTTGGAGATAGATAAAGTAAAGGTTATCATCCATCAGATGGTATCATTTGTTTCCGGTGGTGAACTTATCAAGTTCTCAAAGAGAACCGGAAGCAATTATCTTCTCGACGAACTCATTGATGATGTTGGTGTCGATGCTGTTAAGTATTTCTTCAATATGCGCGCTGCGGGTTCACATCTTGAGTTTGATGTCAAGCTTGCACAGGAACGGTCGGAGAAAAACCCTGTCTATTATGTGCAATATGCTCATGCTCGTATTGCAAGTATCTTGCGTTTTGCAGAGCAACAGGAAATAGATATGTCAAAACTTGCGAGTGCTGATCTGTCATCGCTCGAACATACGGAAGAACTTGCACTGATTAAGCTGCTTCGTCAATTCCCCTTTCTCATCTCGCGAAGTTCAGATTCATTTGCACCACATCATGTATGTGAGTATTTGCGGACAGTTGCGGCGCAGTATCATAAGTTTTATCATGATTGCAGAATAGTCGGTCAGCCAGAGCCGTTGCAATCTGCTCGTCTTGCTCTTTGTCTTGCCACAAAGCAAGTTGTTGCGAACGGGTGTCTCATCCTTGGTATTAATGCACCGGAGTCAATGTAATGCTACCACTATCACTTGAAATAATACTGGTTTGCATTGCGATAGTTTTCTACGCATTCTTCTCCCTTGTCGAGACGAGTATCCTGACCGTACGTAAAAGTCGGTTGCGAGAGCTTGTCGAAGATGAAGAAGAGTCAGTGAAGACACGACGAAAAGCAAAAGCTGTGCTTACTTTAAAATCACAGCCCGAAGAGTTTTTGGCTACAGTTCAAAGCGGTTCTGCTCTATCTGCGATACTTGCTGCAACATTTGCGAGCTTTATCGCACTTGAAGAACTCAAGTGGAGTTTCTTTACTGATCTTGGCTGGAGCAACGGCGCAAGTATCACTATTTCGATAGTTATTACTTCTCTTGTGCTTTTGGCATTGCTTCTTACATTTGGTGGTTTGATACCAAAGTCTGTTGCCCTTCATCAGAATCTTCGCTTCTCGCTCTTTTTCGCCGAGTTCTTTTTAGTGTTCATAAAGATCGTTAAGCCGTTCATTCATTTTCCTGTCGTGCTTGCAAATATCGTTCTTCGTCCATTCAAAGATAAAGCGAGCTTTACCGAGAGTAGGATCTCAGAAGAAGAATTTCGTGTAATGCTTGAAGAGGGTGCACGAACAGGAGTTCTCGATAAAACAGAGAATGAACTCATCGAGAACATCCTCGACTTCCGCGAGACCACCGTTCGTGAAGTCATGGTTCCACGTACAAAGGTGGTTGGTATTGATGCAGGGACATCACGCGAGAAGGTTATAGAGCAGCTTATTGCCGAAGGATATACCCGATTGCCGGTTTATCGTGATACGCTTGATGATATTCTTGGTGTCGTGTATTCAAAGGATGTACTTGCGCTCATAGAGCATCCAAGTCTGATAATCTTAGAAGATATTATTCGCCCTGCAACGTTTGTGCCGGAAACAAAGCTTATCAGCGAACTTCTGCGTGAGCTTCAGCATAAGAAATTCCACATGGCAATTGTAGTGGATGAATTCGGCGGCACGGCAGGTATTGTAACGCTTGAAGATATTATTGAAGAGATCGTTGGTGAGATTCAGGATGAATATGATGACGAAGTTCCGCCTCCACAGTACGATGATGTTTCCCGCACACTCATGCTTCCTGCGAACATGCCGACGGTAGATGCAAACGAATACTTCGAGGCACACTTCGGGGATTTCTCATTGCCGGAAGTTGACGAATATGATTCTGTGGGCGGATATGTGACCAAACTTTTTGGGCATATCCCAGAGACCAATAAACGTATGGAAACCGGTGGTGTTGAGGTTGTCGTTCTTAAACGGACACCGAAGGAAGTTCTTCAAGTGAGTTTCCGTAACATACAACCGATACCTACAGTAGAAGAGGAGACAAACAATACGTAATTTGCTACGACGAAATTTCAACATAACGTTGCCAAACAAATTTATTTATCTCGCGACCTTCGTCGTATTCATTACGGTATCCCTTCATGCTCAAACAAAAGAAGAAGTATTGAAGCTAGCTCGCTCCGGCTATGAACTTGAGCAGCAAGGGAAGTTGTCAGAAGCCCTTTTCCAGTATAACAAATGTATTGCCGCTGACCCAAAGTATCCGTATCCCGTTCAACGGATAGCTGCGATGTACCAAAAGCTTCGCAACTACCCGAAAGCCATTCAGTTCTATCAGCGTGCGATTGCACTTGATTCATCATTTGATGATTACAACTATCTGAACCTTGCGCTCTCCTATAAGCAGATGAAGAAGTTCGATAGCGCACTCTATGCGTATCGTAACTTCACTCGCAAGATAAAGCCGGTCTTAAAAGAAGATACGTTAGCGATGCAAGATGCGCTCTTCTATACTACGTACCTTGAAAAGAGCGCAGAGCTTCGTGAGATGCCGAAGAATACCGATGACCCCGAAGCCGTCGGTGCGATCAATTCTGCTTTCTGGGATTTCGCTCCTTCTATTCGTGCCGATGGTAAACTATTGACGTTTACCTCTCGCCGCCAATCAACGAATAATCAGAGGATGAGCGACACGAAAGATTATGGCGATGATATCTTTTATTCAGTGAAGGATAGTGCGGCTATGTGGAATGCTCCGAAGGCAGCACCATCGCCTGTTAATTCGCCTGATGATGAAGGCGTTGCGTCGCTTGCGCGAGATGGCCAAACAGTGTTCTTCTCAATTTGCCGCAGACCTGACGGTGTAGGAGATTGTGACCTTTATTATTCAGAGCTCAATGGTACCACCTTCAGCCAGCCAAAGAATCTTGGTCGCTCGGTGAATGCTCGTGAATGGGATGGGCAGCCGTCTATTTCTTCCGATGGTGGGCAGCTTTACTTCTCTTCAAAGCGTAGGAATTCGATTAATGGCTCGGAAGATATTTGGGTATCGTACAAGAATACAGATGGTACGTGGGGTATGCCGTTGAACTTGGGTGATGTGATAAATACACCCATGAGCGAGCGCTCTCCATTTCTTGCCGCAGATGGAAAGACATTATATTTCTCATCGAACGGGCATCCGGGCTATGGCGATCACGACTTGTTCGTCTCCCGCAAACAACCCGATGGCACATGGAGCATTCCGGAGAATCTTGGCTCTCCGATAAATACTTCAGGTGAAGATGAATATCTAACGATACCTGCTCGCGGCGATAAGATACTCTACTCATCGCAGCAAGACGGAAATGATTATAATATCTACGAAGCAAAGCTTCCGCCTTCACTTCAACCGGCACCTGTTACCCTTGTAGCAGGGCATGTGTATGATAAGCGAACAAAGAAGCCACTTGGCGCAAAGCTTGAGGTGACGAATTTGGAAAAGGATGAGTTGCTTGCAACATATAACTCCAACAGCGAGACAGGCGAGTTCTTCATAACATTGCCGATGGGGTTTGAGTATGGTATTACTGCGACCGCGCCGAACTATGCTTTTTTCTCTGAGAACTATACTCCTGCCGATACTTCACTCTATAAAGAAATATCATATTCTTTGTATCTGACGCCGATCGACACTAATCAGATTGCAGCTAACACTGGTGGTAACGAAGGTGACAGTGTAACCATCATTCCGCTCAATAATATCTTTTTTGACTTTAACAAAGCCACCCTTCGCCCCGAATCGCAGACGGAGATGAAGAACGTTGCTGCGTTCTTGAGAGAGTATCCGAAGCTGAAGGTTGAAATATCGGGGCATACCGATAGTGTCGGTACAGAAACGATTAACAAAACACTTTCACAACAGAGAGCAGATGCAGTGCGTGAATTTATTGTCAAGAGCGGCATTGCTTCAGCTCGCATCACTGCTCGCGGCTATGGAGCATCGCGCCCTGTTGCACCGAATGATAGCGAAGAGAACAGGCAGAAGAATCGCCGAACGGAATTCCGAATTTTGAATAAAAAGAAATGAAAAAGATAGGTATATTCGGAGGCGCATTTGACCCACCACACATCGGGCATCTCATTGCGGCTCAATACGCAGCAGAGCAGCTATCCCTTGATAAGGTTATCTTTGTGCCTTCGGGAAATCATCCATTTAAAGAAGGTACGCTTGTTGCATCAGCTGAGCAGCGTTTTGCAATGACAAAGCTTGCTATCGCCGGAAATCCTATCTTTGATGTAAGTGATGTTGAGATTCGCAAGGAAGGGAAGTCGTACACGTTCGAGACACTAGAATATTTTAGCACACTCTATCCTGATGGTACATTGTCATTCCTCATCGGCACTGATAATATACGAGATTTTTCCTCATGGAAACATCCTGAAAAGATCGTTGAGCTTGCTACCGTGGTTGTGCTCAATAGGGAAGTCGTTCGTATCCCTAAACAAGAGAATGAGTTTATGACGCGGTTTCTTTACCTTGATACTCCGACGATAGAAATATCTTCAACAGAAGTACGCAACCGCCTTGCCGAACATAAAACTGTTCGCTATATGATTAGAAATGGTGTAGAGCTGTTTCTTGATATGACGGGATTGTATAGATAGTGCTCTTACGTCTGTATCACTCCCGGATTGAACCTCGGAATATCGGGATTATGGCTTGCCATCTCGATTCCGAGGGAGATTATTTCTCTCGTCCGGCGAGGGTCAATGACTCCATCTGTCCATAGTCGTGCAGCTCCGTAGAGTGCATGGGTTTGGCTATCATAGCGGTCTTGAATTTCTTTGAGCATTTCTTTCTGCTTCTCTTCGGTGATTTGCTCGCCCAATTTTTGCAATGATGCAATCTTTATTGAGAGCAACGTCTTTGATGCAGAAGCTCCGCTCATTACTGCAAGCTGTGAGTTATGCCAGCTATAAATAAGACGCGGGTCATACGCTTTCCCACACATTGCATAGTTACCTGCGCCATACGAATTGCCTACGATGAACGTAAACTTAGGTACAACGGAATTCGCAACAGCATTTACCATCTTAGCACCATCTTTAATGATGCCGCCATGTTCACTTCGTGAGCCGACCATAAATCCGGTGACATCTTGTAGAAAGACAAGTGGTATCATGCGTTGGTTGCAGTTCATGATAAAACGCGCGGCTTTATCGGCTGAATCGGAATAGATAACTCCGCCAACTTGCATCTCGCCTTTGGCAGTTTTAATAACGCTTCTTTGGTTTGCAACGATACCGACAGCCCAGCCGTCAATGCGAGCATAGGCAGTCACTATCGTTTTACCATACCCTGCTTTGTACTCATCTATCTCACTCTTATCAACTAATCGAGCTATGATTTGATGTGTGTCGTATTGTTTTACGGTGGTTGTAGGGAGGATACCAAGAAGATCATCAGCAGAATACTTCGGTGGTGCCGAGGCAATTCTATCGAAACCAGCTTTTGGTTTTTCTCCTATCTTGGAGATAAGAGAGCGAACGGTCTCAATACATACTTCATCGTTTGGCATTTTATAATCAGTAACGCCACTAATCTCGGAATGTACTTTCGCACCGCCCAAACTTTCATTATCTATTTTTTCGCCAATAGCCGCTTCTACAAGTGCGCTTCCAGCGAGAAACACATGCCCTGTTCCTTCAACGATAAGTGCTTCATCGCTCATGATGGGGAGATATGCTCCGCCTGCTACGCATGGTCCCATAATAGCGGCGATCTGGATAATGCCCATCGAACTCATAATAGCATTGTTGCGGAATTGTCTGCCGAAATGCTCTTTGTCGGGGAATATCTCATCTTGCATCGGCAGGAACACTCCTGCGCTATCAACGAGATAAATAATAGGGAGCTTATTCTCGATAGAAATTTCCTGCGCTCGTAGATTCTTCTTCGCTGTCATCGGAAACCATGCACCTGCTTTGACAGTCGCATCGTTTGCAACGATCATACAAAGCTTTCCGCTGACTCGCCCGATACCCGTTACTACTCCTGCCGATGGTGCTCCGCCTTCGGCTTTATACATTTCATGTGCTACAAAAAGTCCCAACTCCTCGAAGTTTGTCCCTTTATCAATGAGGAGTTCGATGCGTTCGCGGGCAGTTAGTTTGCCTTTTTCATGCTGTTTCTCTATGTTCTTCTTACCACCTCCTAATCGAACTTTTACTGCAAGTTCTTCGAGTTTGCGGAGTTCTTCGATGTGGTAAGAGAAATTAGCTGAAACTGCAGCGTTCGCCTGGTCGATTTCTTTGCCTACTGTTTGAGACATTCGTCCGTTTTTCGGGTTATTAGGTTAATATGAATTCATGCACTTACTTTTATGGGATTGTGTTTTATCAGTCCACAAATGCCTAAGTTGTGCGTAAAGCAAACACGAAATTTTACCTACATCGTTCAAAATGAATCAATTCCGAACATTCCCCGGTGTCCTGTTGACAATAATCATCTCTTCTGGAGCAGTATTTGCCCAAGAGACTGATCCGCTTCAAGTAAAAAAATGGGGACTTGAACAACGTCTTATCGAACGCCAGAAGTATGAAGATTCATGGCGGTATTCAGGACCTGATTCAAACATTGATGCAGCCCGTCTTCGCGGCTTACAGCAATTTCTTTCGGTAAAGCGCAAACACTCTTCACAGCAAATACAAAGCGCACCCGCATGGGAACAAGTTGGTGGCTCACAGGACGGTGCCGTAAGCGGCAGACCTGCAGGTATTGCATTTGATCCTCGTACTCGTAATACTATCTATCTTGCTACTTCCGGTGGTGGACTTTGGAAAACAACCGATGGTGGGCAAGCATGGTTTTCATTAAGTGATTCTTGGTCGAGTTTTGCGACGGGTGATGTTGAAGTTGACCCAAAAAATCCTGATATAGTTTATGCAGGGACAGGTGATCTCCATGACCAACCCGGTGACGGTATCTATAAATCGTATGACGGAGGACTTAATTGGACACGTATTAGTAACAGTTTAGTTGTTGGTCGGACGAGCCAGATCGTAATTGATCCTGTCAATACAAATATCATTTATTTTGTATCGTCGAGCAGAGTTGTCAAATCAACTGATGCCGGTCAGACATGGGTTTCAAAATTAACTGTAGCCGGAGTTCCGCACATGGTGATGGACCCGACAAATCCGACTAACCTTGTGGTTGGCGGCGGCGGGGAAATAGTCCGTTCAACTGACGGCGGCGAAACATGGACAAACGATCTTGCAGCGAATATCGGCAGTAAAGGGCGTATCACAATGGCGCTTTCAAAAAAAGACCCTTCGAAGTTATATGCAAGTGTTGGTGGTCCAAATGGAGCATCACGTGGTCTAGCTCGTTCAGTCGATAGTGGCAAAACATGGGTGCTCTCTGCACCAAATTCCGAATATATGGGGCAGCAGGCATGGTATGATAATGCCTGTGCTGCAAGTCCGACAAATGCAAAAATTGCTGTTGTCGGTGGACTTGATGTTTGGAACACTAATGATAGCGGAAAAACACTCGTAAAGAAGTCAGAATGGACACGAACAAGTTCTTCAAATGACTATTGCCATGCTGATGTTCATGTTCTCGAATATTCACCGTTTAATGAGTTATTTGCACTCACTGACGGCGGTGTTTTCGTGAGCAATAATAATGGCACAAGTTGGAAGCAATCACTCAATTCCAAGCTTTCTACTCTTCTGTTCGTAGGTGCTGATGCAGCCCCTGATTTCTCCTATGTAATCGGCGGTACACAAGATAATGGTATTAATCGCGCTCTTGAAGGTGCGGCGACATTTAAGTATGTAAAAGGTGGTGATGGCGGAAGAACATTCATCTCCCAGACAGGTCCGCAGACAGTATATTCAACATATATCGGTGCTCACCTCCGTATTTCACCTGAAGCAGGTCTATCTTGGCTTCCGGGAGTGATCGGGAGTACGCAAGAGAACATGATACCGATAACAAGTTCTTTGCTGACCGAAGGTGCTCCGTTCTACATGTACTACGATGTGTGTGAAACTGACGGTGGTGCGATAGCTCTCTGCGGCAATCAACGTTTGTATTATTCATTTGACGGATGCGCTACGCTTGATACTATCTCAAAGAGCGGTACATTTTCAGGCGGACTTCGTACCGTCCATATTGCCAAAGGCGATGCATCGACTCTCTATGTCGGAGCGGCTGGAGGAAATACATATACAACACGTACGGCAAGTTCACCATGGACAAAATCAACGACTAAAATTGGTACTGTTTCCGGTTTTACAACGGATATCAATGATGCTTGTAAGGTATATGCCGTAACAAGTGGTTATGGTGGCAAGCATTTCTTCCGCTCGACTGATTGTGGCACAACCTGGGAATCACCCGATGTAAATCTTCCTGATCTTGATACACGTACTATTGCTCGCGCTCCAAATGGCGACTTATTTATTGGACATACTTACGGTGTCATGCGTTCGATAGATAACGGAGTAACATGGGAATCGCTTCGTGACGGTTTTCCTCTCTGTGATGTTCGTAAGCTGCAAGTTCGAGGGACCAACAACGAGTATCTCCTTGCCGCAACCTACGGACGCGGACTATTTCGTATTAACATTGCCGATCTTCCGAGAACAATTGCTAACACATCTGTTAGCTCAGAAGCCAAAAATTCAAAGCTGAAGATAACATCTCTTACGCCAAATCCGGTAACATCTATCGGCATGTTGAGTCTTAATTATGAAGTAAAAGAAGGCGGTGAACTTCGTGCCGAGATATATGATGAGACCGGAAAACAGGTTCGTACATTCGGTGCAATGTACGCTTCTTCAGGAAGCGGAAAGCTCGAAGGGACGGTAACAGGTCTTTCTTCAGGTGCCTATTTTATGGTAGTTACAGCAAATGGTGAGGCGATAACGCAGAAATTCATTATCAATAAATAAACCATAAATAGCTTTATATCAATAGAATACAGTGATCGTTTGGTGTGCTCTGTAGGTAGGGCACACTTTTATGACCAAAATAATTTGTAACAAAATGTGGGTCTCGCGGTACTTATATATAAAGCAAACGCTTTTTAATTCATTCACTTAAAACATTTAGCAGTCTATCGAAAAAAATTGATACTATTTCATCCTTGGGCTTTTTCAAGGTTTCCGGGGATAACGAATGTAAGTAACTAACTCATTCTTGTATCATAAACGTATAGACTGACATGAACACTTCTGTATCTTT
Source organism: Kapaibacterium sp. (SeqCode) (assembly GCA_046590205.1). Lineage (GTDB taxonomy): Bacteria > Bacteroidota > Ignavibacteria > Palsa-1295 > Palsa-1295 > DATDEW01. The sequence continues at coordinate 50,998 of JBKJTT010000079.1, forward strand.
CGACCAAACCGCAGCTTTCGCTGTCCTCACCGATCTCGGTAATGTCCGCACAGGCATCCGTAACGGTAAAGAAAACCCCCTCGCAAATGTTGTCCCCGACGACGTATATAACGTCCTTCGCGCTAACGATCTCATCAACGAAAAAGCATTGCGCGATTATGTGATCCGCTCGATGTTCTTGCGTTTGAAAGATGAGGGCAAACTAAAAACAGCCGAAGCTATTCGTACGCTTATGGATATGTATCCATACTTGCAGTACGACACTATCCGCAAGATCGTGTACAAGGTGTATCCGACCAGTTCTCGGAAATCAATGATCTGATCTTTCTCTGCGACCTTTGCGTCTTTGCGGTTAATTTCTTTGAATCGCAGAGACGCAGAGAACGCAAAGAAAATCCGCTAAGATAAGTACAACTTCTCTATCTTCCGAATCTCATCCCTAAGTTCTGCTGCTTGCTCGAAGGCAAGTTCTGCCGCCGCTGCTTCGAGGTCTATCTTGAGTCTTGCAACGAGGTCTTTAATATCAGCCAGATCCATTTTCTTTAGGACTTCCTCCGGTGTAAAACCTTTTGGCGGACGTTTATCTTTTATCTCATCAAGTCGGTCTTGACGTTTCGAGGCAACATCGGCTACTGATGTTGATTGCATAATCTCGTCATGTGTCTTGAAGATCGTTGTCGGAGTGATACCATGCTTGGTATTATAATCTTCCTGAATGATTCTCCGGCGCGCTGTTTCATCTATCACTGCTTTCATCGAACGGGTAATTCTATCAGCGTAGAATATCACAAGCCCCTCGACATTACGTGCGGCTCTGCCTGATGTCTGCATCAGCGCCTTTTCGCTACGCAAGAATCCTTCTTTATCAGCATCAATAATTGCTACAAGCGAAACTTCCGGCATATCAAGCCCTTCGCGCAACAGGTTCACGCCGACGAGTACATCGAAGACACCGAGACGCAGATCGCGGATGATCTCCACTCGTTCGAGCGCATCGATTTCCGAATGCAAGTACCTGACTCGTACACCAACCTTATTATAATAATCTGCAAGGTCTTCTGACATACGCTTCGTGAGTGTTGTCACAAGAATGCGCTCATTCTTCGCTACACGTTTGCGTATCTCTTCGAGCAGGTCATCTATTTGATTCTTTATCGGGCGAACTTCTATCTGCGGGTCAAGCAAACCTGTCGGGCGAATGATCTGCTCGACGACCACACCCTTCGCATCGGCTACTTCATAATCATCAGGCGTTGCGCTGACGTACACTATCTGGTCAACCATCTTCTCGAACTCATCGAAGTTGAGCGGACGGTTATCAAGTGCGCTCGGCAGGCGGAAGCCATGCTCGACGAGCGTTGTCTTGCGTGCCCTGTCACCGGCGAACATTCCGCGTACTTGCGGAAGAGTTTGATGCGATTCATCTACGATGAGCAAGAAATCATCGGGGAAGTAATCAAGCAGAACTGACGGACGCTCGCCTGGCTTACGACCTGCAAGATGCCGCGAATAATTCTCGATGCCCGAGCAGTACCCAAGCTCTTTCATCATCTCGATGTCAAGTCGTGTGCGCTGCTCGATGCGCTGCGCTTCTAACAACTTTCCTTGCTTACGGAAATACGATAGCCGCTCTTCAAGCTCTGCCTCTATTGCAACGATCGCTCGCTCAAGCTGGGGACCGGTCGTCAGGAAGTGTTTTGCGGGATAGATATATGCGCGGTCTGTTTCGGCAATTACTTTGCCGCGGACACGCTCGATGAGTGATATCTTCTCTAACTCATCGCCGAAGAACTCGAAACGGAAACCGTGGTCATCTTCTTGCGCAGGGATAACGTCAACAACATCACCGCGAACGCGGAATGCGCCGCGCTGAAACTCGACATCATTGCGTACATAATGTATCTCATGCAAGGCGCGCATGAACTCGTTGCGCTTTACCACATCGCCGACCTTCACCCGTATCATCTGCTTTGCGTACTCATCCGGCGCGCCGATACCATAGATGCACGACACCGATGCAATGATGATAACATCACTGCGCTCCTCCAAGAGTGCTGTTGTTGCTTTCAGGCGGAGGCGGTCTATCTCTTCGTTGATCGAAAGATCTTTCTCGATGAACGTATCTGTTGCGGGGAGGTACGCTTCGGGCTGATAGTAATCGTAGTACGAGATAAAGAACTCGACGGCATTATTCGGGAAGAACGACTTGAACTCGCTATAAAGCTGTGCGGCAAGCGTCTTGTTATGGCTAATGACAAGCGTCGGTTTGCCGTACTTCGCGATGACATTACTCATCGTGAACGTCTTGCCCGAACCCGTCACGCCCAGGAGGACCTGCGCCCTGTCTTTACGATTAATACCCTCGACAAGCTGCTTGATCGCCTCTGGCTGATCGCCGGAAGGTTTGTATTCTGAAACCAGTTGAAATTCCATAGCAAAGTGTAACAGGAAAGCACCTATGTTGTGGTTCCGAAGTACACTCGAATTGGATGTACTGGTAAGTAGGGTACTTCAATAAAGTAAGTGTAAATTCTAAGCACCGTAAGAGAAATTTGGTAAATTGAACAGGTGCGAGTGTTGATTTATATGGTACTTACGGGTGGTCATAGGCACCTATGGGGAGAATTAGGAATTACGAATTAGGAATTTCGGGAAATTGAACATTGCACATTCTTTATTGTACATTGAACATTGACGTGGGAATCACCTTCGGTGATGGGCACATTCAATGTGCCCCTACGAATTTACGGAGCATTCGGATAGTAAATCGTGTTAGGATACGTCTATAAATTTCTCGATAGAATTTTAGAATCAAGCGAATACGAATGGCGACAAATGTTGTGATGCCCAAGATGGGCGAATCAATTACCGAGGGGACGATACTACGTTGGTTGAAACAGCCTGGTGATGTTGTTAAGAAAGATGAACCCATCCTCGAAATATCAACTGATAAAGTTGATACCGAAGTCCCTGCACCAATGGCAGGAGTTCTTCTTCAGCAGCTTGTTCAGGAGAAAGAGACCGTCGCAGTCGGTACTCCGATAGCAGTTCTTGGCGAAGCCGGTGAATCAGCATCAGCCGCCCCTGCCGCAAAAGCCCCTCAACCAAAAGCAGAAGCAAAATCAGAACCTGCTCCGGCAGCAGTAGTACCAGTATCAGCCCCAGCCCCGACGGCATCTGCATCAGAACAAGCTATCGTCATGCCGAAGATGGGAGAATCCATCACTGAAGGCACGATACTCAAATGGCTCAAGAAAGCAGGAGATGCAGTAAAGAAAGACGAGCCGATCTTAGAAATTTCTACCGATAAAGTTGATACCGAAGTCCCATCACCCGTAGCAGGTACCATAACCCGCCTCATGGCAAATGAGAAAGATGTAATTCCTGTCGGAGCGACAGTAGCATATATCTCGTCAAGTTCATCAGCGGCAGTATCAACTCCGGCGCCACAGCCGGTAGCTTCGGCACCAGTAGCAACGAATGGCACAGCAAAAGATGATGGTGTTGTACCTTTTCCAAAGCCCGCCGCTTCTCCGACAGCATCTTATTCCGGCAACAGATTTTATTCACCGCTTGTCAAGTCGATAGCAAAGCAAGAAGGAATAGCATTAGGTGAACTTGACGCATTAGCAGGCTCTGGTCTTGGCGGAAGAGTTAACAAGAACGACATGTTAAAGTATGTCGAGTCAAGACGAAGCGGAGCAAAGCCGACAACTGCATCACAAGTTTCATTCAAGCCGCAAGCCGCAACTATGGCGGCTCCGACGATCACACTTGGCATTGCAGATCAGGTTATCCCGATGGATAACATCCGCATGAAGATTGCCGAGCACATGGTGAAGTCACAAGAGACGAGCGCACATGTCACAAGCATCAGCGAAGTTGACGTAACGGAAATCGTAAAGTTCAGAGAGAAATTCAAGGACGAATTCAAACGCCGCGAAGGAGCATCGCTTACCTATACTCCGATCTTTATTGATGCGATGATCAAGGCGATCAAGGATTTTCCGTTCATCAATTCCACGATCAACGGCAATGATGTTGTTGTCAAGAAAGATATTAACTTCGGCGTAGCGGTTAGCGTACCACCTGCACCTGATGCCAAACTGCCACCGGCACTTATTGTGCCGAATATAAAGAGGGCACAAGACTTGAACGTCGCAGGAATATCCCGCGCCGTTTCTGATCTGGCAAGCAAAGCCCGTTCTAAAAAACTGACTCTCGATGATATTACCGGTAGTACGTTTACCTTGACGAACCCCGGTATGTTCGGCAATCTCTTCGGAACGCCGATTATTAATCAGCCGAATGTGGCTATTATGACAACAGGAGCAGTTGTTAAGAGGGTAGTGGTCAAGACCGATGCTGACGGTAACGATTACATGGTAATTCGGTCAATGATGTATCTTGGATTGTCGTATGACCACCGGATCATTGACGGTCAGTATGGCGTCCAGTTCACCGAGAGGGTGAAGGAGATACTTGAGGCATTCGATCCGGCGCAGTACGGGTACTAAAAAAGCGGAAATTTCGGTCATTTGATGGAAATTTTCATATATTTGTACTCATTTTATAAGAAATCTTGCGACTTTTGAGTCGTTTCTGTGTATTAATGTATAGTTGTGGTGATGCATTGTGTCTTGCATCCCGAAATCTGGACAAATTTTGATAGATAAAGATATGAAAAATCGTCTCGTATCCCTCTTTGCACTCTGTGCCATTCTCCTTTCCGGCGCATTCTTCACAAGCTGTGAAGACACAGCAACGATACCCGACCCATCGTTCTTTGGTCAGGTCCGAGTTTTGAACTTTGCAGTCTGCGCAAGTGATAAATCATATGATGTCTATCTTTTTCCTGCAAACGGAAAACCTGATACGATTGCGAAAGCACTTGGATTGGCTTACGGGATTTCAACACCGTACATAACCAATCTTTCTACAAATAAGGGATTAGGGCAGGATTATACTCTAATAGTTCGTGCAGCGGGTAATAAGCAAACACAAGCTTTTCCATCGGTAACAATCTCTATGAAACCAAATGACAAATGGTCATTTGTAATCTTGAGTGAAAATGGTATAAATGGACCGGAATATAAACTCATCAACGACAACCCAACTTCTCCGACAGATGCGAACAAGGCATACTTCCGCTTCATGAATACGATGCCTGGTGGAGACCCGGGACCGATAATTATTCGTATTGATGATCCACTTAATGGTGAAAATTTAACTCCCGGTGCAGTTGATTACAGAAACATTTCTGACTATGTTGCATACCAAACAGAAACGGATAAAACGTTTACATTCTATGCTGTCAAAGCAAGTGATAATACGGTTTTAGGTCGTCTTGCAGGTGTTTCACTTGAAGGTGGAAGCTACACTACAATGACGTGGGGTGGTAATTGTGATAGCAGTTATCGTCAACAAGAAGAAGGTATTCTTGTAAGGGATGATTCTAGTCGTATTCGTCTATTCGGTGATACAGGAATTGGTAACGATATAACTATCCCGGTTCCTTCGACAATGCGCATTAATTTTGTTAATGCAATGGTCAATAATCCGAACATACCGGAAACCGACCCTCGATACGCTACATTCCACTATGACCATCTTGGTGTAGTTATAGATAATGATACCCGTTATAACTTTCCGAGCATGGCTCCGTTTACCGTGGGACCTGCTCCTATACCAAGCAGTACGCAAGACCTCGGCAATGGTAGCATGTATTATGAAAATAAGCCAATTGCATTCCCGCTCAACGACGCAGTGAATGTCAAGGGCTTCAAGATGGATCCAGCACAGCCCAATGTTCGCGGAACGCTCCTTTTTGATTACCGTGCAGGCGAACGATCACTTATTAAGAGTGATATGATCACGACATTCGTAGCACATGATTCTATTCGAATCTTACGTAAGATAACGGGCAAGGATACTTCGTATTCGGTAGTGCCGTTTGATTCTGCACGATACCAATTTGTGGTACCAGTCCCTGATGAGCCTAAATCTGATATGGCAACGATCGTACTTGTCAATGCGCTTGCCCCGGGAGCTAAGCTACCGGTGACAACAGCCAACATCAAGTATTACTTGAACGATGCACAGGTACCCTTCACAGGTAACTGGTCTATCAAAAAGTTTAAGACAGAGTACAAAACTCCTGGCTCTATCACAATCAAGGCAACATTGAATACAACTCCTGTTGAAGAGTTTACGACAACCTATAACAATTTTGAAGCCGGTGGAATTTATGAAGTATTCTTTGTAGGCAGCCGCAACCATGTCAACCCAAATATGCGTCCTCGTTTTGTAGTTCTTCGCGTCAACCCGAAACAATAAATACCATTTCAAGTTTTTTCCAGAAGACCGATAGCTCTATCAGCTATCGGTCTTCGTTTGTTTGCTAACTGTTAGGATTTTATTACGGTAAAGTTTATCAATTAACATTCAATTAACATGCAGGTAACCATCCGTTGTTATTGAAGGCGTAAGTTTGCCACTGTTTGATAATACCGATACTCTATAATAGACACTCTAAACAAGATGAAAAAATTACTTTTACTCGTTCTCTTTAGTATATTTTTTGCGGCAGGGACAAGTTGGTCTCAAGCCCCTGTAATAGTTAAAGATAGCATCGTTGGAAACGTAACATGGACAGCAGATAAGACCTATATGATCGAGGGTTTTCTCTATGTCGTTAACGGCGCAACACTAACGATCCAGCCAGGTACACTGATCATGGGTGATAAGACGACCAAAGGAACACTTATCATTGAACGTGGCGGAAAGATCATGGCGCAAGGTACAGCTTCACGCCCAATCGTTTTTACGAGTCTACTTGACCCTGGACAACGCCAGAATGGTGATTGGGGCGGTATCATTATCTGTGGAAAAGCGCCAATAAATGTAAATAATACACTTAATGGTGGTGCATTCCCGGGTGGTGAAGCACAAATTGAGGGTGGCCCGCGTTCCAAGTATGGTGGAAGCGATCTGCACGATAATAGTGGTGTTTTAAGCTATGTACGTATCGAGTTCTCCGGTATAGCATTATCACCAAACAATGAGACGAACAGTCTTACTATGGGTGGTGTAGGTGATTTTACGAAAATTGATCACGTTCAGGTAAGCAATGGAGGTGACGATGGATTTGAGTGGTTTGGTGGTACAGTTAATGCAACTCATCTTATTGGACTTGCATCACTTGATGACGATTGGGATACAGATTTTGGTTGGTCTGGAAAAGTCCAGTTTGCTGTAAGCTTACGCGACCCAAACATCGCTGACGTATCTGGCTCTAACGGTTTTGAGGCAGATAACAACAATCCGCCAACATTTGCAAACCCTCGTTCACAAGCGCGTCTTTCAAACTTTACAGTTATCGGCCCACAAGCTGATACCGCCGCTACGTTTAATCCACTTTATCGTAATGGTGCACACTTTCGTCGTAATACACAACAGTGCTTGTATAACTCTATCGTTATGGGTTGGCCGGGTGCATTGATCATGGATGGTACCGGTGTCACCAATGGTTCAACCAATGACACAGTTCAAATACGAAATGTTATCTTCGCTGGTTTACGCCCCGGACGTGATTTCACAACAAATTCAGGCAACACATTCAATACAAAGCAGTGGTTTTCGACGATTGCTTATCAGAATCGTGGATTCATCCAACCGTCTGAAGTTATGCTTCAAGATCCATTCAATATGTCTAACCCCAACTGGACACCAAAAGCTGGATCACCTGCAGCTTCAGGCGCTAGTTTCAGTAACCCAAAGCTTGATCCTTTGTTTTTCACACCGACGACCTACGTCGGTGCATTTGACCCGAACGGTACTCGTTGGGATGCTGGCTGGTCTGAATACAATCCTGTAATAGCAAACTACGATGCACGTCCACAGGCGGTTGTAGCTGAAGTAAACTTTGGTACGATCACTGTTGGCACGAACAAAGACAGTGCAGTCGTTATTATTCGCAATGCAGGGTTCGGGGCACTTTCAATTACTACAGCGAATGTTACGGGAACACAGTTTTCGACACAAGGGCTTATGGTGCCATTCACACTACTTGGCGGTGAGTCAAAGACTGTAACCCTTCGCTACACCCCGAACGATACTGCTACTCATACCGGCAGCATAGAGTTCGTTACATCAAACGGCAATGCAACAGTTAACATCAAGGGTAAAGGTAAAATATTAGCACCTGGTGTAACAACAGACTATAGCTCACTTGATTATGCACTTGTGCCAGTTGGTGAGAATGTCACATATAATGTCGTTATTACAAATTCAGGTAACGCACCTCTGAATCTTTCAAATTTCCGCATCACTGGTACTGATGCGGGTAGCTTCTCGATCACAGCGGGTGGAACAGATGGTACACTTGCTCCGGCAGCAAAGCGTACCGTATCTATTCGTTTTACACCTCCGGCTATTGGAGATCGTGAAGCATCATTCCTTTTTGATCATAACGCAGTTGGTTCGCCAAAGACCATCTCACTTAAAGGAAAAGGAATTACTGTTCCTGATGCAGATGTACTCACAGGTGACATCACGGGCAACATAACTCTTACTAACGACAAGAAGTGGTTGTTGAGAGGATTTGTCTATGTTGTTGATGGAGCAACATTGAATGTTGAGCCTGGCACGGTTATCATCGGCGAAAAGTCAACGAAGGGTACACTCATCGTTGAACGCGGTGGAAAACTCTTTGCAGAAGGGACCGCTACGCATCCTATCATATTCACCAGCCAGCTTGACCCTGGTTTTCGCGGAAATGGTGATTGGGGTGGAATACTTCTTTGCGGTAAGGCACCTATCAATGTAAATAACACACTAAATGGTGGAGCATTTGATGGCGGCGAAGCTCAACTTGAAGGCGGACCACGTTCTAAGTATGGCGGACCAAATCCTGATGATTCAAGCGGCGTACTTCGTTACGTTCGTATCGAATTCCCTGGTATTGCTCTTTCACCGAACAATGAAACTAATGGTCTTACCATGGGTGGTGTCGGAAGAAAGACAGTAATTGATCATATCCATGTTAGCTATGGTGGAGATGATGGTTATGAGTGGTTCGGTGGTACTGTCAATGCAAAATACCTTGTAGGTCAGGCATCACTTGATGATTGCTGGGATACTGACTTCGGTTGGAGTGGTATGGTACAGTTCGGTGTAAGCATCAGCGACCCGAACATTGCAGACGTTTCGGGTTCAAATGGATTTGAAGCAGACAATAATAACCCTCCTACGTTTGCGAATCCTCGCTCAAAAGGAATATTCTCAAATATGAGCGTTATCGGACCACAAAGCGATACAAGCGCTTTATTCAATGCACTATTCCGTAACGGTGGACACATTCGTCGCAATAGCCAACAGTCTATCTACAACTCTATCATCATGGGATGGCCGGGTGCTCTCATTATGGATGGCACTGGTGTAACCAATGGAGCAACCAATGATACAGTTCAGATACGTAACACTATCTTTGCAGGGCTTCGTCAGGGTAGAGATTTCTCAACAAATAGCGGTAACACATTCAATACAAAGAACTGGGTATCAACTGCGTCGTATGGTAATTCACTTTACACACAGCCAGCAGAGGTTATGCTTGAGGATGCATTCAAAATCAATGACCCGAACTTCGCACCAAAGTCAGGTTCACCTGCACTAACCGGTGCTGATTTTACGAATGCCCGTTTGAGTGATCCGTTCTTTGAGAAAGTCACCTATCGTGGTGCATTTGGCACTTCGCGTTGGGATGAAGGCTGGACGAACTACGATCCGAAGAACACAGTGTATGCTCCTAACGGAGCTCTCAATGCAACATCAGTAAATTTTGGACAGGTAGAACCTACAAAACAACGTGACAGTATTGTTACTGCTCTCATCAAAAATACTGGCACAGTTGCATCAAAAGTATCTGGATTGGCGATTAATGGTTCAACAGAATTTGAAGTTATTGATCCGATCGGTTCGTTTGTGGTACTTGCCGGTGAGTCACGTGATATTAAGCTTCGCTTCAAACCTACTTCTGAAGGTGTAAAGAATGCAAAGTTGCAGTTTATACTTACCTCGGGTGGACCGCTTGAAGTTGATCTTACCGGAGAAGGCAAGATCCCAAGTAGTGTGAACCAGGGTGTTGCAGCAAGCGGATTACGTTTGATGCAGAATGTCCCTAACCCGGCAGAAGGTAACACTATCATCAACTTCTTCTTACCTACGAGTGGAGAGGTAACACTTGAAGTACTTGATGTAACCGGCAGGCAGGTGATTGTGCTTGCAAACGGATATGTTCCGGCAGGCGAGCACTCTGCAATGTTCTCGACGAATTCTATTGCAAAGGGTGTCTATATTTATCGCCTCCGTGCGGGCAACGAGTCGGTTACCAAGTCAATGGTAATTGTAAAATAAACACGAAAGCCAATTCTCTCGCTCTAAAGGGCTTCAAGTTAACGCTTGGAGCCCTTTACTTTATTGTTAGGTAAATGTTACGAAATGGAGTAAGTAATGATATGGTAATAAACTGATAACGATTAGCTATCCTACTATCGGTAATTTTAGATGTTATATGTGATGCTATATATGCAGATTTTTATGAAATACAAGACTATATCTTTCTTTTTCACATTCGTTGCGTTAGTGATCTCCTTCACTACTGCCTTTGGACAAGCAAAATCAGTTAACACAAAAGTAACGGGGACAGTCATTGATTCCAAAACAGCAGAAAAGCTTGTAGGGGTTACAGTCGCACTTGAAGGTACAAAAAAGGGTGCAAAGACAAATGTGAACGGGCAGTTCTCCGTCATGGTTGAACCCGGGTCATATACCTTGAAGGTTTCGTATCTTGGGTACAACACAAAACTCATTCCAAATACAGAGTTTCCAATAGGTGAAACCACTAAGTTAGATATTACACTTGAAACCTCTGCTGTTCAAGGTAAAGAGGTTGTCGTGACTTCGAAGATGGAATCAGAGACCCAGACGGCACAACTTCTGGCACGAAAAAAAGCATCGACGATGAACGATGTGCTTGGTGCTGATCAAATAAAGAAGTCACCTGATGCGAACTCTGCCGATGCTATTAAACGCATATCCGGGGTAACAGTTGTGGATAATAAGTATGTTCAGATCCGTGGCACAAGCGAGCGATATAACAATGCTCTGCTTAATGGAACGTCTCTTTCAAGCTCTGAACCAGATAAGAAATCATTTTCATTCGATCTTTTACCAAGTAATTTTATTGACAACACTATCGTATCTAAGACCTTCACGCCTGACCTGCCAGCAAACTTCTCTGGTGGACTTGTCCAGGTCAACACAGTAAATTTCCCGGATAAGTTCAGTTCACGATTATCTATTGGTACTGGATATATAAGTTCGACAACTGGCAGCAATTTCTCGACCTATGAGACTGGCGGCACTGATTGGCTTACTCTTGAAGACGGCACACGCGCGATCCCATCTGGCTTTCCGACAACGAATATCCGTGGTGACCAAACCATTACCAATGCCCAGTTAGGTGAATATGTAAAACTCTTTAATAACACGTGGCCGACACGCAAAACGACTGGTGGAGTGAGTACAAACTTTGCATTCTCAATTGGGGATGCTTTTGAGGTAGGTGATGAAAATGAGTTTGGATATATTGGTTCATTGAGCTATCGCACCAGTTTTGAACATGCAGAAATAGCCCGTAATTCATATAACCCCGATAACACTCCATTGTATGAACGTGAGGGTAGTCGTGATACCCGTTCAGCAACTCTGGGTGGTATGTTTAATCTTACCTACAAACTTTCGCCGACGAATCTCGTTAGCTTTAAGAATCTCTATAACCGTTACATGGATGACCAAGTCCTTGAACTCAATGGTGCAGATTATAACTCATACTTTGCTGATAAATACACAATGTATAAATATACCGAACGGTCGCTCTATTCCGGGCAGCTTGTTGGTGAACATCAGCTTGAAAGTATAGGAAAAACTCGCGTTGATTGGCGTCTCTCGCTTTCAAATAGTAAACGCAACGAGCCCGATCTTCGCCGCTTTGTCTATGTCCGTAATCTTGACGAGCCTACGCAGCAGTACTTCATGAATATTTCTGGAGCTCCAAACCCAACCTACGGAGGAAGGTTCTTCAGCGAACTTAATGAAAATAGTTATGAAGGCGGTATAGATTTTTCCATTCCCCTTGAATCAACAAAGTTCAAGGTCGGCAGTTTACTCAACAACCGTAATCGTGAATTCAGTGCACGAGTGCTTGCAATGACGATCGCTAACCCCTCCAATCAGGCATTGACTCTCCAAGGACCTGACTCTATCTTCCGGCAAGAAAATATAGGAGTTCATGGATTTTTAATGGGCGAGTTAACCGACGCGAACGACCGCTACGATGCGAGTGAGAACGTTGGCGCTGCTTATGCAATGGCTGATGTTCCCGTAGGTCCTCTTCGCATTATTGGTGGCGCAAGGTTTGAGCGTACACTTACACGACTGAACTCGGCGTATATTGGCGGAGGTAAAGTGAACTATGTGCGCGAATACAATGACGTGCTTCCTTCATTGAGTTTGATCTTTGCACTTAATGATCAGATGAATCTTCGTGCGGCTGCATCACAGACCGTCTCGCGCCCGGAGTTTCGTGAAATAGCACCGTTCTCTTTCTATGACTTTGATATTAGCTCGCTTGTTCAGGGTGATACGAGTATTGAACGTTCACTGGTTCGCAATCTTGATTTCCGATATGAGTGGTTTCCCACTGCGGGAGAGCTTATCTCTGTGAGCTTGTTCCACAAGCAGTTCGGATTGAACGGATTTATGGGGTTCGGAGATAGTGCTGACTTTGAGGGTGGTGCTATCGAATCAACAGTTACAGGCTCCAACAGTATCAGAAGTTGGGCAAACTCATCGAAGCCTGCAATCAATTATGGTCTTGAATTTGAGGTACGTAAGAATCTCGGCTTCATTATTAACGATCTGAATGTATTCCTTTTTACATTCAACTATTCACGTACATTCTCTGAGGTTGACGTAAGCGACCTTACAGCAGGTGGACAGAAAATCCGTCCGATGCAGGGGCAGTCGCCATATACAGTAAATGTAGGATTACTTTACTCACATCCTTCATGGGGAACGTCGGTAAATGCACTTTATAATACGTTTGGAAAACGCCTTGTAGAAGTTAATCCTTATTCAGGAAATATCTTTGAATTTCCCCGAAATGTTTTTGACCTAACTATCAGTCAGCCGCTCTTTGATCGTTTTGAGCTAAAGTTCAGCGCAAAAGATATTCTTGCTGAAAAACAATATTTTTCTAATGAGGATTTTGTGATCGATGATGCAAGCAAGTATGATTTTACCGCTGACCCTGCTACGCAAAAATCGTCAATCTACGATAAGTATAACAAGAAGGGCGCATCATACTCGTTAAGTCTTTCTATCAAACTTTAAGACGTTAGTTATCCATGACAAAAAGCCCGACAAGTTGTGGGGCTTTTTAATATTAATCTGTAAGAGAAGTATCAATATACCTCTAGGTACCTATCAAGCTCCCATTGGCTGACTGCCATGCGGTATGAATCCCATTCGGCTGTCTTTGCTTCGATGAGCTTTTCGGTGCAGAACTCGCCGAGTGCCTCGCGGATAACCTTGTTCGCACGAAGTTCATCGAGTGCCTCCATGAGATTCTTCGCAACGGTCGTGATGCCACGTGCTGCTGCTGTCTCATCTGTGAACTCAAAGATGTTCTCTTCGACCGGAGCCGGAGCTTTCATCTTCTTCTCGATACCATCCAGACCTGCTGCAAGCATAACTGCAAATGCCAAGTACGGATTTGCTGTAGGATCCGGACAACGAAGTTCAGCACGAACTGCTTTCTCTCGACCTGCTGTGATGCGTGGGATGCGGATTAGTGCAGAACGGTTGCGCTGTCCCCATGCTACATAAACAGGTGCTTCGTAGCCGACAACGAGACGTTTGTACGAGTTCACTGTTGGGTTCAAGACTGCATTCATAGCACGGATATGAACAAGCTGACCTGCTATGTACTGCTTTGCAAGGTCAGAAAGTTGATACTCGCCTTTGGGGTCGTGCATGAGGTTTTTCTTGCCATCGGCAGAAAAGAGCGACTGGTGAACGTGCATACCTGACCCGTTGATGCCTGCGATTGGCTTCGGCATGAAGGTACAATGAAGGTCATACTGCATAGCAACTGACTTCAACGTGTATTTCATCATCATCACGATGTCAGCGCAACGGAGCGCACCGTCGTATTTGAAGTCAATCTCATGCTGACCGATAGCAACTTCATGGTGAAGTGCTTCTACGTCAATGCCAAGCTCTTTGAGAGCGAAGGTCATTTCTTTGCGGATCTCTGTACCAAGGTCAGATGCTTGGTCGAAGTATCCAGCTGTGTCGTGTGGGAGAGGGGAGAGCGTACCATCTGCATCTTTCTTAAAAAGGAAGAACTCAAGCTCCGGACCGGTATTGAAAACCCAACCTTTTTTCTTGACACGCTCAAGCTGACGCTTCAAGATGCCGCGTGGGTCACCTTCGAATGGTGAGCCGTCTGGCATGTAAACGTCTGCGATGATGAGTGCTGTTACTGCGCGAGAATTCTTTGTCCAGGGGATGACCTTGAAGGTATCGAGGTCAAGCTTGAGGTACATATCAGACTCTGCGATACGCGCAAAGCCCTCGACCGATGAACCGTCGAACCATACGTTCGAGTCTATCGCATCGGGCAGCTTTGTGATAGGAATAGTAATCCCCTTCATGACACCAAGGATGTCAGTGAAGAGAACATTGACGAACTCGACTTTTTGCGAGGTTGCTAATGCCAGAACTTCTTTCTTTGTCATAGGTTATAGTAAAGTAATAAAGTAAAAAATCGTTAGGGTAATAGCTCCCGAATTGGTAGCTCCATCGTTTCTTTCGGCGATGAAAGCACGATGTTCGTTCGTGTCTTTTTTACGCCTTTCCAAGATTGAATCTCCGAGAGCAACTGCTCAAGTGTTGATGTATTCCACGTCCTAATCTTGAGCAAATGCGAGCCGTCGCCTGTGATGGCATGTACTTCCTGAATCTCCGGATGCTTGCTCGCATGTTCCAAGAACGCAGGGTAGAGCGTTGAGGATTCGACGGTGACGAAGATGAAAGCCGCAACGTCAAGTCCAAGTTCACGAGCGCCAAGCTTTGTGTAATATCCCTTTACAATACCGCGTTCTTCTTCGAGCTTGCGCATACGTTCGCTGACTGCGGGGACGGATAGGCCAATCTCTTCTGCAAGCTCGTTGCGTTTTTTGCGGGCATGGGATTGGAGCTGAAGGAGAATCTTGACGTCATTCTCGTCTAACCCGATCTGCGGGAGAGGTGGCGTATTGCGATGACGTTTGGTCGAAGTGGACATTTGCAGCGAATTACTTCGTATTTTTGTATTGGAAAGCACTATAAACTTAATTTTATTAAGTCAAAGTTCCAAAATACTTTATTTTCTAATGAAATGTGGATAACTGACCTTAGAAGTGATACGGTTACGAAGCCAACGCCTGAAATGCGGAGGTTTATGGCGGAAGCGGAAGTAGGCGATGATGTCTTCTCCGAAGACCCGACCGTGACCTTACTTGAAAGCGAGACCGCCGCACTCCTCGGCAAAGAAGCAGCTCTTTATTGCCTGACGGGCTGCATGACGAACCAGCTTGCCATTGCAACACATACGCAACCGGGTGATGAGGTTATTGTTGAAACTGAATCGCATGTCTTCAACTACGAGACCACAGCCGCAAGTTATCTTTCTCGTATTCAACTCAACCCAATCATAGCTCGTGATAAGGGATTGCTCTCTTCCGATGAAGTTGCCGGAGCAATTCGTGATAGTGCATACTATATGCCGCGAACGCGAATGCTTGTTATCGAGAACACGATTAATCGTGGTGGCGGCAGGGTCTATCAGATTGAAAGAATACAAGAATTGACTTCACTTGCACGTAGTAAGGGAATCGTAAATCATCTTGACGGAGCACGGCTCTGGAATGCCTGTGCTGCTTCGGGCGTATCACCGAGTGAATATGCACAACACTTTGATACTATCTCCATCTGTTTCTCGAAGGGGCTTGGTGCGCCTGTGGGGAGTTGTCTTGTCGGTACGAAAGCGACGATAGAATCTGCGCGACGATTCCGCAAGATATGGGGCGGTGGAATGCGTCAGGTTGGCATCATTGCTGCGGGTGCTTTATATGCACTCCGGAACAACCAAGAGCGAATAGCAGATGACAATCATAAAGCTAAACGATTTGCAGAAATTCTTTCTTCCGCGAATTCAAAACTCCATGTTGATATTGAGACGGTCGAGACGAACATTGTTATTATGACTGTGCCTGATGGCACAGATATACCCGCCACACTTACATCACTTGCAGAAAAAGGTGTACGTCTTTCACAAATGAGCAATACGCTCATCCGCGCCGTTACCCACATGGATGTATCACTGGATGACTGCGAAAAGGCATCGCATATAACAGCAGAGCATTTCTCTTAACATGCAACCAGAATATAAAGAGCAAGACTATCACTACTCAACAGACTACCGCGTTCGTTCACATGAATGCGATAGGCAAGGAGTAGTTCATAACTCGCGATACCTTGAGATACTTGAGGTTGCTCGCATTGAGTTTTGTAGGGATGTTGTCGGTATCCCAATGGATAGCGGGACGTTCGCTCATCACAACAAATTCTTCTTCGTGCGTAATGCCATCAACTATTTTCTTCCTGCACAATTCGATGATGAGATCGTTATTCATACTCGTGCCGCAAAAGTCGGAAAGACAAGCGTAACTCTTGAGCAGATAATGAACCGCAAGCGAGATGGGAAGCGTATCCTCGAAGCTGAATCTGTGATGGTCTATGTGGACGAAGCCACAAACGATCCCAAGGAAGTAGAAGTGTGGATGCGAGAACGTATCAATGCAAACAACAGATAAGTTATCGCGTCCTGTTTGCGCTCTCGTAATCGTAGTCTCTGCGTTCGTGCTTTCTATGCCGCTATGGATGCCGATAAACGGGCATGATGGATGGATACATCTCAATTGGCTTGAGCAATTTACCCAATTATTCAGAGAAGGTGACCTCTATCCGCGTTGGATGCCGGATTCATTTTCTGGTTTCGGCTCTCCAGCATTCTATTTCTATCCACCACTGACATACTGGCTTGCATCTGTCATATCATTTACAGGACTACATGACGGCGAGTCTCTATTTCATGCAGTAACAACAATTACCTTATTCCTATCGGGACTAACATTCTATTGGTATGCACGCGAGATGAATTTCTCAAAGAATATCGCACTTCTCGGTGCAATCTGTTACTCCGTCGCACCATACAGAATGATAGATATTGCGATACGCAATGCCTTAAGCGAACATGTTGCATTTGTGTGGATACCGATAGTGTTTATTGGGATAGAGCGTTGGATACTTTCGAGCGAATTTGGTAAACGAAGAGTGCTTGGTGCTGGTTGCTTCCTTGCAGGATTTATCGGACTTACATTGACAAATCTCCCGACACTTTTTATCATAGGTATATCATCATTTGTCTATATAGCATTTCGTAGCTCGCTCAAAGAGTTGCTGCTACGTTATCTTCTATTTGCTTTCGGTGCTTCTATTGTATTGATATGTTGCATATTCTATATCGCACCGATAGAACAGTATCAATATGAGATGCGCACGTATCGTTTATTACCAACACTTGATACAATATTCATTTATAGTTGGGTCGATAACTTTGGTGAAATGTATCAACAGTACAGGAATGTATTCCTCGTTATATCTTCTCTTATTTCAATAGTGACTATTGGGATGTTGCTTCAATCAAAAGAAGTAATAGGCAAGTATCGTTTCATTATCACATTGTTATGTGTCGGTATTATTGTTCAGATACCATTTGTATCATACTTCGTTCACCGAAAGTCACTTGGGCAGTTTATCCAACATGACCATCGGTGGCAGATTATGTTAGTATTCGCATCTACATTTGGGTTAATGGTGCTCTCGAAAGAATGGAAGCGAGTATCGTCCATCATCAAAGGTCTTGTTATTTCGAGCGGGGTAGCTGTGCCGTGTATTGTTACTCTGTTCTTTATCACTCATGACTCTCGTGATATTGTCAATAATTATCATAACGACCCACCTGAGTACATTAACAGAAGTGTTGCAAGTGTGGCTATAAAACCAATAGAGTATTTTGCGACACTGGGAATGAACCAATTCATCGAGCCGGTAGCTGGGACATATGATTCCGCTGTTTCACTCAAGTGGCGACAGATACGTGAGAATGTTTATGAGATTGAGAAACGCAGTGATGGAGATGTAACTGTTCGCTTTGCTATGCAGCAATTTCCTTCATGGTGGCTATCAGCAGAGCGACAACAAACTATCATTACAGATTCTGATTCAACGGGGCTACTCACCGCCAAACTTCCGAGTGGGCAGGGAGTATATTATCTTCACCTTGTAGCAAAAGGTGAAGATTCATATACATTGATTTCTTTGCTATCTATTGGCTTAATATCACTAACTTTGTTTGGATTGTATGGTAAGAGTCGTATCAAAGCTTCTTCGCAAAGTCAATAAGTTTTTTAACCGTGGCGTCTGATTTTGCTTCGGCGTAATAGCGCAAGAGAGGCTCTGTGCCTGATGTGCGTATCATAAGCCATGCACCGCCTTCGAGATGATACTTATAGCCATCATTGGTTACGGTAGCAAGGACTTTCAAACCTCCAATGTTCGAGAATCCTTTCTTTGCTTTCGCAAGGACGGTCTTCTTACGCGCATCTGTCGTATGAAAATCAAAGCGGTCGTATTTATGTGCGCCGAATTGTTTTTCAAGATCAGCAACAAGTTCACCAAGTGACTTTTTGTAATGCCCGCAAATCTCTGCAAGCAAGAGTCCGTTAAATAGTCCGTCACGTTCGGGTATGTGAAGAGATGGAATGCCAATGCCGCCTGACTCTTCACCGCCAATAAGTATGTTACCATTAAGCATGTGTTCTGTGATATACTTAAAGCCGACTGGTGTACGGATAACATTGAGTCGGTATCTTGAACACATCTTATCAATCATTGATGTGACAGATAAGCTTACAGCAACGTCGCCTTTTTTCTTGCGGACTTCAACGAGATATTTTAATAGCAAACAAAGTATCATCTGCGAACTAAAGAATCTGCCAGTTTCATCGATTGCACCGATACGATCAGCGTCACCATCTGTGACAAGACCGATATCGAACTTACCCTGTACGACAAAGTCAGAAAACTCTTTCGTGTTTTGCGGAAGTGGCTCCGGAGGTGTTCCTCCGAATCCGGGATTCCAGATATTATGCAAAATGCCTGTGTTTGGAAGAAGATGCTCAAGTGTCTCAATGCCCGAGCCATACATCGGATCGTAAGCAATCTCTATCCCTGATTGAACAATGCCTTTAAGATTAACGAGTTTCTTAAGCTCATTGATATACATCGTCTTTGCATCGAGGTCAATGATAAGCTTTTTCTTCTTGAGTTCATCGAGCGATGGGAGACTCTTTGGAGCGAAGTTCTTCTTTTCGAGCTTTGCACAATGACCTTCGATAACCTTTATCGTATCCGGGAGTGCTGCACCGCCATACCAACCTTTGATTTTATAGCCGTTATACTTCGCAGGGTTATGTGATGCTGTTATCATCACACCACCTGCTAGTTTTTTCTTGACGATTGCGAGTGATGTCGCAGGTGTAGCAACGATTGTCGTAGCAAGATATACTTTAATCTTATGGCTAGCGATAACACGCGCAGCATGAATAGCAAACTCGCGGCTACCGAAGCGAGCATCATAGCCAATAAAGATACCGTTCTTTGCAAGTTTGTGTTTCTTGAAGTATAGTGCTGTTGCTTCCGAGACAAGCGCAACATTCTCGAATGTATAGTTATCAGCGATCACATCGCGCCATCCGTCAGTACCAAATTTAATTTTCATAAATTTACTTCTTCTTCTTAGCTGATGATTTACCAAATGAATACTTCACCGAGAGTGCATCTCCGCCTGCATACTTCGAGACACCTGCAAGTTCTTCTTCGATACGAAGAAGCTGATTGTATTTTGCAATGCGGTCAGTACGAGAGAGCGAGCCGGTCTTTATTTGACCTGCATTCGTTGCGACAGCAATATCTGCTATAGTAGTATCCTCGGTTTCTCCGGAACGGTGGCTGATAACAGCAGAGTATCCGTTGCGATGGGCAAGAGAAACGGCATCGAATGTTTCAGTAAGTGTACCTATCTGATTGACTTTTACAAGAATTGAGTTACCCACTCGTGCATCAATTCCTTTTTGCAAGAAATCAACATTTGTTACGAAGAGGTCATCACCGACAAGTTGGACTTTATCACCGATAGCATCTGTCAACATCTTCCACCCTTCCCAATCATTCTCTGCCATACCATCTTCTATTGTTGCGATGGGGTATTGGCGAATAAGGTCCTCATGGAGCTTTACCATGTCTTCGCGTTTGAGTGTCTTCTTCGAGGATTTATAGAGTTCATACTTTCCATTGCCGCGCCACATTTCGCTTGAAGCGCAGTCAAGTCCGAGAAGAACGTCATCACCTGCTTTATATCCGGCTTGGCTGATAGCTTCGAGAATGTATCCGATGGTCTCATCAATAGATGATAGATTTGGAGCAAAGCCGCCTTCGTCGCCGACGTTTGTATTATGTCCATTTTTCTTAAGGACGGACTTGAGTGCATGAAATACTTCCGTACCAATACGCAATGCCTCTGAAAAACTTTTTGCTTTGGATGGAAGTACCATAAACTCTTGGAAATCAAGTTTATTATCTGCATGAACTCCGCCATTGATAATATTCATCATCGGCATAGGAAGCATATGAGCATTCGTGCCGCCGAGGTAACGATATAGCTCCATACCTGATGATTCCGCCGCAGCTTTTGCTACTGCCATCGAAACACCAAGGATAGCATTAGCTCCCAACTTGGACTTGTTTTTCGTGCCGTCGAGCGCAATCATCACTTCATCAATGTATCGCTGCTCAAGAGCGTACTCACCGCAGAGTTCTTCGGCAATCGTCGTATTGACGTTCGCAACAGCTTTACGAACTCCCTTGCCGAGATAGCGTTTATTGTCTCCATCTCGGAGTTCGACGGCTTCATGTTCACCTGTGGAAGCACCGCTCGGCACAGAAGCTCTGCCGAAGGAGCCGTCTTCGAGGATGCAATCAACTTCAATAGTAGGGTTGCCGCGTGAGTCAAGAATTTCCCGCGCAAAGAGATCTGCAATGATTGACATGTGATATGTTATGAATTAATTAGTACAAATTTACGCAAAGGTTGCATCGGAGAAACAAAAGGCCAAAAGTCTTGACCAAACTTCTCGAATGGAATTTTTTGCTTTTTTTGCAAACTAATTCTCATAACGTTGGGTTTTTAAGATTATGTAAGTTTGCGAGCCGGAGGGTTGTAGGTCTCAAAACTGTAAAATGCTCACCAGAAAACTGGTAAGAAGTAAAGAATAAAGAACCTTCGTGCCGCTACGCATCGTGCACTGCTTATTTTCTCCGAAGACAGATAAAGTATCGCAGAGCTCTCACATAAGGTCAGATGATGACCGAAAAAAATTGAAACACTTGTTTGCATTGCTTCCATTTTCTGGAATTCCAGTAAGACAAGATACACATAGCATTAATAGTCGTTGTAGAATACGACGTATTTTAACTCACAACTTAGATAAACGAACATGATCACTATCGTAGGTGGCGGCTTTACAGGTCTGGCTGCAGCATATTTTTTACATCGCGCGAACAAAGACGTTCAAATATTTGAATGGTCTCGCAGCTTAGGCGGACGTGCTTCCACACATAATCTTGGCTATCGAACTGTTGATGTCGGGACGATGCATATTGATCTTTCTACGGTCGAAGGTGATAAAACGGAAATGGCAGCTCGTGAACTTCTGAGAGCGGTTCTTGCAGAGCGTGGTGCACTTGAGCATTTGAAGCCCATCCCTCCGCAGATATTAGAGTTTGACGGAAGGTCATTCGCTACGGCGAAAGTAGCCGATCATCCTGATTGGTATTATCTTGATGGTGGTATGAAGTCGCTTGCCGATGCGATAGCGTATGAAATCCGTATTCGCTCGCATTCAAGAGTATCAGATATAGTTCTTGATGGAAAAGCGGTAAGCGTTAAGAACCAACGCGGCGAAAAGACGGCATGTTCTGCTCTTATTCTTGCTATTCCTGCACCTGGTGCAGCAAAGCTCATGGAAGCCCATCTTGATGAGTCTCGTAATATCAAGAAACTCGTTGCACAGCTTGGCGAAGTAAAATATGAGCCGATCGTTAATGCTGTCTTTGGTGTACCGCGTTTGAAGTTACGCCAGTCATTTTCTGTTCTAACATCCAATGATGCAAGTGCGCCGGTAGCAATGCTCTCACGTGAGCAAAAAAAACGCAACCTCGGTGTTCGTCGAGGTGAAAATGTGTTTGTTCTCAATCTTGGCACTGAAGCAAGCCGAGAGTACATTAACAAAAGTGATATTGAGACACTTGCCGCAATCGAACGAATCTTTGAAGAGGCGATGGATACACCTCTTCCTGATATGATGTATTCCGAGATCAATCGTTGGGAAGCGGGTTTTGTACAGAGCACTCCATTCAAAGCAGGGGACGTTCAGAAAGTAAAACTTGGCAGTACAAATGTATTTTGTACTGGTGACTTCATTGGAAGTACCGGTTCACTTGCGCAGGCAGTTTATGCAGGTAAACTTGTAGCTGATGAGATACTTGGAGAAGACTCAGCCAAGTACATTGCTGCCCCTGCACGAGCACAATTTGTTGTTCCCGCAGAGCATTGGAATGCAGTTCTACCTCCTATCAAGGATCCTGCAAAGCCAAAGCCGCAAAAGAAGAACCCAAATTCAAATCGTCAAGAAGATAAACGTAAGGCATACCAGGCAAAGAAAAAAATGCAGAAGCGTGTCAGTCGCGGTGGCTTTGAACCACGTGGTAGCTGGCAGGGAAGTAATGATCGTAGAGGACCAGGTGGTCCTCCAAGGAGCGGTGGTTACGCAGGACGTCCGCAAGGTGGAGGATTTAATCGCGGCGGTGCTCGCCCACAAGGTGGCGGATACGGTGGTGGTCGCCCTCAAGGTGGAGGATATGATCGTCAACAGGGCGGTGGCGGCTACAGCCGCGGCGGTGGACAAGGTGGTGGTTATAGCAGACCAAGTGGTGGCGGGTATGACCGTCCACAAGGTAGCGGTGGTTACAATCGCGGTGGTGGACAAGGTGGTGGTTATAGTAGACCAAGTAGCGGCGGTTATGACCGTCCGCAAGGTGGTGGTGGGTACAGCAGACCAAGCGGCGGTGGTTATGATCGTCCGCAAGGTGGTGGTGGGTACAGCAGACCAAGCGGTGGCGGTTATGACCGTCCGCAAGGTGGTGGTGGATACAGCCGACCAGGTGGCGGAGGAGGATATGACCGTCCACAAGGCGGCGGCGGATACAACCGCGATAACCGAGGCAGCGGCGGTGGAGGTTACGACCGTCCACAAGGCGGCGGCGGATACAACCGCGATAACCGAGGCGGCGGCGGTGGAGGTTATGACCGTCCACAAGGCGGTAGTGGCTATAATCGTGGCGGCGGCGGTGGTGGATACGACCGTGGCGGACAAGGTGGCGGTGGTTACAATCGCCCACAAGGCGGCGGTGGTGGCTATAATCGTGGCGGTGGAAGCGGTGGTGGATACGACCGTGGCAACCAAGGCGGTGGCGATTCGAGAGGTAATCAGGGTGGAAGCTACGGACCACGTCCGCAGCGAAAGGATACTCCTCCACCTCCGGCAAATCGCAACGATGATGAGTAAGAATACCAAAAGAGCGGACTATAAAGTCCGCTCTTTTTATTTTGTGCTTAGGCAATAAAAAAAAGCGCGTCCGATTGTACGAACGCGCTTTCCAGATGCCCCGAGGGGCATTAGTTAACGACCTTTCTTCTTATGGCGATTCTTACGAAGACGTTTCTTACGCTTGTGAGTTGCCATTTTATGACGCTTACGCTTCTTTCCGCTCGGCATAATTCTTACTGTTTAAGTTGAGATAACAAAATTAGAGCATCACAAAACAATAATATACAAAGAGAGTTTCCACCATCGTATATCAAAATGCCGTAATTTTGTGTATTGATACAGAAGCAAGAACGTGATACGACATCCTATTATTGGTGGGGAAGAAGTTCGAGGCAATGCCGGCGAACGAGCAGTTATTAATCCGTTTGATTTGAGTGAGGTCGCAAGAGTAACGTATGCTGATAAAAAGCAAGCAAGCAATGCTATTGAATCGGCCGATGCTATCTTTAGGACAAAAAAACTGTTAAGTAAAGAACGCTCCGAAATACTGGCAAAAACTTCAATTCTCATTCTTGAACGCAAGGATGAGTTCATCTCTCTTATCATAAAAGAAGCAGGCAAACCTATACAGTATGCTCGGGCAGAAGTAGAGAGGGCGGCATTTACATTTCTTGCCGCATCAAAAGTAGCGTCATGTTTTGACGAGCCGATCATACCAGATCTTATGAGTGCCCCGAATGCTGTTGGCAGAGACATAAGTTATAGATATTTTCCGGTTGGTGTTGTTTGCGCGATAACCCCATTTAACTTCCCACTCAATCTCGTTGCTCATAAAGTAGCTTCTGCGATTGCAAGCGGCAACACAATTGTATTGAAGCCAGGACCGCAAACACCTCTTACATCATTCTTACTGTTGGATGTACTTAAAGAAGCAGGACTGCCTGATGGATGGCTGAACGTAGTGCCTTGTGAGAATGACGTTGCTCAATCTATCGTAGAAGACGAAAGAGTGAAGATGTTGTCATTTACAGGCAGTGCAAATGTCGGCTGGCACTTGAAATCACTTATTCATAAGAAGAAAGTAACACTTGAACTCGGAGGAAACGGGGCAGTAATTGTTGATGAAATCACTGACATTGATTCGCTCATTAAGAGTTTAGTTATGTCTGGGTATTCATACGCAGGACAAGTCTGCATAAGCTTGCAGAATCTATATATAATAGAATCTCTATACGATCGGGTAGTAACGAAGTTTGTAGAAGCAGCAAAAAAAGTAATCGTCGGCGATCCAATGAATGAGGATACAATCGTTGGACCAATGATAAATCCACAAGCAGCTGAGAAAGCATGGAGTTGGGTTGAAGATGCTATCGCAAAGGGAGCCACAAAGCTTTGTGGAAAATTCAGAGCACCGAACATCATTACACCAACAATCTTAGAGAATGTGCCAAATGATTGCAATGTAAGTTGCGAGGAAGTATTTGCTCCTGTTGTAGTAGTTCATAGATATTCAGATATTGACGAAGTGATAGAAGAGTTAAATGCTTCGAAATATGGATTGCAAGCAGGGCTATTCTCTTCAAATAGAGAAGTGATAAACAAAGTCTATCATAATCTCGAAGTTGGTGGGCTTATCGTCGGAGATACGAATACCTTCCGCATAGACACTATGCCTTATGGCGGAGTAAAAGAATCAGGATATGGTAGGGAAGGAATAGAATTTGCGATGCGCGGAATGTCAGAGATGAAAGTATTAGTTGAAAGACAATAACGTTTTCTCAATTGCTTCCTCTCACGCATGGGCGCCCATGCAGAGAAGAAGTTAAATCTACGGAAGCGGGGTTGCACTTTTGTCCCAGTTAATTGCACAACTCAACTACCGTACTGAAGTAATAATGTTTTGAGAAAGCCAGAGTTACAGCAGTTGGCAGAAAAAGTATGAATTTTGTAGAATCTCCCACTTTTCTCCTTATTTTTGCACATAATTAGTCGTAACTACTTGCGTAAGCTCAACCTCAAGAAGTCACTTAAAAAGATTCTTCGTTCGCCCAAGCTTTTGCTTATTGCGGCGACAGTCCTTGTTCTCTCAGCAACTCTCCTTTTTGCTAATAAAGGTATCTGGCGTCATGTCTCGCTGCGTCACGATGTATCAGTTCTTTCCGAACGTGATAGAGTGCTCATAGATGAAGAATCATTGATCACAAAAAAAGTAGATCAGCTCTCTTCCGAAGACGGAAGTCTTATTGAAAGAATTGCGCGTGAAAAATATTACATGAAACGAGCCGGCGAAGTAATCTATCGCCAGGAGCAGCCAAAGTGAGCGCCGAGCGCAGTCTTTCAATCGGTGTCGATATTGGCGGCACAACAATCAAATCCGGTGTTGTAGATATTTCAAAAGCCAAAGTATTAAAGACCACGGTTACTGATACTCCAAA
>JBKJTT010000103.1:0-2930 GCA_046590205.1 Kapaibacterium sp. (SeqCode)
CACCTGTGAGTAACGAGCATGATTAACCCTGTGCCCAAACTCATGATAGACTACATCGGCGACTGAGGCGATATTATTGCACGTAGTACTTGCCCCAAAGAATGTAAAGCCAAGCTGTGACTGGTCGTAGAAGGCATTACATTCGCTTGGATAATTTACTGATGTGATCATCGGTCGATCAAGCGAGGTCAGTGCAGGGTCAAGTGCACGAATGTGTCTGCGAATTTCCTCGATGGAGTAATATACATCTCGCTCGGCAATATCGGAATTCATATCGTTTAAAGAGATAAGGGCAGGGCTGATTGCAAACGTATCAACTACTGACGCTGCGGGTTGTCCATCTACTCGGCTTACCGTCAGGTATTTTCCCTTCATACTCAGCGATGATACAACAAGCGGATTATTTACATTGATTGCCGTAAATGAACCGTTACTATCTGAATACACCGTGGTCCCATTAACGCTGATCTCTAAGTTTGATAGATTAACGCTAACAGGCACATCGGTTGGGGTCTTCGGATGGACGAGTGCCGTTACCTTACCCGTTGCTATTATCTGCGCTTCTTGGTGAATAATTCGTGTGTTTTGCGTCGGCAGATGTACATCATCGCTCTGGGTGAGCGGATTAAAACGGAAGCAATCTTTACGGATAAGGTCTTTGCGTTCGAGGAGTTTGCCTGTGGCTGCGTCGAAGGTAAGCCGAAGGAGTTCATCGCCTTTAGCGTTACGTATTGTTGTCTCGTAAGCAAGGTCAAGACGCTCAGGGTAGCGATTATGTATATACACGAGATGTGCATCTTCGATGATCGTTGCATTTGAGCCGACTATTGCATCTGCCAAGCTCATAATAACATCCTTACCTATCTCGTCAACGGAGGTGATCGGCTTTACCGATGGCAGATTGTTCCGAAGCATAATAACCTTGCCGTTGAGTGCGCCGATATTTAGGTGAGCGATACGCTCGCGGACTGGGATGCCGTTATAGGAAAGTTCGTATGAGGATAGCCAAAGGTCGTTCGTGCGGTTGATTGAGGTTTCACGGAGTTCTGCTTCACCTGATAAACCCAATACAGATTCAGATATGCTTGCCATCCATACACGTGATGCAAGGGATACCTCGCGTTCGGAGTTACGTGAGCTGGGCGCAACAAGCTCTGCATTTTCATCATTTGCACCTATCATTACTGATGGTGAGCCGTCGGTATTTTGCCGCATGAGCTTCATCGCGCCATGAGTACCATAGGCGACCTTCTCGCTTTGTAAGCGTTTCGGAGTTTGAGCAAAGAGTCCGACAAGCGGCAAAGAAACCGCTAAAGCAAGCACGAAAGGGCGTAATGTCATAGCAGAGACAAAATATGATATATATTAGAAACGCTCCAGAGGGGCGGAAGTTGCAACGGAAACGGAAAAAACTTTAGGAATTAAGGAATAACTAAAGAGAATGTAGCATTTTTCAGTAACATTCGTTGAGTTTGAGCTAAGTTCATAGCTGCAATACTCGGATTTTTTACGATTTCTCGCAACTTTTTCCGTTTTCAGGGGTTATGTTATTGTTAAGCTACATATATTTTTCACACTTCTAACCACTGTTATGAAAAGAATTGTTACAGTATCGTTTTTATTCCTTTCCTTGGCTTTGTTAAGCAACTTTAGCTTTGCAAAGACGTTTGGAAAAACAGAAGTTTTACGCCCTACTCCAATCAAGCCAGTTTACAAAGGACCGTTTGTTGAACAACCCGTTAATATCAAACTTGGTCAATTAATGCCTCTTGCGGGTAAGCAAGAGACTCTTAAGTATTTTGATCAGGGATCAATTGAAGGTGGGGATACTCTTGAACTTCCTACTCCGGTAGGCCCACTACTTGATGCAGACGGAAATGAGATTACAAGCGCAGGCGGATCTACGTTTGACTATGTAGCATATGGAACCCGTTTTTCTACTACACTCCCTGCACCGAGATTAGATAGCGTACGCATTTGGTTCAAGGTTGATAGTATGGATGCTATTACCGGGAATAAGCTTGAAGTTGGGGCAGTGAAGCAACGTTTGTTAACTGACCAAGATGGTAATGAAATACCATATCCTGATCTTGGTACTGCTGGTGCTATAGGCGCATCTTATGCATCGAACCATAAGAATATCAACCGTAGTGCATTAAAGATCGGAACCGACGAAGTTAATTCCATTAAAGTATCATTTGCTGGACTCACACTTCCTGAAGCTGATTTTATAGTTTATTTAAACGCACGTGTCTTTGGCGGAACAGGGGGCACCGAAGTCATTACTAATGGAATTAGCGTCCTAGCAGACTTTGTGAGTCTTGGACCTGATTTTCCAGGAATAGATCCTGAAGTACACCGTTCATATCGTATTGCTCTTGACCAGGAATCAGCTTACTATAACACAGCTTATACTGTATATGATTTTGGGGAAGCTGGCTCTCCTGATATTTATGCGCCAAATGTTTATATGATAGCTTATGTCCGTGACCCATCTATCAATGCAGTTGACGATATCAAGCTCGAAGGTAACGGTCTTGCGCAGAACTTCCCGAACCCATTCAACCCTTCAACGGTCATTAAGTACTCTGTAGCCAATACAGGAAATGCAACGCTCAAGGTATATAATGCGCTCGGTTCAGAGGTTGCATCACTCGTTAATGGTTTTGTAGCACAGGGCGAGCATAGCGTTAACTTTGACGCTTCAGGTCTCCCGACCGGCACGTACTACTACACGCTTAAGTCAGGTGATTTCACCAAGACCAAGCACATGGTGCTTTCGAAGTAAGATTCAAACTAAACTTCAAAGCGTAAAACTTAAAAAAAGGCAGTCATTTTGACTGCCTTTTTTGTTTGTGTACCCATGAAAAAATCACTACCGACAAAAGACAATTTTCTCGCTCTTGAAAAAGAGCATTCTTCGTACGACA
>JBKJTT010000035.1:0-6771 GCA_046590205.1 Kapaibacterium sp. (SeqCode)
CGAGATATAAACCATTTCCGGGGTGAACCGTAACTACATTCCAAAGGGAGAACAGATGAATATTGATGTTCAAATATAAAGTGTCAAATGATATTACACCTCTTCTTTCCTTTGTGATAATTAGAAAGGCATTTTTGACAGTGTCAACTAAGTAGGGTCCATCTTTACTGGAATACAGTATGTGAATTGTATCGCTCTTAGAAAAAGGCGCGATATTTCTTTTAGAATTGATAGGGGAACCGTTACTATAGGCCAATGTCACTTTATCTGAATCATCTCCTTTATAAGTAATATTTTTAATCGAAATATTATCAGGATTCTTGTTGCGATAGACCAAATTGATGGTGTCTGCATACTGTCGTTTCACTATATCAGGGTACAGATCAAGGGTATATACCTTAGGTAGAAAGAGAGATGAGGTGTCCGGTAATGCAAGACCATAGATAGTTGTAGAATAAGATTTATTCGCTACACAACCTTTGTTCTTTGCTTCATAAAATAAGCTTACCCAAATGTTGATAGAATCGGGCCCTGCACTCAAAGGGGTAAAGTAAATATCAGCAGAGACCGGACTTGCAAAGCTCATATTTTTAAATGTAAAGCCCTCGTTGCCCGGAGCTGAGGCACTTCCAGACACTTTACCACAATATGAATCATCAGCATGATAAATGCGTGTTGCGAACACAGTATCACCAACGAGTGAGATAGCATCATAGTGAGTTTGTGCAAATCCCTCTTTGCAAATGCAAAATACGGAAAGTAGCAGCAATATGTGCTTAGCTCTCATAGTATAAAGTAACAGGGAAATCGAATCATTGTTCCAAGTGATTATTTTTTACCCTTGGGGTTTTAATATCGATACCTCATTCATAACAACCGTTGTTTCACCGGTGATACTACGACTTCGACCTATTTTGCTAGCAGTCGATGAAGTCCTGACGCGGAAGGTAACGGTGGTGAAGTAGATGCTTGTAGTCCCGTTTAGGGACGACCGATATCAGCCCGCCGTTTCAACGGCGGGAAAAAGATTACACCACCCAGCCAAAGCCCCGTAGGGGCGGCCGAAACTCTCCCCCCCCACATCGTCAGAGTTTTGGAGGGTTGCGCGTTCGGATGTGCGGAGCTTTAACAACGTGAACTACTTCCGTTAATAGTAAGTTGGTATATACGCCAATGGCGTAGCAGTTTGTTATAGAAAGCTCAGGCATGAAAAAAAGTGAGTTCAACGAATTAGTAAAAAGCATTAAACAAGCCGGCGCGATACGACGTGGTACCCGCAAGCCAAGCCGTATCTTTGAGTACCCCGAGACAGAAATAGCCGCGTTGCGTAAACGTCTCGGTACTTCACAGACAGAGTTTGCTGCTATGATAAATGTCAGTGTTGCAACGATACGCAACTGGGAGCAAGGCCGTCGTGTACCACAAGGACCTGCAAAAGCACTACTTTCGCTTGTAGCTGCTATGCCAAGAGAGTCCCATCGAGTACTAAGCCGCTAAAGTTACCTTGCGCCTACTCATCACATCGCTCTTTCTTCTTGTCGCTTCAGTGGCGGCGGCTGGTCCGCTGTTTCCGGCGCGGAGTTTTATTCTTGCTCCGAAATTCCGTGACCTAAAGGATACTACCAAAGGTGCAAAGTACCTTCATCAGAACGGACTATGGGCAAATCTTGCGCGAGGTTATGGCAGCGTTGATGAGCGTTTTGCTTGGAGCATGAGCTTCGGTGGTATCATCCAGTTCGTTGAAGGCGAGAACTCGATGTTCTATTTGCAAGGCGATGCTGATGTGTTATCCGATACTCACAACGACATCGGCTTCAATCCGCGTGCAATCTTCTGGACAGAAGGACTTGTCTATGGCTTGCGGTTGGATGAAAAGAATGAATTGCATTTGGGCTACGTCCATAGATGCAAACATGATATTGATAACCTCGATAAACAAACCGTCGCCGCGAACGAAGAACGAACACTTATCTATGGCTCGCTCATGGGGAAATATATCGGACGCGATCTTTCACTTGCAAAGATGAACACATCGCTCTCCGGTCAGCTTGACATGTACCTCTATAAGCAAGACTACCGCTTCCCTTTTGAACTAACGGATTCAGGTACGTCCGTAACCGATCTTAACTTCTCCCTCGAAGTAAGCGCAAAGACCGAATTTGCAAAACTCGGCGATGTTGGGATGTATGCAAGAGCGCAAGCACGAGTCGCATCGTATGAATGGTTGAAGACTATCGCGCTTGATTGGCGCGCAGAGCTTGGCGCGGAGTTCAAAGGCGAAGCAACGACGATGAATGTATTCTTCGGGTACGAGCATCTACAAGATGATATGAACAGACCTCTGCCTGTAAATGCAGATTACGTGTATCTTGGGTTTAGGTTTATTGCGAGTAGCATCGGGATGTAAGAATGACAGGTAGCCCGCGATTTTAACCGTTGGCGTTCTTTACGATTTTCTCAAGTTTATCACTTAGCGAATCCACATCCTCGGTCAGCCGTTCAAGTTCGCGTACTTCATTTGCACGGGCATGTGCATTGCGCTCTGCATTGTTGAGTGCATTCAAGACTGCAAGCTTTGCAGGAGGCTGTGTCGGGAGTTTTGTCTGAAGGTCCTTTAGCTCGGTATCAATCTCTTCAGCGAGTTCACGCAGGAGCGGCTCGTCGTTGGTGCGAAGAGCATAATCTACTCCGAGGATCGTTACTTTTACCGAGTCTGCCATAGCGGAAGTGATGAGTTATGGGTGATGAGTAATGCGTGTTAGTGTGAATGAACTCCGTTCATGCCCGAAAGTGAATCTATTTTCCCAACGATCGTATCTATCTTCGCAACGATTGCTTCTTTCTCTTTTTCCGACAGCTTCTTTGCATACGAATTCTCTGTTGCAAGTATCTGATTTATTTCCGTTTCGTAACGAAGACATTGTCCTTGCAAATTTGTATTTGCCTCATGCAGTGAATCAAGCTTCGTGAGCAGTTCTTCGCTCATTGTTTTGGAAGAGGTTATCTCCGCGTTCAGGCGCTCTATCTCTGCATTCTTGAGCGCTGTCTCGGTGCGGAAATCAGCGAGCATTGCTTCAAGCTCGATGATGGTCTGCTCTTTTGCATGAACGCGGTCATCACCATCGCCTGAAGCGGCTTCGAGCTGCTCTACTTTGGTGAGCAATCCTTTTATCTCATCCTTCGTACTTTCGGAAAGTGAATCGCGCTGTGCGTTGATGACGCGCTCGCGGTCAAGAAGCTCTTGCAGTTCTGCCGAACGTGCTTTAGCTTCCGATGCGACGGATTCAAAGCCTTTTATCTTTTCGGGAATGAGTGCGACAAGTTTTTCGAGCCGTGCAAAGGCACGTGCGAGCGATTCGCGTGCTCCGAGTATCTCTGCTTCGCTTCGTGTGAGTTCTGGCATTTAGCTGCGAAGTCGTGCGTGTAAATTCTTCGTGATAGTAGTAACCACATTTGTCGTAATGCGTTCCACTTCTTCGTCCTCCATTGTCTTATCTTTTGAGCGTAAGGTAATCCGAACACCTAAACTTCTCTCGCCTGCGGCTTTCATTTCCTTCGATTGAAATTCATCAAAGAGACGAACACTCTCGGTAAGCTCTTTCGGCAATGCGCCTCGCACTTCATCGAGAAGTCTTCCGGCTGTGATATCCGATGCAAGTACAAGAGCAAAATCACGCTCAAGCGAAGGATATTTTGGCAACGGAGTTATCTCACGCGGCTTCTCACGACGCTCTTTTGCAAGTGAGTGCAATAACGCATGATCTACGGCTGCAACGTATGGCGCAGAACGCAGGTCATATTCTTTTACAAGCTCTGATGAAAGTTCGCCAAGCGTTGCAACAACACTCTTCCCTTGCTTGAACGTTAGCATCGTCCCTTCTGCAAAATATGAAGCTAAAGAATCTGCGGCTACTTCGCAGACAGTATCGGTGATGCCGAAACGAGCAATCAACTGCTCGACGACAGAACGAAGTGTATAAACATCAGCTCGAAGTTCTTTTGCATTATACGGCGACTTTTCTTCCTGCACATCTTTAATGAGAATAGCCAACTGGGTACGTTGCCCGATATTCCCGATTAGCTGATTCTTCTCTTCGTAAGCAAAAACATCACCCATCTCGTAGATACGCTGACCTAACGCACCGAAGCGTTCGTTGCGTCTGGCAATATCAAGCAAGTTCGGAATGATGCTCGTACGCATCACCTCAAGTTCGACAGTGAGCGGATTCATCACTTCAACGGGTTTCGCGCCGAACATCTCTGCCGTCTTCTTCGGAAGCATCGGCGTAGAGATACATTCAGAGAATCCAAGACCTATAAGATAATTGCGAAGTGTTGAGTTAAAGTAGCGAACAGGAAGTACATTACGCTCACGTTCGAGCGATGATGATTCACGCGAGTTCGTCGGAATGTTATCATAGCCGATTATTCGCGCGACTTCCTCGATAGCATCAACTTCACGTTCAAGATCAACGCGATGACTTGGTGACGTAAGAGTCCATAAGTCTTTACTCGTCTTCTCAACCGAAATACCAAGCGACGTAAGTATTCCTTCGATATGCCCGTCAACGATCTCCATCCCAAGAAGCATCTTTGCACGAGCAGGACGAAAAGTAAATGTCTTCAGTGCTATGTTGTTTGGATATTCATCCACGATCCCTGTAAGCACTTCACCTCCTGCAAGTTCTGCCATGAGGGCTGCTGCTCTATCAACTGCGTAGATGACATTGTCAATATCTGTACCACGCTCGAATCGGTACGATGCATCGGTTGAGAGACCTAATGCTTTTGCTGTGCGACGGATAGATGACGGATTAAAATATGCAGACTCGATAAGCACGTCAGTCGTCGCTTCATGTATCTCCGAGTTACCTCCGCCCATCACTCCAGCAATAGCAAGCGGCTTCTCGCTATCAGCGATAAGTAGTGCAGTATCAGGAAGTATCCGCTCTTTCCCATCAAGCGTTGTGAACTTCGTTGCAAAGTCTTTTGCAGTACGAACGATAACGTGGTTATCTTTTACAGTTGAAATATCGAATGCATGGAGCGGATGCCCACATTCCATCAAGACAAAGTTCGTAATGTCAACGATATTGTTTCTCGGACGCAGACCAAGCGATTCGAGACGCTTCTTCAACCATTCCGGCGATTCGGCAACCTTTACGCCTCGCACAACGCGCGCCGCATAACGCGGACATAGTTCAGGGTCGTTAATAGTTATCTTAACAGCATCAGAGGTTTTGGTCTTTGAACTATCAAGATTCTTCGTATTAATTGTTGCTCGACGTAAACTGCTTCCACCTGCAATCACAACCTCGCGAGCAACACCGATATGGCTTAAGCAATCAGCGCGGTTCGGAGTGATGCCTATTTCAAAGACTACATCGGACTTTCCCATCGCATGTGCGATAGGCGTACCTACAACATAGTCACTCGGTAATTCCCAGATGCCGTTATGATCTTCTGATAGTCCAAGTTCTTTCTCTGAGCAAAGCATACCCTCGCTTGCTTCGCCGCGTATCTTTGATTTCTTAATGACAAATCCTTCGCCGAGATCAGCTCCGATAGTTGCCACTGCAACTTTCAACCCGACTCGCACATTCGGTGCACCGCAAACAATACCGAGCGGCTCACCACTACCGATAGTGACTTTCGTCAGACGGAGTTTATCGGCGTTCGGGTGTGGCACTACTTCGAATACTTCGCCGACGACAATCTTATCGAATTTCTTCGCAAGGTCTTCTACCGCCTCAACTTCAATGCCAAGCGCAGTAAGCCGTGCCGCAAGTTCATCAGAACCTAAGGAAAAGTCAACGTAGTCTCTAAGCCAATCGAGAGATATCTTCATTCAATGTGGGTCGTGCCGTAAGCGAATATTATTTTACAGTGTATCCGGTAAGTATCTGTACATTATTATCCGGTTTTAATCCTGCAAGCGTGATGAGCGCACTTGGATACGTATTCACCGTTTCCGTTTGAGTAAAATATCCTGCCTTTTCTGAAAACCAATACGATGTTCTGAGAGTCAGATCAATCCCTTGAGATGTTTTAACAGAAAAAATCACATCTGAACGTTCAGGTTTCTGATCAACGCCGTTAATGAGGAATGGCTCTGCTCCAATATAAGAAGCAATCCCTGTTACTTTTGTAACATTGACAGTAAGAATGCCTAAGTTGATAGCAATATTAGTATCAAGGTCTATTATCGTGACAGCTGTTTTTGACTTTAAAGGCAATGTCCACCAAGTTGGTATCTCAATAGGAATTGGGATAGGAACGCCGGGAATCCCGTTGCCTCTGTAAATAGAAATGTCTCCGTTGGTTTCGTATGCGATTGTCATTGTATCACCATTATCGGACGCGCGCATTGTGTTCTTATCGATGAATGTAATAACACTATCCTTTCCTGCGAATGCTGCTACGTCTGACTGCGAGGTCACGATGTGCGTTGAATCAGTATTTGCAGTATTCGTACCGTCTGGTTCTTTTTCGGTACGTGTATATGAATACGTTGATCCTGATTTCGGTATAGTCTTTTTTGGTGTTGTATCAGGTGGGTCGGATGGAGTTTCCGAACACCCGACAAATGTCACACCAATACACAGCACGACGAGGAGAGAAAAAACTGCAAGTTTATTTGTACGCATAATAATAATTTAGAACTGGTTCAAAAATCGGTAATCGTTCTCGGTGAAGAGACGAATGTCATTCACGCCATAGCGCATCATCGCTGTGCGGTCAATGCCCATGCCGAATGCATAGCCTGTATAT
>JBKJTT010000048.1:0-4841 GCA_046590205.1 Kapaibacterium sp. (SeqCode)
CATTGTATTTTTAGTAGCTGCACATCCTATCATTTCGCTTATCGTAATGATCGGCGCTGTGATACTTGCATCAGCAAGCGCGAAGCATCCAGCGCGTGCGCTTCCGACAATGCTCCTTTTTACGTTTATTAGCGGTGCAACAATTTCGCCTACTCTCTATGCAATAGCAAATGGGTACATCGGTACGGGGGTAGGGCTTATTTACAACGCACTATTTTTGACGATACTTATTTTCGGAGCTTTGACGGCGTATGTTTTTATTACGAAGAAAGACTTTAGCTTCATGGGTGCATCGCTCACGGTAGGTCTGTTTATGGTAATTGGTGTTTCGATAGTGAACATTTTTGTTGAGTCTAGCACCCTTGACCTTGCACTATCGGTTATTACGGTCATTCTTTTTAGCGGATTTGTACTTTATGATACATCACGCATTCTCAAGAGATCTCATGAAATACCACCGACGCTTGGTGCGTTGAGCTTGTATCTTGACTTCCTTAATCTCTTCATGGCATTGCTCAATATCATGGGTGGCAGAAAAGACTAATCGAGAGACTAATAGCATCATTTTTCTGTTACAAAACCCACGCCCAAGCGTGGGTTTTTGTTTTAGTAAAAGTCTATGGCAGAACTAAAAAATCTTATTCTCTCTCGTGACGGCTTCGTTGCTACCGTTCAGCTGAACCGTCCGGCAGTGCTCAATGCGCTGAACCACGAAACGATGAACGAGCTTGTCGCAACGCTCGAATCACTCGATAATGATGACACCGTCAGAGCTATCGTCCTTGCCGGTAGCGAGAAGGCATTTGCAGCCGGAGCCGACATTAAGGAGATGGCATCGGCGTCAGCTATTGATATGCTCTACCGCGACCAGTTCACAAAGTGGGATAGAATCCGCAAAATAAAAAAGCCGCTCATCGCAGCCGTATCCGGTTTTGCGCTTGGCGGTGGCTGTGAACTGATGATGCATTGTGATATTATCATTGCAAGCGAGACGGCTCGTATTGGTCAGCCGGAAATTAATATCGGGGTTATGCCCGGCGCAGGAGGTACACAGCGTCTTACTCGCGCAGTTGGGAAAGGTCTTGCGATGGAAATGGTATTAACCGGTAAGTTTATAACAGGCGAAGAAGCATGTGCGGCAGGACTTGTCAATAAAGTTGTACCGGTAGAGTTTTACCTTGAAGAGGCGCAGCGTTTGGCGAGAGAAATCGCAAGCCGTCCACCTGTTGCAGTTCGTCTTGCAAAAGAAGCAGTCTTGAAGTCATTCGATACGACCATTGAGATGGGACTTGAATTCGAGCGCAAGAACTTCTATCTCCTATTTGCATCCGATGATATGAAAGAGGGAATGGCTGCATTTATCGAGAAGAGAAAGCCGGAGTGGACGGGGAAATAATTCAAAGTTAAAAATTAGAAATTAAAAATCAGGGTTTCATGGCAGAATATAGTACGATACTGACTTCTTTGGAGAACGGTATTTTCACCGTTACGCTCAATCGTCCCGATGTATATAATGCATTCAATGAGCAGATGACGACTGACTTGCAGAATGTATTCAAGGAGATAGCTAAAAACGACGATGCTCGCGTAGTTGTGCTGACAGCGGCTGGAAAGGCATTCTGTTCAGGTCAGGACTTGAAGGATGCTCCATCGGGTGGCGGAAAACGCTCGTTGCGTGATTCGTTAGAGCGTCGTTACAATCCACTCATTCGAGCAATGCGTAACTTGCCCAAGCCGATCATCGGTGCTATAAATGGCGTTGCCGCAGGAGCAGGATGTTCTCTTGCCCTTGCCTGTGATTACCGAGTTATGGCTGATTCAGCCAAGCTCATTGAAGTGTTTGTTCGTATTGGTCTGGTACCCGATTCGGGGTCGAGTTGGTTTTTAGTGAAGAATCTTGGTGTTGCAAAAGCATTTGAACTCGCTGCTACAGGCGACGATATTCCTGCTTCTAAAGCACTTGAGCTTGGGCTTGTAAATCAAGTAGTATCATCAGATACGCTTATAGAAGAGGCACTGAAAGTAGCCGGTGCATTTGCAACAGGACCTACAAAAGCATACGGCTACATCAAGAAGATGATAGATAAAGTCTCGACGATGTCACTTGATGAAGCGCTCGATTATGAGGTCTATATGCAGGAAGCTGCTGGCAGAACAGAAGATTACACAAATGCCGTAGCAGCATTCAAGGAAAAACGCAAAGCAGAGTTTAAGGGGAAGTAAGTATGAAATCAATCGGAGTTATCGGGGCGGGGACGATGGGGAGCGGTATTGCTCTTGCATCTGCAATTGCGGGATATGATGTTGTTCTTAATGACATCGCTGATGAATTTTTACAGCGCGCTTTCCGCAACATTGGTACGCTTATGGATAAGATGACAGAGAAGGGAAAACTTTCTGTCGCTGATGCCAATGCTGCCGCGCTTCGCATTCGGACTACCTCACACTTCGAGCATTTACGTACATGCGACCTCGTTATCGAGGCAGCAGTCGAGAACCTCAAGATAAAACAAGAGTTATTCTCACGCTTATCCGATCTTGTCGGAGAAGATACATTACTTGCAAGCAATACATCATCTCTTGCCATTACTGCCATCGCCAGTGCTTGTCGCAAGCCGGAGCGTGTGCTTGGCTTGCACTTCTTTAATCCGGCACACATCATGAAGCTCGTGGAGATCATAAGAGGGCAGGAGACAAGCGATGAAGTAATGTACCGCGCCGAAGGATATGTGAAACAGCTTGGGAAGATTCCTGTGCTTGCAAAAGATACACCGGGATTTATCGTTAATCGCGTCGCTCGTAATTTTTATGGCGAAGCATTCCGATTAGTTGGTGATGGCATTGCATCGCACGAACAGGTTGATAACATCATGCGCTCTGCAGGCTTCCCGATGGGACCATTTCAACTGATGGACTTGATCGGTATTGATGTAAATCTCTCGGTCACGCAATCGGTATATGACCAGTATTTCGGCGAGCCGCGTTTCCGACCGCATATCATTCAGCAGAAGATGTACGAGTCTAACCGACTCGGCAGAAAAACAGGCAAGGGCTTTTACGATTACCCGCAGGAGAAAAAGTAATGGCAATCAAAGTTCTTGGCATAAGTGGGAGCTTAAAGCCATACTCCTCGACATCCTTCGTGATAAACCTCGCACTTGAGGCAGCGAAGGAGAAGGGCGCAGACATAGAGTTCTGCGAAGTATGCACTGCTGACCTTCCGTTCTGCGATGGACGTGCAGACGAGTCAACCTACCCAGAATCTGTACACGAATTCCGCCGAAAGATACGTGAAGCGCAAGGCATAATCATCGGCACACCTGAATACCACAACAGCTTAACAGGGTGGCTCAAGAATGCGCTTGACTTATGTAGCCATGATGAGTTCGAGCATAAGATGGTTGGGCTTATTGGTGTTGCAGGTGGGGCAATGGGGGCGATAAACTCTATCAATCATCTTCGCACCATCATGCGTGGTGTCGGTGCATGGAGCGTACCGCATCAGGTTTCTATTTCAAATTCAGGGAAGATATTTTCCGGTCCGAATCAGCTTGCCGATGTAATGCTCGAAAAGCGTATCAAAAAGCTCGGATACGATGTTGTCAAGTTTGCATCAATGCTTACTCATGGTTTATTACAAGCCGAGGACTTATCATGATATTTCAATTACTTTTATTAGCATTTTCATTTATGGTTGAACTCAAAGAAGGCGACATCGCCCCAGATTTTTCTGCTGTCGCAACTGACGGCACACTTGTCACGCTCGAACAATTCAAAGGCAAGAACGTCATTCTCTATTTTTATCCCGAAGATATGACAGGCGGATGTACTGTTCAAGCTTGCAACTTCCGCGATGACAAAGCGAAGTTTGAAGAGCTGAACACCGTTATTCTTGGTGTCTCGCTTGACGACATCAATAAGCATAAACAGTTTACCGAAAAAGATAAACTCAATTTCCCGCTCTTAGTTGACGAAGCTGGCAAGATATGCGCTGCCTACGGAGTACCACTCGAAGAAGAGCGTTATCCCGAACGCTGGACATTCCTCATCGATAAGAACGGACGAGTCGCAAAGAAATACACAAAAGTAGCAGTCCGAGCGCATTCCGCCGAGTTGCAGGAAGTCATAAAAGCTCTGCCCCAATAATCCCACGGGCACCTGTGTATAGCAAACTCTACACAAAATCGGCGTTTCCGCACCGGAATCGCCGAAAAAAATAGTTTAAAATACTTTACGTAGGCATCTTGCAAATGGGTTAGAATTTGCGTATCTTTGCACTCCAGAATTCACGCATTCGTCCTGAATGCTCCCCGAAAACTCCCAAAACCCATGAAACCCACAAAACTCATTACTCCTGCCGAGTTTGCATCCGAAAAACTCGAACTCTACATGTGGCCGAAATTCTCCGCTGTCTTTGATGCCGTCGCGGCGGGGCATCGGCGTATCCTCGTCCGCTCCGCAAACGGCGTTGGCAAGACGACTGCACTCGCCGCGCTCTGCAACTGGAAGCTCTATACTTCGCCCGAATGCATCGTCCTGACTACCTCCTCATCCGAGAAGCAGGTGAAGCATAACCTCTGGGGCGAGATACGTCGTCAGGCATTTAAGGCGAAGCTCTACGACGAGAAGGACATCACCGATACGCGCATCAAGCTGGACGAGAAACGCTTCATGCTTGCGGTCAACCCGGCAAAGCCCGAATCCGCGCAGGGCTATCATGCCGAAAGTATTTTTATCGCTATTGATGAAGCGACGGGGATGCGGCGCGACATCATCAGTTCGCTTATCGCAACGGCGACGGGCGATGATGTGCAGATCGTGATGATATATAATCCGATGAG